>DATKNQ010000193.1:0-21304 GCA_035541265.1 Bryobacteraceae bacterium
GGGACGCCGTTCGATTTCCGCCAGCCGCACGCGATCGGCGAACGCATCAACTCGAACGACGAGCAGATCATGCTGGGGCACGGCTACGATCATAACTTCGTCCTGAACCGCACGGGTGACGGACTGTCGCTCGCGGCGCGAGTGACTGAGGCGACATCCGGCCGGGTGATGGAAGTATTGACTACGCAGCCGGCGATCCAGTTCTACACGGGCAACTTCCTGGATGGCACGATTCACGGGAAAGGCGGCAAGGTCTACGGGCGCCGGTCGGCCCTTTGCCTGGAGACGCAGCACTATCCGGACTCTCCGAATCACCCGGATTTTCCGACGTCGGAACTCAAGCCTGGCGAGACGTATCACCAGACTACGGTCTACCGCTTCTCAGTGGGTTCCTGATTTCTGACCGTAATAAGCGCCGGCGCCATGCTTGCGTAAGAAATGTTTATCCAGATGCGCGGGGTGTAACTCCTCGGCATTCTCCGCCAGCGTGACACTATAGAGCGCCATCTCTGCAACGTATTCCAGGATCACAGCGTTGTGCGCCGCCTCGGCTGCGGTCGGCCCCCAGCAAAACGGACCATGTCCCGCCACCAGCACCGCCGGCACATCCATGGCGTCGCCCGGGGCAAAATGCTGGGCGATGACCTCACCGGTATTCGCTTCATAGGCGGCCGCGATTTCCTGCGGCGACATGGCACGCGTCACCGGCACGGGACCGCGAAAATAGTCCGCATGCGTGGTGCCCAAGCAGGGGATCGGACGGCGCGCCTGCGCCCACGACGTAGCATAGCGGGAATGCGTGTGCACCACCCCGCCGATGCGCGGAAACGCGCGGTATAGCACCAGGTGCGTGGCTAAGTCCGAGGATGGCCGCAGCGTGCCTTCCACGATCCGTCCGTCGAGATCGGTGATCACCAGGTCATCCGGCCGCATCGTGTCATAGGGCACGCCGCTGGGCTTGATCGCCACCAGGTCATCGCCGCGGGAAATCCCGCTGGCATTGCCAAACGTGTAAATGACCAGCCCCCGGCGGACCAGTTCCAGGTTAGCTTCCAATACTTGCTCGCGGAGTTCTTTCAGCATGTCACACCAATGTGATTTCCAACTTAGTCACAGATGCGGGCGGGAAGCGGCGCAGCAAGCCCGGCTCCGTGCGGGGTTCCACGGCGTGCGGATTCTCGAAACTATTGTGCGCGTGCACGTCCGCGGCAGCTAAGACAACGGCCGTGGCCGAGGCGACGCTCGCGCCGCGCAGCCTGATATCCACCTCGCGCGGCTGGTCGATACTCGGGTTTGCCACCGTGACCGTCAGCGCTTTTCCGCGCAGCGACGCGGAGCAGGACAGACCAGCCAGTCCCTTATAAATCGTAGGCGCTGTAGTCACTGTGCGCAGCGACTGCGCCCCCTGATGCGCGGCGTACATATCGAAGACATGGTAAGTCGGTGTCACGCAGAATTTGTCTTCATGTGCAAGAAATAGAGCCTGCAGGTTATTTACTAACTGGGCGATGGCCGCGAGGCCGATCTTATCCGCATGCCCGTTGAAGGTATTCAGCGTAGATCCCGCCAGCACCGCGTCACGCATGGTGCTCTGTTGCCCGAGCAGCGCCGCGGGGAAAGGTTCGGTGCCGGAAGCATACCAGGCGCCCCACTCGTCCACCACCAGCTTTACATGATGCTGCCGGTCATGCTCGGCCATCACTTCCCATTGGCTCGTAATAAACGAATCCATGAGCGCCGCCTCGCGTAGGATCTCGTAATATTGGGTGGCGTCGAACTGGAGCGCGTCGCCCTTGGCGGCCAGCCAATCCGTGACGCGTCCGCCGGTCGCGTTCCAGGCGTAATGATGCATCGACCAGCCCCACATACTGCCCACCGCGCCCTTCTCCGCCAGCTTGGCGAAGAACCGCCGCGTCCAGTCGCGATTGTTGCCGTCCGGGCCGGATCCGACGAAAGCCAGGGGCACATCGTATCCCGGGACCCAGGCCGTGAAGCGCAGAAATTCGGTGGCGTAGTCTTCCGGAACGAAGTTGCCGCCGCAGCCCCAGGCTTCGTTGCCGACGCCCCAATAGCGGACGTCGAGCGGCTCCCGCGCGCCATCGGCCGCGCGCTTATCGGCCAAGGTGGTCGAGCCCGCGGGCGAGTTGCAATACTCGACCCAGCGATCGAACTCGAGGGCGGTCATGCCGCGCATGTTCGCCGCGAGATACGGCTGCGCACCGGCGAGCTTGCAGAATCGCGCAAATTCGACGGTGCCGAACTGGTTGGGATCGTAGATTTGCGGACCGGAGTGGGGCCGGTTCTTAGCCCATTCCCGCGCGTCCAACCAGAAATTCGTGCGCCGCGGACGCTGGTTGCGGGGTCCCGTGCCATCGCGCCAATCGTAGCTGTCGGCGAAGCAGCCGCCCGGCCAGCGGACCACCGGCGGATGGATGCGCCGCAACGCTTCCACCAGTTGCTTGCGCACGCCGCCAATATTGGGCACCGGCGAATCTTCACCCACCCAGATACCGTCGTAAACCACGCCGCCCAGATTCTCCGCGAAGTGGCCATAGATCTGCGGCGCAATTGTAGCGATCGGCTCGTCCACCAGGACCTCGATCAGCGCCTCGCTTCCGGCCGATCGCAGCGCCGGCGCACACGCCAAGCCTGCCGCGGCCGCGCGCAGAAAATCACGTCTCGAGTGAATCATTTTCGGATCTCCGCCGCCAGCTTGCGCAAGGCGGGCAGTACGCCGCCGATCGCCACGGCTTCCGCGCCCGGGTTGCCGAAGCCGAAATAGAGTTTGCGGTACAAAGGATACAACCGCTCGTAGGCCGCGCTCGATGGCGCCTCCGGAGCGATCGTGCGGAACGGCGGGCAGAGCACCTGCTGCGCCGCCTCGATTGTTTGGAAAGCGCCGGCCGCCATGAACGCCATGATCGCCGATCCCAGGCTGGTCACATCGCCCTCCGGCACCAGCACGGGCATGTTCAACACATTCGCGTAGACGCGGTTGAGCGTTTCGTTCTTGCGGGGAATGCCGCCGCCGTTGATGACGCGGCGGATTGCCACGCCGTGCTCGGCCATGCGTTCGAGAATCACGCGCGTGTGGAAAGCGGTGCCTTCGATCGCGGCGAATAATTCGTCCTGCGCGGTGTGCGTCAGGTTCCAGCCCAGCGTCACGCCGCCCAATTCCGCATTTACCAGCACGGTGCGATCACCGTTATCCCAGGTGAGCCGCAGCAAGCCGGTCTGGCCGCCGCGATACTCTTCAAGCCCTTCGGAAAGCGCCGCGACCGTCGATCCGGCGCGCCGCGCGATGGCTTCGAAAATATCGCCGGTCGCCGACAAGCCCGCCTCGATCCCGAAATACTCAGGGTGGATCGATCCTTTGACCACGCCGCAGACGCCCGGAATCAGGTCCACCTGTTTGGCGATTGCCATGATGCAGGTGGAGGTGCCCACTACGTTCACCACGTCGCCTTCGCGCACGCCCGCGCCGATCGCGTCCCAGTGCGCATCGAAGGCGCCCACCGGAATCGGGATGCCCGCGCGCAACCCTAGCTTCGCAGCCCACTCCGGCGACAAGTGCCCGGCGATCTGGTCCGAAGTCGCATAGCGGCCGTCGAGTTTCGCGCGCACGCCCGCCATCAGTGGGTCGACTTTCTCGAGAAACGCTTCCGGCGGAAGGCCGCCGAGTTCGCGGTTCCACATCCACTTGTGACCCATCGCACAAATGCTGCGCGGCGCCTGGCGCGGGTCGGTGATGCCGCACAACACGGCGGCGACCATGTCGCAGTGCTCGAGCGCGGTGGCCATACGGTCGCGCTTGGCGGGACTGTGGCGCAGCCAGTGCAGCAGCTTTGAGAATCCCCACTCTGAGGAATACACGCCGCCGCACCATTCCAGAGCTTCGAGCTTCTCGCGCCGGCCGGCGGCGGTGATTTCGGCGGCTTCGCCCTTGGCGCGATGGTCGCACCAGAGGTAATAGTCGTCGAGCGGCTCCAAACCTTCGCCGACGGGGATCACGCTCGATCCGGTGGTATCGAGCGCCAGCGCCGCGATCCCGGCGCCTTCTACGCCGGCAGCGGCGAGCGCTCCCCGCATCGCGACGGCCAGCGCCTGCATGTGATCCCGGTGCGATTGTGTGGCATGGTCCGGGTCGTCCTTCTTGCGCGCCAGCGGATACTCGCCGGTGGCCGATCCCAGCCGTCCTTTTGCGCTATCGAATATGGATACGCGGACGCTCAGCGTCCCGAAATCTACTCCAGCGACGATCACAGAGACAATTTACCATCGGGCCGGAGATGTGGGTGGGCATCGCAGATTCTTCGGGCGGCCGATTCGAAATCCGGTAAGATGGATGAGCACCCCGACCCGCTATGCAAACTTATGATCTGATCGTCATCGGTTCCGGTCCGGCCGGGCAGCGCGCGGCCATACAGGCAGCCAAATCCGGGAAGCGCGTTGCCCTGGTCGAAAGGCGCGAAGTGGTTGGCGGCACCTGCATCAATTCGGGTACCATTCCCAGCAAAACGATGCGCGAGGCCGTGCTGCATCTGTCCGGATTCAACTATCAAGGCATTTACGGCGTCAGCTATCGCGTGAAAGAGAAAATCAGCATGGCGGACCTGGGCTTCCGCGTGCAGCACGTGATCAAGACCGAAACAGACATTACGCAAGCCCAGCTTTCGCGTAACGGAATTGAAGTAATTTATGGCACGGCCCGCTTTGTAGATGCCACGCACGTACGCGTGGAGAACAGCCGCGGCGTAGCGGACTACGAGGCCGGCATCATCATCATTGGCACAGGCACCAAGCCCGCCGTTTCTCCAAAGGTTCCTTTGAACGGCCGCACGATCATCAATAGCGATCAGATCCTCGAGATGCAGGAGATTCCCAAGATCCTGATCGTGGTGGGCGGCGGCGTGATTGGGGTCGAGTACACCTGCATGTTCGCCGCCTTGGGCGTGCGCGTGATCTTGGTGGAGAAGCGGCCGCGACTGCTGGAGTTTGCCGATGCAGAGATTATCGAGGCGCTGTCATATCATTTGCGCGACCACCGCGTGACCATGCGGCTGAACGAGGAAGTGGAGAGCGTGGAAGCTACGCCCACGGGTGTGGTGGCGAACCTGATGAGCAAGAAGAAGATCTCGGGCGACGCGCTGCTCTACGCCGTCGGCCGCCAGGGCAACGTGGAAGAACTCAATTTGCCCGCCGCGGGACTGGAGGCCGATAGCCGCGGCCGCATCCCGGTGGACGCCTCGTACCGCACCAAGCAACCGCACATCTACGCGGTGGGCGACGTGATCGGTTTCCCCAGTCTGGCTTCCGTCTCGATGGAGCAGGGCCGCATCGCGGCGGCCACCGCGCTCGGACTGCCCGTACATTCGAACCCGGCGACCTATCCGTACGGCATCTACACGATTCCCGAGATATCGTTCATCGGCAAGACGGAGGAACAGTTGACCGATGAGGACGTCCCCTATGAAGTAGGCGTGGCTTTTTATCGGGAGATCGCGCGCGGCCAGATCCGCGGGGATACGACTGGCCGCCTGAAGCTCATCTTCCATCGGGAAACCAAGGAGATTTTGGGCGTGCATATCATCGGCGAAGGGGCGGCCGAGTTGTTGCACATTGGCCAGGCCGTCATGATTCTGAAAGGCACTGTGGAGTACTTCGTAGATACGGTCTTTAACTACCCGACGCTGGCCGAGTGTTATAAGGCCGCCGCGTTCAACGGCCTGAACAAACTAACGCGGCTCTAAGCGTGATAAGACTGGAGAAATAGCATGGGGCTAACAATCGGCGTTCTGGCGACCAGGCAAGTCGCGGTGGGAGCGGTGGAGAACAACGCAGTCGCCGGCCCAATCCGGGTCTTCCCCGAACTGACTGAGAATCCCGACGCGCTCCGCACCATGACCGGGGACGAGATCGCGGAACTGATTGGGCAGCAGGTTTTGTTGTGCGCGGCCGACAGCCCGGTCGACATCGTGGGCGTTGGCTTCCCTGGGGTGATCCGAAACGGCGTGGTGGAGGAATCGCCGAATCTGCAACAGATCAAGGGCTTCTCGTTTCAGTCCGTGCTGTGCGGCGTGCTCGCCCGCGGCGGTCTGAAAGCCTCTGTGCTGATCCTGAACGACGCCGACGCCATCGCTGCCGGCGTGGCGGCTACTCGCGGCCATTTGGAAAAGCTGATCCGCATCTGGTACCTCGGCGACGGAGTCGGCTTCGGGCGCTATCCGCGCGTGGAGGGGATCTGGGAAGGCGGCCACATGGTGGTCTCGCTCGATCCTAAGGAGAACTTCTGCGGATGCGGCGGCGTGGGGCATCTGGAAGGCATCATGGGGCATCGCGCCATGCGGCTGCGGTTTCTCGACATGGAGCCGGAAGAAGTCTTCGCCGCGGCGCACGAAGGCGACGCGCGCTGCAGCACGTTCGTGAAGCGCTGGCACCGCGCGCTGGCCGCCGCCTCAGCCAGCAGCATTCATCTGGATGGGCCCGGCAAGTTCTTTATCATGGGGCCGAATGCGCGCTACATCGATCTTGGCCTGATCGCGCAGTACATTCACGAAATGGTGAAGATGACTCCGCTGCAAGGCAGCCTGTTTGAGACCATCGCCAGCAGCACCGATCTCGCCATTATCGGCGCGGCGGTGAACGCCCGGCGCGCCGCGTAGCACGCGTCACCAGCGCATATTGCGCATCTTCTCCAGAATGCCGGCGCTCAGATCGTTCATGCGCGCGGGCTTGCGCGTCAGGGGCGAAGGAATAATGGACGCCAAGCGCGCGGCTTGGTCGCGATCGAGGCGCGCCGCCGGCAGGTGGTAGTAATAATTGGCCGCGGCTTCCGCGCCATAGATGCCGGGTCCCCACTCGATCACGTTGAGATATAGCTCCAGCTCGCGGCGCTTGCCAAGAATGAAGTCGGCGGGCGGAGCGATGGTGAACTCGACGGCTTTGCGCACGATCGACCGGCTGGTCGACAGAAACAAGTTCTTCACCAGTTGCTGCGTGATGGTGGATGCGCCGCGGCCCAACCGGCCCCGGTCGAGATCTTTATCCACCACCTTATTCAGCTCCGTAAAGTCGATGCCCTTGTGCTGGAAGAAGCGCTCGTCCTCAGAAGCAATGACGGCGTGCTGCAGCTCTGTCGAGATACGGCTCAACGGCACGAAGGCATATCGTTTGCGGTAGGGCCTGCGGTGGATCATCGCTTGGACACGGCGCTCGATCTGCACCATGGTGGTGAGCGGGTTGATCCATTTCAGCAACAGCAGGGCGAACCCGCAGAACGCGTAGGCGCCGATCACCAGAGCGACAATCGCGAACAAGGCGCGCCGCCAGATGCCGCGCGGACGTTTTGCCTTAGCGGCCAGCCGGCGCGGGCGCAATCCCGCCTCCGTCGATCTCTTTGGTGAGATCATCTTGTGTTAATAGTCTCATGCGGGAAACGCAACCCGTCGGAGAGGACTGTTTTCGTGTGGAAATCTCGTGGCCCGGAGATTGCATTCGTTGGCCGGTGGATCGTTAGGAACACAATGACCAAAGTAATACGCCTTCCGCGTCCGAGCGAGCTTCGTTCAGCGAATGCCCAAGGACTGCAATCGCTTGCCTGCGAACTCGAACGACTCGCGGCGTCCTTACAGTGCCACGCCCGCAACCTGCGCCGGCACGCGGCAATGCTGGACAGCGCGGCCCGCAAGGATACGCGCCCGATGCCGGTCCGGCGCGAGCCTTCCCGCTGACCGTCGCGCTGCCGGAATGGCGCTAGACTTGAACTTAGCAACTGCGTCGAAAGGATGATTTGATGCGCCTTCGTCTTCGCATCGCGTGTTCAGTCTATCTGGTCTTGGCCGGCACGGCATTGGCGGCCGACGACATGAAACCGGAAGCCATCATGGACCGGTACATCGAAGTCACCGGCGGCCAGGCCGCTTACGACAAAATCAAATCCGAGATGGCGTCGGGCACGCTCGAAATCACCAGCATGGGCCTGAGCGGAACGCTAACCAGTTATCGAGCCGCTCCCGATAAGTCCTACACGGTCGTCGAGTTCCAGGCCGGCAAATTCGAAGAGGGCACCAACGGTTCGATCGCCTGGGCCATGGACGGCATGCAGGGTGCGCGCCTGAAGCAGGGTGACGAGCGCTCCACGGCTTTGCGCAATGCCGCGCTGCACATGGAGTCGCACTGGCGCGATTTCTACAAGAAAGCCGAGCTCGCCGGGACGGAGGACGTCGACGGGAAGGCCTGCTATAAACTGCTGCTCACTCCGAACGAAGGCAGCGTCGAGACCCGGTACTTTGATAAGAGCTCGGGCCTGCTGCTCAAAGTTACTCTGCCGGTAACGACTCAGGATGGCTCAGCTACGGCCGAGATCGCGCTCAGCGATTACCGTGATGAGGGCGGCATTCTGACGCCCCACACTATTGCACAGAAGCTTCCCGGCACCGATATCCTGGTGAAGATTCAATCCGTCAAGCACAACCCGGATATTCCGGCCGATCGTTTCGATCTGCCGGCCGAGATCAAAGCGCTGGCGGCGGCGAAGAAGTAGCACGGCAATTCGGGCGGCCTACGAGGCCTCTGCAGGCCATTGGGCCTGTGCTCCGCCCAGTTAAACCGGACGAACAGCAACCAGCGAATTCGGCTTGGCTTCCGCACGTAACGTGTTGCGCAAAGGCCTGCCGAACCCTTCGAAGTGCACTTCCATTACATCGCCATCCGCGAGTTGTATTCCCTCGCCGAAGCTGAATGCGTCGGCGCCGAAGAAGTGAATGTGCACATCACCCGGCCGGCGATGCGCCGCGAATTTGAAGTGGTGATGCTCTATGTTGGCGAGGCTGTGGCACATCACGGACTCGCCGGTTTGCAGCGCTTTCCACCAGATACGCTCGCCACCCCGCAAGATCGCGACTTCGCCAGTGACTTTCGTGAAGTCGGGCTCGGTTACCAGTTCCGGACCGATGGCGCAGGTGCGCAGCTTCGACGCGGCCAGATACAAGTAATTCTTCTTCTCGAGTTGATGGTCGGAGAATTCGTTGCCCGCCGCCATCCCGATGCGGCGCGGTGCGCCGGAGGAGTCGATGATGTACACGCCGGCGATCTCCGGTTCTTCGCCGCCGTCATCCGCGTAAGGCGGCACGTCGAGCACCTCGTTGTGGGCGCGCAGGACCGTGCCCGAGCCTTTGTAGAACCACTCCGGCGCCACTCCCACGGCTCCGGGGGCCGGCCTGCCGCCTTCCAAGCCCGTCTGATACATGCGCATGCTGTCGGTGAGCTGCCCGCCCGCGGCGTGCATGGCCTGGCGATTCGAGGCGCTGCGGATGTGGCTGAGTCCCGTGCCGCTCACCAGGCAGCGCGCGGGCTCGCCGGGATGATCGACCGCCGGCAGAATCCGCCACTCGGAGCGGCCCTCGTAGATCCCGGCATAATCGAGCAACGTGCCGCTGAGATCCCGCTCGGCTTGGGCGGCGAGCGAGCGTCCCGACTCAAGCGCGGCCGTAGCCAGCGCGTGAACCGAATGGCAGGAGCCGAAGAGCCTGATCTGCTCGTCCTCTACCTCGCCGAGCCGTCGCCCTTCGGGTCCGCTGAGTTGAATGAGTCGCATTCGTTAGTGATGAAACTGCCCCCCGTCGATTTTCGGCTTCAGTCCGGGCTGCGCAGCAAACCAATCCAGGTGCCGCCGTATGTCTTTCACCAGCATGTCGGCCAGATCGCGCGTGAATCCGTTGCGGATCACCGCGCGCTGCACCACCAGGTCCTCGCGATTCGCGGGCATGCGATAAGCAGGCACCTGCCAGCCGCGATCGCGCAACCGGTCGGCCAGATCGTAGAGCGACCAATGCGCGTCTTCCTTCAGCTTCCACGCAAACACCGGAAGATCCGTGCCATGACTGACCAGTTCGAACGGCCCGATCTTCGCGATCTCACTGGCCAGGTGCAGCGCCACATCCTGGCAGGCCTGATGAACGGCGCGATAACCGGAAGTGCCCAGCCGGATCAAATTATAGTATTGCGCGACGATCTGGCTCGCGGGACGAGAGAAATTGATGGCCAGCGTCGGCATGGTACCGCCAAGATAATCGACGTTGAAGATCAGATCGGCGTGCAGATTCGAAACTTCACGCCAGATCACCCAGCCGACGCCCGGGTAGACCAGGCCATATTTGTGGCCTGACGTATTGATCGACTTCACCCGCGGCAAACGAAAATCCCAGCGCACGTGCGGCTGAAGGAAAGGCGCCACAAACGCGCCGCTCGCGCCATCGACATGAATCGGGATGTCGAGGCCGGTCCGCTCCTGCAGCCGGTCGAGTGCGGCGCTCAGCGCCTCCACATCTTCGTATTCGCCGGTGAAGGTGCTGCCCAGCACCGCGACCACGCCGATGGTGTTCCCGTCGCAGGCAGCCGCGGCGCGCTCCGGATCCGTCACGTAACTGTCGCCTTCCATCGGCACGGCGCGCTCTTCGACATCCCCGTAGCGCGCGAACTTGTGCCAGCAGACCTGCGTGTTCGTGCCGAGAACCAGGTTCGGCTTGTCGCACGGCTTGCCGGCTTTGCGCATCCTCTCGCGCCATGCCCATTTCAGCGCCAGCCCGCCGAGCATGCATGCTTCGCTCGAACCGATTGTGGACGTTCCCAGCGCATTGGCCGCGTCGGGTGCGTGCCACAACTCCGCCAGCATGTGGACGCACCGCATCTCGATTTCAGCCGTCTGCGGATACTCGTCCTTGTCGATCATGTTCTTGTCGAACGTTTCGGCCATCAGCTTGTTGGCTTCCGGCTCCATCCAAGTGCCGCAGAACGTGGCGAGGTTGAAACGCGAGCTGCCGTCCACGATCAGTTCGTCGTGGATGAGATGATAGGCGGTCGAGGGCGGCATGCCGTCGTCGGGGATCGAATGGCGGGGAGCGGGTCCGAGCAGCCATTGCCGCGCATACATGGGGCGCAGGGTGCGGGAAAGCTCGTGCTTGGGATGGTTCGTCTCTTCCATATGGGGATCTGTCGGGCTTAGTGCGTGTCGTCCTTTACCGTCACCTTGCGGCGGCTGATGGTTGGCTCCGGCTGGCCGCCGTACGCGGCTGCTTTCAGGATACACGCGCCGCTGGTTTGCGGAACGTGAAACTCGATCGGATAGGTCTGCTGGCCCAACGCCGGCACCGCGAAGGCTGTTTCCTGGCGCGCAAGCTGCTCGCCGTTCTCGCGCTCGAGCGTCAGCACCAGCTTGCCTTGCGCGCTTTCGTACGCATCGTTCACCACCATCACGACGATCCGCTTATCGGCGCCGGGCTTCAACGTGGGCTGCCAGAAATTCAGATAGACGCCCAACGGTTTGAACGCCTCGCGCATGTAGTCCGCGAAGTGCGGCTCCAGTTTCAGCGCAGCCACATCCTGGAAATTGTCGCAAGTATAGGCGCCCGGATAGCAAGCCGTCAGATAGACGAAGTGCAGAACGCCGGCGTATTTGCGATGTGCGCGCCAGAACTCGGTGAGTCCGCCCAGCAGATAGGCATCCAGCGCCAGCCGGTCCTGGGGCTTGGCGTTGGCGCCCAGCAGATGCTCGTACACTTTGCCCGTTAGCTCCGTGGGGGTGCCGTCGCGCAGCAACCACAGCCAGCCGTATTCGTTGTTGATCATGGCGTGCCCGGTGGGCGTGCTGCCCGCGCGCCCGCTGCCGGACAGACCTTCCATTTCCGTCACCTCGAAAGGCTTCTCATCTTTGTTCTCGCTGCCTTTCTGGAACAGGTACGGATGGTCCTCCACCGGATCGTCCGGCCCAACCGCGCCGTTGTAGCTGTTCTCCCACGGCCGGTTCGAAAGGTCCAGACCGCGCACGGCAGGGATGATCTTCTCCCGGAAGATGGGATCGAGCGATTCGTTATTCGCATCCCAGATCGCCACGCTCGGGTGATTCCAGTTGTCGCGCATCCACTCGCCGTACTCACGGATCATCTCGACCGCGTTCCAATTTCGGCTGTATTTGCCCCAATCCGGACTTCCTGTCCAGATGAAGAATTCGTTCTGGATCAGCAGACCGGCCTCGTCCGCGATGTCCAGCCACTTGTCAGGCACCGGACCGATGCAAAAGCGAAAGCTGTTCCAGTTCATCTGCTTCGGAATATCGATGAGGAGCTTGCGCACCCACGCTTCGTCCCACGGCAGGGCGCCCGAAAGCGGATCTTCGAAAAAGCGGTGCAGCGTGATGTTCGAGCCACGCAGGAAATAGATCTTGCCGTTCAGATAGGCGCGCCGCGTGGGCGTGTCGAAACGGAATTCGCGCATCCCGAAGCGGGTTGCAGCGCTGTCGCCGCCGGTCGCGGTTTCGAGCATATAGAGGAACGGATGCTCCGGCGTCCACAACTCGGCGGCGGGTATCGCGACGGTTTGCGTCCAGGTCTTCTCCTCGCCCGGCGCTAGCTCCGCGTGCAACGCGGCATGTCCGGATTCCTGCCCGCCATGCCAGGTACGCACATGCTGCGCAAGCGTGAACCGCGCGCTTGCCGAACCGTAGTTCTGCACCCTGGTCTGGACGGTGATCTGCCCGGTGTCGATATGCGGCGCAACCTGCACACTTTCGATCACGGGATTGCCGCTCAGCAGCAGCGCGACGCTGTCGTAGATCCCGGGCGTCCAGCGATTCTTTTCGAAATCGCTGCCCGTGGGGAAGTCGACAGGCAGCACGCCGGGATGCGCGCCCACCCGCACGACGAGGCGGTTTTCGCCGCTCCAGTCGATCGCACGGCTCACATCGAAATACGCCGCGGTGAAACATCCGGCATGCTCACCGATCATCTGGCCGTTTAACCATACAGCCGTTCCGAACTGCGCCTTGCCGATGCGCAGAACCACTACCTGCTTGCGCGCCGGAACACGAAAGGTCCGGGCGTACCAGAAGTAATTGCGGTTCTGATGCGGGACGCCCGCGCTTTCGACCAACGCCGACTCGGGCAGGACGCCCTTGCGCACGCGGTTCGAAATCACTTCCTTGCTGTCGAACCGATCGACGTCCGCAAAGCCGGGCTGCGCGAGGTGCGCCAGTCCGGGCACTGGCACGCGGTGATGCCATTCGCGAGGCATCGCGTCCGCCGCCATGCTGCCTTCAATCTGCCATTCTCCATCGAGCGAGAGGTTGACCCGCTCCCCGCCCCAAGCACTGGTCGCGATTGCCAGACCAGCCCAGGCCAGCGCCCAACGCGCTCGCACCGTCATATTCGCCCAATCAGGGTAGCACCGCGCCGCGAGCGGCGGGTGTACACTACGGTCCAGCACTCAAGAGGTCTACGATGCGGATTACCGTGTGGATCATGACTCTCATGCTGGCGTCGCTGCTGGCCGAGGCGGCATCGGTGAACAGCGCGTCCAGGATGCTCCTGTACGTCGACAACAGCCTGGGCGACGACATCAGCGTGATCGACCTCGGCAAGCTGCAGGTGGTGGACACGATCAAGGTCGGCAAGGAGCCCCATGGCCTCTGCGCGCCGACCGACGGACGCAGGCTGTTCACCACCATCGAGAGCGAGAAAAACCTGAAGACGATCGATACGCTCAGCGGCAAAATCATCGATACCATTTCCGTAACGGGCCGGCCCAACGAGTGCGCCGCTACGCCGGACGGCCGCTATGTGGGCGTTCCGATTCGCGATGGTGACAGCGTCGATATCGTGGACACGCGGGTGCGAAAAGTCGTCAAGGTGCTTCCCGTCAAGGCGCCGCACAACTGCTTCAACGCAGGCAGCAATCGCTACATGTACGTGTCCTCGATGGGAAGCAACGAAATCGACGTGATCGATTTGGCGGCGATGCAATACTCGGCGAGGGTCCCGGTCGGCGGTATTCCGCGGCCCTACGCGGTCTCGAGCGACGAGAAGACCCTGTACACCGCGCTCACCAACTTGCACGGGTTCGCGATCGCCGATATCCCCAGCCGTAAGGTAATCGATCGAGTGGAACTGCCGCCCGCGCCGCCCCTCAATTGCCCGCTGGAGGTGAATACGCCGACCCACGGCCTGGCGCTGACCCCGGACGGCAAGCAGCTTTGGGTCACCAGCCTGGCTGATAGCGGCGTTTACGTTTATGATCTGGCCAGCAGGAAAACGTCACACCTGATCCACGCCGGCAAGTGTCCGAATTGGATCGCTATCTCACCCGACGGCAAATACGCGGCGGTAAGCAACAGCGATACGAACGATTGCTCGATCATCGACACGCGCACGGAACGGGAAGTGGCGCGGCTGAAAACCGGCAAGGGGCCCAAGCGTGTGCTGGTAGTGAGCGTGCCCGCGGCTAATCTGACTTCCCGGCGATAGCGTTGCCGATGATCCAATCGGCCAGTTCTTCCATGCGATCGACGAGGAGGTCGGGCGGCACCTCTTTCAGCGATTCGGGCTGAAGGCCATAAGCCACGCCGCATGCCTGCGCTCCGGCGTTGCGCGCGGTTTGGATATCGACCGAGCTGTCGCCGACCATCATGGTGTGCTCGCGCGCGGCGCCCGACTCCTTCATCAACGTCTCCACGCCGATGGGATGCGGCTTCTTGAAGTCGAAACTGTTGCCGCCGTAGATCTGAAAGAAATACCCGGTAGCGCCGAGCCCTTCGAGGATCGCGCGGCTGATACGCACCGGCTTGTTGGTGAGCACGGCCATCCGCACATCCGCCGCGCGCAGCCGGTCGAGCGCTTCGCGCACGCCGGGATACAGGGCCGTGTAATCGAGCTTGTGGTCACCGTAGTACTCGATGAAGAATTCGAGCCCCTCCTGGATCTGCGCTTCCGTCGCGTCCGGACCGAGCAGGCGGCGCACCAGGACCGGCGCGCCGTTACCCACATACGAGCACACGCGCTCGTCGTCGAGGGGCGGCATGCCCATGTGGCGGCGCGTCGCGTTTCCCGCGTTTGCGAGATCGCGCCGGGAATCGATCAGCGTGCCATCCAGGTCGAAGATGAGCAGGTCCATCCTCACGCCGTAGCAATCTTCCGGCGTGTGCGCGCCTCGCCCCGCACAGGTTTACGCGTCTTGCGGGCGCCCAAGTGATATTCCACCATCTTGCGCTGCAGCGTGTTGCGGTGAATACCGAGCAGCTTGCTGGCGGCCGAGCGGTTGCCGCCCGTGCGCTCCAGCGTCCTTTCGATGAGGGTTTTCTCCAGTAACTCCACCACTTCTTCCAGGAAAAAACCGTTGCCTACCAGATGCTCCACCAGTGCTTCGAACTTTTCCTTCATCATGCCTTCCCCGCATCCGGCAATTCCCGAATGCCCTTTTTCAGGGCGCTGCCCCAAATCGATTTCACCTGCTGGTAACTCTTGTGGAACCCGTCTTTCAACTCGTGCGGCGCGATCGCCACGCACACCCGCGCCGCATCGATCACGTACGGCGCCACGCGCGAATGCACCACCGCATTCGGCGGCGACTTGCCCGGCGCGAAGGCCAGCAGCGCCATCACGCATGCGATCGAGATCAGCAATCCGCGCACCAATCCGAAGCCCGCGCCCAGCAGGTGGTCGACGAAAGAAAGCCCGACAACCTTCATAAAACGGGCCAGCACACGGCCCAGGAGTCCGCCCAGGAACAGTACGCCTGCAAATACCAGCAGAAAGCCACAGAAATGCGCGATCTCGGGCGAGCTGACATACGGGAGCAGGAACGCTCCCGCTGTGCCGTAAAACCAGATGGCCAGGACCAGGGCGGCGATGAGCGAAATCAGCCCCACTACCTCGCGCGCCAAGCCCGTGGAGAAACTGGTGACCACCGACCCTGCCAGCAAGATCAGCAGCAGGATGTCGAGCCAGTTCATAGGTCTTTGCCTGTAAGCACGCGATATGCCAGGCGGTATTTTTCGCTCGTCTTGGCAGCCACATCATCCGGCAACGGCGGCGCGGGTGGCCTCTTGTCCCAGTGGATGGATTCCAGGTAGTCGCGCACGTACTGCTTATCGTAGGAGAATTGTGCGCCTCCCGGCCGATAACTCTCAGCGGGCCAGAACCGGGACGAATCCGGCGTCAGCACCTCATCGCCCAGCACCAGTTCGCCATCGATGAAGCCGAATTCGAACTTGGTGTCGGCGATGATCACGCCTTTTGTCTCAGCGTAGGACGCCGCGCGCGAATAAATCGCGAGCGTGAGATCGCGCAGCCGCGCGCCGAGATCCTGGCCGACCAGCGAGCACATCTTCGCGAAGGAAATATTTTCGTCGTGCCCGGACTGCGCCTTGGTCGATGGCGTAAACAGCGGCTCGGGTAAGCGATCGCTTTCGCGCAGCCCGGCGGGCAGCGGAATGCCGCACACCGTGCCTTGCGATTTGTATTCCTTCCAGCCGGAGCCCGCCAGGTAGCCGCGCGCCACGCATTCGATCTCCACCATCTCAGCACGCTTCACCAGCATGGAACGGCCTTCGAGTTGGCTGCGGAAGGGACGCAGAGCCGCCGGATATTGGTCGACCTCTGCGGTCAGAAAATGCGTCGGGGTGACGTCGCGGAGGAAGTCGAACCAGAAAATGGAAAGCTGTGTCAGCACCCTGCCTTTGTCCGGAATTCCGGTGGGCAGGATGTAATCAAACGCCGAGATACGATCGGTGGCGACAATAAGCAATTGTCCGTCCACACTGTAGACGTCGCGCACTTTGCCCTGCGCGTGTCGCTCGATTCCAGGCAGTTCCGTACGAAGAATAATGGACTTGGAGTTCACAGGTTTTCAGGGATCCAATCGGGGGAGTAACTCAAATAATAACGCGCCTGCGCCATTTGTCAAATGCAGATTCCATATTAAAAGTCCCATTACGTGTGAACGTCACCACCGTCATCGAACAGGGAGCGCGGCAAGCCGGAGGAACTGCGTTCCCAGGCGCTAGTGCGCCAGTTGTCGAAGGTGTTGGAGACGCGTATCCAAGTGGACGGGGCGAGGATGAACCGTTGCGACAGCGCATAGACGTAAGGCTCATACAAGCGCCGCACCTGGGCCAGGCGCGCGTCGAATTCGGTAGCGCTGGTGGGGGCCACTCCGGCGGCCGCCAACGCTTCTTTGAATTGCGCGAGAGCCTCGGGAGGCAGGCGATCCTTTTCGGGCGGGCGCGGCGGCGCGTTGACGATCTGCGCCAGGTCCACCACCGTATGCCGCGCCATAGCAAACGTGACGCGCGCCTGCCAGGGCGGCAGATCGTCGATGCCTGCGACGATCACCGCGCAGACATCCATGATCGTGGTCAGGGCCGCAAGCCACGATTGATTATCGTGTTGCGACCGGTAATAGGCCAGCACGGGATAAGAAATGTACATCTGCAACAGATCGGCCGACCAGGTTTCCCAGTCGCGCAACAATTCGTCGATGGCCGCCAGACCATGCCCCGTGGCGTAGCGCCGGAGGAGTTCGGCGGCGGTGGGCGGCGAGCCGGCCCGCGAGTCGAGCAGCAGAATGTTGGTTTCGCGGCGCGCGAATGATTGGTACAGCACCGGCAGATAGCCGATCACCAACGCCAGGAAGCCGAAGCCCGTGCCGCCTTCCAGAACCACTACCCCGCGCGCGGCGCGCGTATGCGGAATGCCCATGCCGAGCGTGAAAAAGTTGGCGCCGCTCAGGAACAGGCTTTCGCGAAAGGTGATCTGGCGCGGCCCCACGCCCCAATGAATCATGGCAAACGCCACGATCATGCCGGTGGCCCACACGATGATCAGGAACAACAGCGAAAGCGGTCCGTAGAAGCTGAGGTAGCGCTCGCGGCGCCGGGGCGAGCGGACGCGGCGCGCCAGCCATGACCAAATGCTCCAGGTGGAAAGATAATACAGCCGGCTCAGCCGCAATTTCCGCGCCACGCGCCGCGGCAGGATGATGACCTCGAAACCATCCCAGAGGATGATCACCAAAATCAGCGCGCCGAGGATCGTGACCAGCAATTTCATGCGAGATTCCTTTGTCGGACAGCGGCACCTCGCTTGTCAAGCCGGGCTGCTCCGAATGACAATAAATCTTTATGCATTTACAGGAAGTTGTGGAAGCGGAAGGCCACCTGATCGACTCCCACGTGATGGAGAACATCTTCGACAAGGTGGTGGAGCATCACGGCCGCTTCGAAGTGGAACAGTTTCGCATCGGGCGCACCAACAGCGACGCATCGTATCTGCGGCTGAAGGTGGAGACGCCGACCGGCGAACTGATGGCGCACCTGTTGGCTGACCTGCTGGAACTGGGCTGCTCCGCCGTAGATTCAGGCGATGCCGTCCTGCGCGCGGCCGAACGCGATTGCTGCGCTCCCGAGGATTTCTACTCGTCGACCAATCACCGCACCTTCGTCCGCCACCAGCAGCAATGGATCGAGGTCGAAAATCAGCGTATGGATGCGCTGCTGGTGGTCGCCGATGGGCACGCCTGGTGCCGCCGCTTGCGCGATATCCGCGCGGGCGATCAGGTGGTTGTGGGAATGCGCGGCATCCGTGTGGCGCCCGAATCGAAGGAACGCGACCGCCTGGCCTTCGCCTTCATGTCGAATGGCATCTCGTCGGAACGGCAGGTGGAAACGGCCGTGCGGCAGACCGCGGCGTTGATCCGGCAGACGATCGAACAGAAGCAGAAAGTGATTGTGGTCGCGGGACCGGTGGTGGTGCATACCGGCGGCGTGCAGGGTCTGGCCGCGCTGATCCGGGGCGGATTCGTCCACGCGCTGCTCAGCGGCAACGCGCTCGGCGTGCACGACGCGGAAGCCGCATTGTTCGGCACCTCGCTGGGCGTGCGCTTGGCCGATGGCCGGCAGGAGGAGCACGGCCATCGCAACCACATGCGCGCCATCAACACGATCTACCACGCGGGCGGCATAGAGCAGGCCGTTGCCGGCGGACGCCTGCAGAGCGGCATCCTGTACGAATGTGTACGCGCCAACGTGCCGTTCGTGCTGGCGGGCAGCCTACGCGACGATGGTCCGCTGCCCGATACCATCACCGACATGAACGCCGCTCAGGATGCCTACGCCTGCCAGTTGCAAGGCGCCGGGCTGGTGCTGTGCCTCGGATCGATGCTGCATTCGATCGCCACCGGCAACATGCTGCCGAGCTGGGTGAAGATCGTGTGCGTGGATATCAACCCCGCGGTGGCCACCAAGGTAAGCGACCGGGGCACCGGACAAGCCGTCGGTGTGGTGGCGGATGTCGGCATGTTCCTCGACCTGCTTTCGAAGACCGTTGCGACACAACCATGAAACGCGCTTATACCGATGAACACGCCGCGGCAGGTATCGACGCCGCGCTCCCCGAGATCGAAACCTGGCCCAATCAGTTTCCGGATTACGAGATCGAGATTGTGATTCCGGAGTTCACCTCGGTTTGCCCCAAGACCGGCCTTCCTGATTTCGGCAAGCTGACGCTGCGCTACGTGCCCGACAAGAAATGTCTGGAGCTGAAGTCGCTGAAGATGTATTTGCTGGCGTATCGCAACCTGGGCATTTTTTACGAGAACGTGGTGAACCGGTTCTTGCGCGATGTGGTGGCGGCCACCAAGCCGGTGAGCGCCACGGTGGCCGGCGAATTCACTCCGCGCGGCGGGCTGCATTCCAAGATTACGGCCACCTGGAGCAAAAGACGTGGAAAGCGATGAGCTGACGGCGATCCTGGATGCCGTGCGCGAGCGCGTGCGGGCGAGCCATCCGAACGGCTCAGCGTCCGCGCTGCCATTGCCGGACTTGATGCCGCTGCTGCATGCGCGCGACGCCGCCGAAGCCAAGGTGGCGGCGATCGGCACGGTGAACCCGCGCGCCGGCGGGCCGCTCAACCAACTGATTCAGGCGATCAAGAGGACCATCGCACGCGCGCTCGACTGGCATATCCGCGAGCAGGTGGAGTTCAACCGCAATGTCATGGTCTGTGTGCAGGCCGCGTTGGAAGCGTTGGACGAAACTCGGCGCGCGCTGGTGGCGCTCGAGTCCGCCGATGCCGCGATCCGCTCCGACGTGCGGAGCACCGTGGCCGAGTTGCAGACCGCACTGGCCGAACTGCGCACCGAGATACGCACCGAGGTCCGCAAGCTGGATGAACCTTTGCAGGAAATGCGAGATATTCGGGCGCACTGGGCGGAGTGGCGGCAGGGCTGGGAACACAAGCTGGTGGTCAATGAGACGAAGCTACTGCGCGGGCTGGCGGAGTTGAACGCGGCATTCCAGCATCGCACGGGCCAGAACGAAGCGTTCATACGGGACCAGATCAAGTTGCAGCATGCCGACTATGAGGCCGCCCTGGATCGATACGGCGTGGAGATCCAGAAGCGCTTGTGGGCGGACCTGGAGCGCGTGCGCAAGGATTACGATCACCTGATTCACTCCGAGTTGCGGCTGATCCGGCAACGCATGGTGAGCGCTCCGGCGCCGCCGGCCGCGCCAACCGCACCTGCGCCGCAGACCGCGCCAGTGCAACCGGCATTCGACTACACCCGTTTCGCCGAGCGCTTCCGCGGCTCCGAGGAGTACGTCAAGCAAGGCCAGCAATTCTATCTGCCGTATTTCGCGGGCCGCCGCGAAGTGCTGGATATCGGCTGCGGGCGCGGCGAGTTTCTCGAATTGATGCGGGATGCCGGTGTGCCAGCCCACGGCATCGATCTGAGCCAGGAATCCATCGAGTTGTGCCGGCAGAAAGGCCTGGAAGCGGAGACTGCCGATCTGTTCGCGTATTTGGCCGTGCAGCCGGAAGGCGCGCTGGACGGCATCTTCTGTTCGCAGGTAGTCGAGCACCTGCCGCCCGAGCGGCTGCCCGAAATGATCAAGCTGGCCGCCGCGTGCCTGCAGCGGGATGGTGTGTTGGCCATCGAGACGCCCAATCCGGAATGCCTGGCGATTTTCGCCAGCCACTTCTATCTGGATCCGACACACGCCCGTCCGGTGCCGCATGCGCTGCTGGCCTTCTACATGGAGGAGTTCGGATTGGGGGGCATCGAGGTGCACCCGCTGTCGCCCGCAGTAGAGTCGATGCCAGCGTTGGCCAGCCTGCCGGCCGACTTCCGCGAGGCTTTCTTCGGCGGATTGGACTACGCCATCATCGGGAGGAGATTATAAGCCGCACAGGCACGCGCGAGATCGAGATCAAGCTGGCGCTGCCGGATGTTGCCACGGGCCGCCGCTTGTTGCGCGCGGCGGGCTTCCGCGTCGTGAAGCGGCGGATCTTCGAATCGAACACGCTGTTCGACACGAAGCGTGGGACGCTGCGCCGCACCGGCCGGTTACTGCGGGTGCGCCAGGCCGGCACGCAGCATGTACTCACATACAAAGGTCCCGAAATCGCGGGTAAGTTCAAGGATCGGGAAGAGCGGGAAGTGACTGTCGCAGACTCACACGAGCTGACGGAGATACTTA
>DATKNQ010000194.1:0-11168 GCA_035541265.1 Bryobacteraceae bacterium
GGACACCATGATCGTGGCGCAGGAAATTATCGTCGACAATGCCAGCTACCCGACCGAGAAGATCGCCGGCAATTCGCACGACTACCGTCCGCTGGGCTTGGGTTTCGCCAACCTGGGCGCGCTGCTGATGTCGTTTGGCATCCCCTACGATAGCGATCAGGGCCGCGATTACGCCGGCGCGATTACCGCCATCATGTGCGGCCAGGCTTATCTGACCAGTTCCCGCATCGCGGAGACCACCGGGCCCTTCCCCGGCTACGCGCGCAATACCGAGCCGTTCCTGGAAGTGATCCGCATGCATCGCGACGCGGCGCATCATCTGGAGAGCCGCCAGATTCCGCAGGACCTTTATCAGGGCGCCGTGGAAAGCTGGGACCAGGCGCTCGAGTTGGGACGCCGCAATGGCTATCGCAACGCGCAGGTGACCGTGATCGCGCCTACCGGTACGATCGGCTTCATGATGGATTGCGACACCACCGGCATCGAGCCCGACCTGGCGCTGGTGAAATACAAGAAACTGGTGGGCGGCGGCGTGATCAAGATCGTGAACAACACCGTGCCGCAGGCGCTCATCAAGCTGGGCTACACGCCCGCGCAGGCCGATCAGATCGTGAGCCACATTGATGCTACGGGCACGATCGAAGGCGCGCCGCATCTGAAGCCCGAGCACCTGGCCGTCTTCGATTGCAGCTTCCGGCCGGCGAATGGCACGCGTTCGATCCACTACATGGGCCACTTGAAGATGATGGGCGCGGTGCAGCCGTTCATTTCCGGCGCGATTTCGAAGACCATCAACATGCCGGAAGAAGCGACGGTCGACGAGGTGATGAACGCGTACCTGGAAAGCTGGAAGCTGGGGCTGAAGGCGGTGGCGATTTATCGCGACAATTCCAAGCGCGTGCAGCCGCTCAGCTCCGGAACGGGCGCCGCCAAGTCCGAGAGAGCCGTGGCCCCGGCCGCGCCCGCCGCGCCCGCCACACAGGTGGTTGAGAAGGTGGTCTACCGGCCTATCCGGCGCAAACTGCCGGACGAGCGCCGCGCCATCACCCACAAGTTCGCTATCGGCGGACACGAAGGCTACATCACGGTAGGCATGTACGACGACGGCGCGCCGGGCGAGATCTTCATCACCATGGCCAAGGAAGGCTCGACGATTTCTGGCCTGATGGATTCCTTCGCGACGGCCATCAGCTTCAACCTGCAATACGGCGTGCCGCTGAAGTTCCTGGTCGACAAGTTCGCGCACGTGCGGTTCGAGCCGAGCGGCTGGACGGGGAACCAGCAGATCCCCTACGCCAAGTCGATCATGGATTACATTTTCCGCTGGCTGGGCGCGCGATTCCTGGGGCCGGAGTACGCGGTGACCGAGGCGGGCGAGACACCCACGCTGCGTCCGACCGAGCCCAATCCGCAGCAGGAGCTGCCATTTGCGCCGATGACGGCGGATGCGCCTTTGTGCGCGGAGTGCGGGTCGATTATGACGCGGAACGGGAGTTGTTATAAGTGCGGGAATTGCGGGGGGACTAGCGGGTGTAGCTAAATAACCCCACCCATCTGCCATGAAAGTGGCTCGGCCCAGCCCGAGCCGTTCCAAGACCACAGGGGGACGGACGCGTGTTACCCGATTTTCCTGAGCAAAAACACAAATTAGAGCAGTGCCTCCGTCTCCGCATTGACCAGCAGCGACTAGCCAAACTCGGCCTGTTTGGCGAATCCCCAGCATTCCGCTTAGCCGAGGGGGATCGCCTGATCTTCGAAGGCGAAGACGGCACCGAGCGAGAAATGGAATTCGGGCACGCGGAGGCGGAGTTCAAGGTCTCGGTCGACGAACTGCCGACGATGACGCGTGAACAGCTTATAGCCAAGGTGGACAATGCCGCAGAGGATCTTGCGCGGCAGCAAGTTGAGCGGGCAGTAGGCGTCTTGAACGAAGCAATTGAGACCGTTGGAAACACTCTGCAAATGGGGGGCGAGCCATTCCAAGAGGAGCACTTATTCCGGGCGCTTGAAAAGATTTCCATTGACTTCGACGAGTCCGGTCAACCGTACTTACCTGCCTTGGTGATGGGTCCCAGCATGGCAGAGCGCGCCACCGAGGTAGTCGGCCGCGTCACGTCGGAACCGGATCTGCGCCGCAGATACGAACAGATAATCTCGGCGAAGCGCGAGGAATGGCGTGCTAGAGAGAGTCATCGAAAGCTGGTTGGATAAGGCAAACGAACGTACGTTCGAGGTGCCGTTTTGCCACATGCTTGCCGCGGAAGGGCACACGGTAGTCCACCTCACCCGCCACTGCGCAATGGAGATGGGAAAAGACGTGCTATCCATCGCGCCGGATGGTGTGCCGTGCGCCTACTAGTTGAAGGGTGCGCCCGGCGGCAAGATACGCCTTCGCGATTGGCGGGAAGAGATTGAGCGTCAGGCTTTTGGGCTCATCACGGGTCGCATCGCCCACCCCTCTATACCAACAACTTCCGCCAATCACCGGGCATATCTGGTCACGAACGGCGAGTTGGAAGAGGAGGTAATCAGGGCAATAGAGGACATGAACAGGAGCTTTGCGGCGCAAGGGCGGCCGGATTGCCAGCTTCGGACGATTGTCCGCGGCGAGTTGCTGCGGAGGGCGCGCGAGCTGGAGACAAATCTGTGGCCGACTGATTTGGCCGACATTAAGGAATTGATCGAGATGTATTTAGAAGGGGGAGACGGGCCTTTGCCAAAGCCAAAGCTCGCAAGGCTAATTGAGCGTGTGATTCTCCAGACGACGGAAGAACAAACTCCTGGCAAAGACAAACTGGGTCGTTCGCTCGCTAGCGCGGCGGTCCTCTGTGCGCTTGCTCTTGCCAGCTTTTCGCTTAGGTCGAACTTCTGGGCGCAAATAGAGGCTTGGACACTTTACGCCGGGTATGTCCTCGGTCTCGCCGAGCGGTACGGCTTGGCCAAGCACATTTGGCTACCTCATTTTGATATCGCCGAGCGAGAGCTGTATAGCCTTCTTGTCCGCCTGAGCGCGGAATTGCGGGAGCGATCTCATTACGTCGAGGGATCGCCCATGGCGGACGGACTGGTGTATGGCTACCGCATGACGGTGCTGGTCGGCCTGTTGAGCGTATTGGCGCTGTGGCCAAGGCAACAGGAAGGTGATGAGAGGGACTGCAAGTTTATACGCGAGTTCTGCCAGCGGCACACTTCCGAGATGAAAATCTGGGGGGAAGGGAGCCTCGCCTGCCTCGTGGCATTATTCTGGCAAACTCGTCTCCACGATGCCACACTGGGCCCCGACCTCCTGCTACGCAACTTGGTCGCGCAAGTCTCCCAGGCAAATGCACCGAGGAGCAATAACGCGCTTCCGTCGCCGTACTACGAACCAACCGACGTATTGCCCCACGCACTCGGCATTGCGGAGGTGCCCATCAGAGAAACCTTCGCCGGCCGATCCTACTCCCTCGAGGGCTTGGTGCACCTGTTCGCGAGAAGGATCTGGCGGCAGCAACTGCGGTTTCTCTGGCCCGACATTTCGCGCGTCCGGTTTGTCAGGTTTTACCCGCCACAGCCCGCCGATTTCTTTCGTTGGCGCTGTGCGCAGGGAATTACGCGCGACGTCGAGCCCCATCACACCCAGTCGTGGGGAGAACTTCTGGAGGAGGTCCAAGAATCCAAAGGTGCGTGTGTGCCCGCGTTGGCGCGCGAGTTTCCCGTGTTCGTGCTTCTGTACATGCTCGTCTGTCCGCACAGGATGAACTCCGAAGTGCTGCGTTGGCTTGACCAGCAGATCGCCCGATAGGCGGGACCCCGAGGTCCCGGGACGGATCGCGCGGCAGACCGGGTACGACTGTCGTGCGTCGGAATCTCTCGAGCGCCGCTCCACCCTAGGCAGCCGTGACAAAGATCCGCGCCGCTCGCCGCGACCGCGCCTTGCTGCGGATCACAATTTCCACATCCCGCCCCAGCGCGTTCAAGAAATGCATCAGCCGCTCCACGGAGAAGCCGTCCAGCCGGTAATTCGCCAGCGCCGAGATCTTAGGTTGATTGACTTCCAAGCGCCGGGCAGCCTCGGCTTGCGTGAACCGCTGCTGCTCCAGAATCCGGTTGATGGCGAGCGCGAGCCGAACCTTCGTCTGACGCCCCCCGGCCTCGGCCGCTCCCAGGTCGGCAGACACGTTTCCCGAACTTGGTGTGACCTCCGGTTTCGCTGCATTTCTTCGCATAACGATCCTCAACAGGCACATCGGCCCCGTCGTCCTTCCAGGGCTTTCAGGCCGGAACTGGTCGGCGCGGCATCCTGTCTCAGGGCTGTTCTATCCCAAAACTGGGATGTTACACGAGCTGCTATTGGTGCACTGGGATCGAGATAACTGATCGATCGTCCCGCCTTGCGGGTAACAGCCGGGTAGGGCAGGTACCTCGCTCCGGAAGCCGCCCTCCAGACTCTCGTGGATCACGACTGCAAACTTCTGCACGTTTCGATTGTGACCCTCGCCTGGACATCGCATACCTCAAAAGGCAGCAGCTATACTTGTCTCGTATATGCTCAACCTGAAACGACTGGCGCCCGGCTTTCTCGCCGCGGCTACGCTCCTGCTCATCCAACCGGCGATGCGCGCCGCCGGTCCCATCGCCTGCGATCCCGATAATGGCGGCCTCACTCTGCCCTCCGGGTTCTGCGCGCTGGTGGTAGCGAACGATCTCGGCGAGGCCCGCCATGCCGTGGTCGCGCCCAATGGCGACCTCTATGTCGCCCTGATGAATGGCGGCGTCGTGGCGCTCCACGATGCCAACGGCGACGGACGCTTCGAGGTGAAGGAGAAGTTCGGCTCCGGCAGCGCTACCGGCATCGCCCTGCACGATGGCTATCTCTGGATCGCCCACAGAAATTCGGTCGAGCGCTACAAGATGACCCCGGGCCAGCTCAAACCGTCCGGGCAGCCCGAGGTCGTGGTGAGCGGCCTGCCCGGCGTCTTTCAGCACGGCGACAAGGGCATCGCGTTCGATGGCAAGGGGTCGTTCTACGTCAACGTCGGAGCACCATCCAACGCTTGCCAGGTCCGGGACCGCACCAAACAGTCGCCCGGCCAGGACCCCTGTCCGCTGCTCGAAACGCACGGCGGCATCTGGAAGTTCAGCGACAGCAAGCTCGGCCAGAAGCAGGCGGACGGCGTGCAGTACGCCACCGGCATGCGCCAGATGCCGGCCATCGCGTGGCACGATGGCAAGCTGTTCGTGGTGATGAACAACCGCGATCAGCTCGATGTGCTGTGGCCCGGGAAATTCACGGCCGAGGAAAACGCGAATCGCCCCGCCGAGCCGATGTACCGGATCGACGAACAGGGCGAGAATTTCGGCTGGCCGTATTGCTTCTACGATTACGGGCTCAAGAAACTGCTGCTCAATCCGGAGTACGGCGGCGACGGCAAGACGGTCGGCCGGTGCGCGGAGTTCAAGCTGCCCATCACCAGCTTCCCCGCGCACTGGGCGCCCGTCGACCTGATGTTCTATACGGGCAAGGAATTTCCCGCCAAGTACCGCGGCGGCGCGTTCATCGCGTTCCATGGCTCATGGAATCGGGCGCCTTTTGCGCAGGAGGTGTCGAACGTCACCTTTCAGCCCTTCAGGCAGGACAACCCGTCGGGCAAGTTCGAGGTTTTCGCCAGCGGGTTCGCCGGCAAGCCGCAGATCATGAATCCGGAAGATGCGCTCGCGCGCGCCGACGGAGTCGCGGAGGCGCCGGACGGGTCGCTGTACATCACCGAAAGCCAGAAGGGCAAGGTCTGGCGCGTTTTCTATCGCGGCAAATAATGCCGGATTAGAGGATGGCGCGCAGCAGCGGAATGCGCCGGAATACGACCTCGCTCAACACGAACGTCACCGCGGCGGCGATGGCCGTGAGCGCCGCGAACTTCACGAGCGGCGGCGCGGGAACGTTGTGCAGCAGGCGGGCGGCGGCGATCACGATGGGCGGATGAAAAACGTAAACGCTGAAGGCGTTCGCCGACAGGAAGCGCGCCAGGCGGCCCTGCGAAGGCCGCTTGCGGCGATAGAGAACCAGCAAGCCAACACAAATTGCCACGCAGGTGAACGATTCCCAGACATTCAGGGCCGCGGCTTGCCAGTGCCATCCGCCGCCGTAGGCGTTGAGATTGCCGTGGAACGCGCCGCCCGCGAACAGGACCGTGAGCCAGGCCGCGAATCCCACGGGCAGCGTCCAAAGCATCCAGCGGAGCCCGGTCCTGTAGGGCAGTTTCGCGAGCCAGTTCCCGCGCGCGGCGATAATGCCGGCGGCGAACAGGAAGATGTATTGCGGAAAGTCCGCCAGGTGCATGTTCAGCACGGTGGGCGGCCGGAACAGGCGGACGGCGAACGTAGCAGCAGCCATCGCCAGCGCGAAGCCGATCAGCGTTCCGGTTCCGGGCGGCGGAGCCTCCGCATGCGCGGCTCGAGGGTTACGGCGCCGCCCGCCAAGTCCGGCGTAAGCGGCCGAGAAAATCAGCAGGGCGAGGCAGAACCACAGCGGACCGTTTTCCTGCAGGAACTGGCCGTTGCGAATATGTTTGATCCACTCGTTGGCCAGGGAGGTCGGCGCGGTGGAAGTCCACGAATGCGCCACGTAGTATTCCGTCAGCGGTCCGAGTACGAACATATAAAACAAGACCGGCAGACCGAGGCGGAATCCGCGGTCGCGGAGAAATTGCCGCGGGCCTTTGCGGTCGAGCGACGGGGGCACGAAGAATCCCGCAATCAAGAACAGCAGGCCCATGAAGAAGGATTGCAGATACATCTGCCACGCGGCGAAGGCTACCAGAGCCGCCGGAGAAAGCGGAGATCTGTCCGTGTAATACCAGTTGCCCAGCGGGCTGTAAGTGTCCGCCGCGTGCATGCTGATGACCAGGATGATCATGGTCCAGCGCAGATTGTCGACGAAGAGCAGGCGCGCGGTGCCGGCTGCGCGCTCCCGGGATACCTGGATTCCGGCCACCTGACGATGATACAATGCCTGCCGCGGGGGTTAGGGAGGGAAAAAGATGCGTCTCATCCATAGCGCTGTTATCGCGATTGCCGTGGCTTCGCTGGTTCCGGTTGCGAGCCGCGCGCAGGGGCACAACGACGAATCTCGCGCGGTTGCGGGCGGCGGCATTTCTGTTCCGGGCTGGACCGGGAAGATCGACGCGAGCGCGGAAAGCGCGGGGCAGTCGCTGAATAGCGCTAAGTTCTTCGAGGATCACGGCGGGCTGCACGCCACTACCGGTCCGGCGGTGACTTATTGGAATCCGGCGAATCAGGCGACCGGCAACTACACCGTGAAGGCCACCTTCACAGAGCCGAAGTACATGGACTTGAACAGCCACCCGCACCCCTACGGCATCGTCATCGCCGGCAACGATATGGGTACGGCCACGCAAAGCTATCTGTATTGCGCGGCCTATGGCAGCGGCAATTTCATCGTGCGCGGATTCGGCCCCGAGCCGTTTCAGATGAACGGCAGGCGCGAGGCGAATGCGGCCGTGCACAAAGCGTCCGGTCCCGGAGAACCTGTTACGCAGGAGATTGCGCTCTCGGTGAAGGGCGGCCGGGTGGAGTGCGCCATCAACGGAACCGTGGTGGCGGGGTACGACAAGGCGGCGCTGGTGACCGCCGGCAAACTGCGTTCGACGGACGGTGTCTACGGGCTGCGCTTCGCGCACAACACGGACGTGATCGTCACCGGGTTGAGCCTGACGAAAAACTAGCGTTTTTCCGGGAACGCTACGGCAGGCGGCTGCGGAGAAACTTCTTCAATTCGCCGGCTTCGTGGAACGCCACCAACGAGGCCAGCACCTGCACCGCAACGGACGTCGCTGTCGGCAATAAGAGCGGGACCAAGGCTTTGAACCGCTTCACGATCAGGTTGACCACCTCGTCCAGATCGCTGTCGTTCATGGACGCACGCGGTGGCCGGGGAGCCTTCTCCGCCGCGGTGCCGCATAAGGGGATCAGCGGAATCCATGCCGGATCCCGCGGCTCGGCTGAGCCGGTTGGCGGAGCCGTTCCGAACTTCCCGGCGGCTTTGCCACCGGGATCGAGACCCGCCGCGATGATCGGGTTGTCGCGCGGCAGAATGAATTGCTTGCGCAAGAACTGCTGGCAGTTCCGCCTCCCCAGCAGAAAATCGTGCGCGCGATAACCGCGCTCGAAGAAGCCTCCGAAGGCGCCCAGCGTTCCGCATTGCAGCGCGGGCGCGTCTGGCCGCGCCGTATCGGACGGAGCGATCATGTAGCGGCTGAAGACCTCGCGGGTGGCGATCAACGCCAGCGACTCGCCGAAGAATCGCGACTGCCAGATCAGGGCTGAGAACAGGCGGCCCGCCGCGTTCATCACGCCGGCTTCCGCCTCTGCTTTGAAATCCGCTTCGTATCGATTCTGCGCCGGGAACGGCGCCACTGTGATCACGGCGCGATCCGCTTTGAGCGGCTCGCGCGGATTCCGTCCATCGGCGGGCTTTGGATCGAGATTCAACAGGTACTGGTGGGCCAGGTCGAAAGGGTCGTTATCGAGCACGCCTCCGTCTACGTTCAATGTGTCCCACGTTTCGCCGTCTTTAAGCGTCCAGGCAGGCGGGACCGGCTGAACGGGCGGCGTAGAATCCGCCGCTTCCCACTTCGGCAACTGGTAATCGGCCACCTCGCGCGTCAGGGTGCGCGGCGCCAGAAAGACCGGGAAGGCGCCCGTGGCCATGGCGGCCAGTTGCAGCAGCGGCCACGCGAACTCGCCGGGGCTCTCGAGCGGCAGCGGCTTGGCGGGCGCGGGCGGCGGCGGATCGCCCGGCCGTACGGTCTGAAAGCGCAGGCGGTCCGCGTAATATGCCGTGGTTTCTTCGAGAGAACCGGGCTGGCTGTCGAGCGCGTACGGCACCCCCCGCAGGTTGGTGAGCGTCAGGAAGAGCGTCAGGCTCGGTGAAATGTAGGAGCGCACCTTCGGGGCGCCGGGCACGAGCGCGTATTGAGCGATGTCGAAAATGATCCGCGAGTTGAGCAGCGAAGTCACCGGCTGGCCTGCTTGGAGATCGTCCGTCCGGAGCAGTTCCTGAATGTTGATGCGGTTGACCCAGCTTTCGTAAAAGCGGTTATTGGTGCCGGTAAGCCCGGTATCCCGGATGTGATCGAAATCCTGTTGCACCTGCACCGCGGAGATCGCGGCGCACATGCCGCCCGCCGACGCGCCGGAGAATACCTCGATAGTGACCGCGTGCCGCGGCGCCACATCTCCGCGTTGTTTGGCCTCCTCCCATTGGTCGAGAGCTTCGATCAAAAAATCGAGCACACCCGCGGTATATGCGCCGGCCGAGACCGCACCCGCCATGTTGATCCCAATCTTGAAGGACGCCATAAATTCCTCCAGGCTATGATACTCGAACGCTTGCTAGGATGGTTCGGTGTTCTACTTTAGAAAAGTCATTCGAATTTTGTGCGTGGCTGGAGTTTGGGCCCTCCTCGTCATGCCAGGTTCGCCGGGTCCGGCTGGGAGCAGCGTCGAGCTGCAACAAATCGGCAGCGCCGGCCAGCTTAGCGACCTGCGCTGGCCGAATTTTTCGGACTACCGGCTGCACTTTCAGAATTTCTATCAACCAGCCGGCTATGCGCTGGCATGGGTCCGCGATGGCCGCGCCACTCCCCAGGCGCTCAGTATCATCGGCGTCCTCCAGAGGGCGGCTGATAAAGGACTCGACGCGGAGGACTACGACGGTTCGCGTTGGCCGGCTAGACTGGCGCATTTGCCTGGCGCGCAGGAAGCCGAGGCGGCGCACTTCGACGCGGCGCTTACCGTGTGCACCATGCGATACATTTCCGATCTGCACATCGGCAAGGTGAATCCCAAGTACTTCCACTTCGGCCTGGACGTCGAACACAAGAAATACAGTTTGCCGGAATTCCTGCGGCTGCGTCTCGTGAACGCGCCCGATCCGGCGGCGGTATTGGAGATGGTGGAACCGCCATTTCCCGGTTACCGCCGTACGCAGGCAGCTCTCATACGGTATTCCGAATTGGCGCGGCAGGATGATGGCGAGCCTCTGCCGGGTATCGCCAAGACACTGGCGCCCGGTGGTTCCTATGCCGGCGTGCCGCGCTTGACCAGACTCCTGCGTCTTCTGGGCGATCTGCCGGCGGGAGCCGCCACAGACGCCGGCACGTACAGCGGCGCGCTGGTGGATGCCGTGAAGCGTTACCAGCGGCGGCACGGATTGCCGCCCGACGGTCGGCTGGACGCGCAGACTCTGAGGTCCCTGAATACGCCGTTGAGCTTCCGTGTGCGCCAGATGCAGCTCACGCTGGAGCGCTGGCGTTGGCTGCCGCATGACTTCGAGGAGCCGCCCATCATTGTGAACATCCCCGAGTTTCACCTGCGGGCATTCAGCAGCGTCCAGCAGGGGTCGGTGGCGCTGGAGATGAACGTGATTGTGGGCAAGGCTTACGGACACAAGACGCCGGTCTTCGCCGACACGATGCAGTATGTGGTGCTGCGGCCGTACTGGAATGTGCCGCCCAGTATTCAACGCTCCGAGATCACGGCGGGCATCCAGAAGGATCGAGATTACATCGCCAAGAAGGGGTTTGAAGTTATAACGCACAGCGGCGAGGTAGTCACATCCGGCCCCATCAGTGACGAGGTGCTGGCGCGTCTGCGCGCGGGAACGCTGGAAGTGCGGCAGAAACCGGGACCCTCGAACGCGCTGGGGCTGGTGAAACTGATCTTTCCCAACAGCTACAACGTGTATCTGCACAGCACGCCCGTGCAGGAGCTGTTCTCGCGATCGCGGCGCGACTTCAGCCACGGCTGCATCCGCGTGGAAAAGCCGGCTGAGTTGACGGCGTGGGTGCTGCGAAACAATCCGGGATGGACGCTCGAACGCGTGCGGGAAGCCATGCAAAACGGCAAAGACAATCAGCGCGTCAACCTGGCAAAGCCGGTCCCCGTGCTGATTCTCTACGCCACGGCGCTTGTGGATGAAGCCGGCGCGGCGCACTTTTTCGATGATATCTACGGATTGGACGCGGATCTGGAGAAGGTGCTTGCCAAGGGTTATCCGTACCCCGGCTAAGTGGCCCGGAGTCCAGGCAGCTTCTCACCAGCGGCGCACGCGGCCCACGTCCACGTGAACGAAATCCGACTTCGGGTAATATCCGACTCCGCCCCGA
>DATKNQ010000195.1:0-15384 GCA_035541265.1 Bryobacteraceae bacterium
CGGACATGTCCGCATACAAATTGGAGAAATCGCCCAGCCACCGGTCGGTCAGTCCTCCCGGCTTAATGGGACCGCTCGGATAGCCGCGATCGGTGGGCACATCGGCGCTGATGTGTGCCCAGAAAAGATCGGCGTGCCCCACGAAAATCGTCTTCGGGTAAGCCTTCAGAATTTTGTCGAACTGCGGATAGCCCGTGTTGTAAGGAAGTTCGCCCGGAAAGTGCGGAAAGTCCTGAATGTGCATCATCACGGGCACCTGCAATTCGGCGGAAATATCGTAGAGGCGCCGCAACTCCGGCGAATCCAGCGCCAAGTGATATTTGATTTCGCCCATGCTGACGGCTCCCCCGTGGAGGGCGTCGCGGAAGACGCGATCGGCATCGGGTCTGGCCGGGTCGGCCGACACGGAGCGCGCAAAACGGCCCGGACGCTTGTCCATTTCCTGCTGCGCCCGCGCTTCATCCTCTGCCCGGGTCAACAACACGGCATGCGTCACGCCGCAACCTTGTATATGGGTGAAGCAGGCGTCGGCATCGCGGCGCAGATGCAGATGCGTATCGACTACCGGCCCTCCCCACATGGGCTTCGCCTGAGACCAAATACGCGGCGCAGCCGTTGCGAACACGGCCGATTGGATAAACGTTCTTCGTTGCATGGCGGCCATGCGAGACTACTGCACCTGATACGACAGCCGCACTTCGGCCGACTTCGGCGGGAAGCAGGAGTTGTTATTGCAGGCCTGGTAGCGAATCTTGCCCACCATCATTCCCATGCCGAATGGCGCCGTAGCGGGCACTTTGAACTTGGCGGTCACGCTGAAATCGCCGGTGAAAACGGAAAGCGGCTTCTCGGAGAACGCGTATTTCTCCATCTGCGGCTTCGGATAAACAACCGCGCCGGGTTCCAGCGCGCCGCCGGGCGTCCAGGTCAGCTTCAGCGGGATCAGGTAGGCATCGCTCGGCGTGTTGCTGTTCACATGAAAGCCCGGCTCGACCGACACCGCGATCTTGGCTTCCACCGTAGCGCCGCGCTTGACGATCAATTTCTGCGGGACGTCCGCCGTCAGGTACGAGCTACTTTGCGCCGACAAGAGCGGCAGGCAGAGACACGCCGCTAGCGCCGCCCCCCGGATGCGCGGGTTTCTGTAAGAGTTGTTCGATGGCATTTTCAAATTCGCTCTTGCTCGTCAGGCCGACGTGGACCGACGCAATGTTGCCGTCCCGATCGATCAGGAAGGTTGTCGGTAGCGCTTCGATGCCGCCGTATTGCTCGGCGATGGAATCGTTGCCTACCATCACGCGGTAATTGATCGCGATGTCGCTGATGAAGGGCTTCACTGCATCCCAGCCGTCGTCATCCATGGAAACGCCCAGCACCGAAAATCCCTGGTCTTTGTGCTTGCGCTCGAAATCCATGAACCAGGGAATCTCAATCTTGCACGGGCCGCAATAGGTCGCCCAGAAATCCAGGAGAACCACTTTGCCGCGATAGTCGGAAAGCCGGACCGTCTTGCCGTCGGCATCTTTCAGGCTAAAGTCGGGCGCTTTGTGGCGCTCGCCATCGGGCTTAAGCGACGCGGCTCGCACGGTCTTGGAGGACGAACATCCATAGATCACCCAGCCCAACGCAAAACCGGTGAGCAGCACGGTACCCAAGCGCACAGCCGACATAGATCCTCCTGCACTTTCCACTATATGGATTATATCGAGATTCGTTTGGTCACATCCGAATCAGCGAACCATTCGCGGCGGCGCGCGCGAAAGCGGCCGGCCAGGGTGTACTCGGGATGCGTGCGGACACCCGAAAGCAGCCAGGCCGCGGTGTCGCAGAAGCTTTCGCACACATATTCGCGCCAGCGCCGCGTTCTGCGGGCGGCATCGTGAGCATGGAGCGCGCGCTTGCGCCACTCGGCCGACCAGCCCAACTCGCCGCGCGCGTGGCGGCACAGTTCCTGCCTGAGGAGCGCCTCGTACGCCCAGCGCCGCGGATTGCCCAGCCGCGCCCACACGAAGTGAAACAGTTCGTGGACGAAGACCCGGGCGAACTCGCGCCGGTCGGCGGATAGCTCGGCATCAAAGGCAATGCGGCGCTCGCGAAGAAAAGCGCCTGCGTGCACGGGGCCGCGGCGGTCCGCCAGCGAAGGGCGAACTTCCAGGCGCACGGCACGCCCGCTGATGGGAGGGAGCCGGGCAAGCGCGCGCGCCATCATTCAATCATGCCACGGCGATGCGGTGCGCGGCGTGTGAAAATAGAGGGCGATGACTCCGATGCCCGCGGTTCCGCTCACGCTCGAAGGCTCGAGTGTCCTGCATCAGATGATGCGCTTCCGCTGGTCCGCATGGAAGGCTCTGCCCGCCGCGGAACGGGACGCGGCTGTAGCGGAAGCCGTAGAGGCGCTCGGCGGCATGGAGGCGAGCGCGGTCTACTCGCTGCTCGGCCACAAGGGCGACCTGATGTTCCTGCATTTCCGCCGCAGCTTCGCGGAGCTGCATCAGGCCGAGCTGGCCCTGGCGCGGCTGCGCCTGTCGGATTTTCTCGAGCCCACCACGTCGTACCTTTCCGTGGTTGAGCTCGGCTTGTACGACTCCACACTCAAGCTCTACACCAGCCTCGCCGAGCGCGCCGTGGAACCGCATTCCGCCGAGTGGAATCGCGAGGTGGAAGAGTTGCTCGCCCGCCAGCGGCACACGATGGCACCGCGTTTGTGGCCGGCCATTCCAGATCGCAAGTACATCTGCTTTTATCCCATGGATCGCCGCCGCGGCGAATCCGTGAACTGGTATCAGGTGCCCATGGCTGATCGCCAGCGCCTGATGCATGAGCACGGCATGGTGGGGCGCCGTTATGCCGAGGACGTGAAGCAGATCATCACCGGCAGCATCGGCTTCGACGATTGGGAGTGGGGTGTGGATCTGTTCGCGGAAGATCCGCTGGTCTTCAAGAAGCTGATCTACGAGATGCGCTTCGATGAAGTCAGCGCCGTGTATGCCCTGTTCGGCGTATTCTACGTGGGGCTGCGGGTGCCGGCGGCGGAGCTGGCGGAACTGCTGAAACCTTAGCGCTGCATCCTTCGCCTTTCTGAAATCATCTCAATATCGTGGATGGGCCTATCTGCGCATTGGGCGATGCTCCGCGCCGGTACCAGGCTCTGTTGGAGGTGATGCAGTCGGTAGCCCTGCATCGCGACCTGACAGCGCTTTTCCGGGACATGGCGCAGCGCCTTCCGCGCGTGGTCAGCTTCGATTCGCTCTGGCTCGTACTCCACGCGGCCGGCCGGAACCGCATGCGGCTGCACCTGCTCGAAGGTCCGGCCCACGCCGGCGGTGCGGAGGCTTTCTGGCCCATCGAACGGCCGCTCGACGAATCGCCCAGCGCGCTCGTCTGGAAAACGCAGGAGCCGATGGTGGTGCGCGACCTTGACGAGGACCGGGGCTACGCGGGAGCTTTCCAGTTGCTGCGCGATCGCGGCGTTCGGTCGTGCTGCATTCTGCCGTTGACCACCGCGCACCGGCGTTTGGGCGCGGTCGGCTTTGGCTATGCGCTGGCGCGCGGGTTTGCCGACGCGGATCTCGATTTTCTGGGGCAGGTGGCGCGCCAGATCGCCATGGCCGTCGACAACGCCCTCGCACACCAGGAAGCCGGCGAACTGCAGTCGGCCCTGGCGGAGGAGCGCGACCGGCTGCGCCTGCTGCTGGATTTGAACAACACGCTGGCGCCCAACCTCGAATTGCGCACGCTGCTGCGGGCGGTGTCTTCGAATGTGCGCCGCACCATGCGCTGCGACTACACGAGTGTGATCCTACCGGAGCCGGACGGCGCGCATTTGCGCATCTACGCGCGCGACTTTTCCGAGATCCCGAAGCCGATGGAAGAAGAGCTGGTGGTGCCGCGCGTGGGCACCCCGGCCGGCATCGTACTCGGAACCGGAAAGGCGCTGGTCATGGATGCCGAGGAGCTGTCGCACTTCGATCCGAAAATCAATCCTACACTGGTGCTCGGCTTGAAGTCCGCCTGCTTCCTTCCGCTGATCGCGCGCGACCGGGTACTCGGCACCCTGAACGTCGGCCGGTTTCCGGAGCGCGCCTTCACGCAGGATGATGTCGATTTTCTGCGCGAAGTGGCGAGCCAGGTGGCGTTGGCTGCGGACAACGCGCTCGATTATTACCAGGTGGCCGAATCGCGGCAGCGCCTGGCCGAGGAGCGCGTTTATCTGAACGAAGAAATCCGCAGCGGGCAGAACTTCGAAGAGATCGTAGGCTCGAGCGCGGCGCTCAAGAATGTGCTGAAACAAGTGGCCATCGTGGCGCCCACGGATTCGACGGTCCTGATTCTGGGCGAGACCGGCACCGGGAAAGAGCTGGTGGCCCGGGCCATCCACAACACGGGCGGCCGGCGCGATCACACTTTCGTGAAAGTGAACTGCGCGGCGATTCCGCTGGGGCTGCTCGAAAGCGAATTGTTCGGCCACGAGAAGGGCGCGTTTACCGGGGCCATCGCCCGCAAGACCGGGCGCTTCGAATTGGCGCATCAGGGCACGCTCTTCCTCGACGAAATTGGCGACATCCCCCCTGAGTTGCAGCCCAAGCTGCTACGGGTTTTGCAGGAGCAGGAATTCGAGCGGCTGGGCAGCACGCAAACCATCAAGGTCAACGTGCGCATGGTGGCAGCCACCAGCCGCAACCTGCAAGCCATGGTGGAGCAGCGCGAGTTCCGCGGCGACCTGTATTACCGTCTGAACATCTTCCCGCTGGTAGTGCCGCCCCTGCGCGAGCGGCGCGAAGACGTTCCGCCGCTGGTCGGCTATTTCGTCGCGCGCTTCAGCGAGCGGCTGGGCCGCAGAGTCAACCGCGTGGACCGCCCGACCATGGATTTGCTGCAAGCCTATCACTGGCCCGGAAACATCCGCGAATTACAGAACGTGATCGAGCGCAGCGTCATCCTGGCGGAGGGCGGCACGCTGCACATCGACGCGAGCGTGCTGCAGCCCGGCGCGCCGCGCCAGGAGCCGATCGACGGCGACGTCCTGCGGCAGAACGAGAAGGAACTGATCGAGGCCGCCCTGGCCGAGACCAAGGGCCGGGTCGCCGGAACGCGCGGCGCCGCGGCACGTCTGCGGATTCCCGCCTCCACGCTCGAGTCGAAGATCCGCGCGCTCAAGATAGACAAATTCCGTTTCCGTTCCGCGGCCGCCATCAACTCGTGACATCTCGCGAATTCGTGAGCCCCGCCTTCCGGCGCTGCCCTTGGCGCCAGGTGCTGTTTCAGGCGATTCAACAAGATGTGAGCGTCGTGGAGCGGTCTCCGGGTTGCACTAACCGGCCGTAAGAAGGGATTTCCAGATGTGGATTGTACGTGTAGCGCTGAATCGCCCCTATACCTTTGTCGTGCTGGCGATGCTGATTCTGATCTTGAGCCCGCTGGTGATTCTGCGCACTCCCACGGACATCTTCCCGAACATTGCCATTCCGGTGGTTAGCGTGATCTGGAACTATGACGGATTCGTTTCGCAGGAAATCGCCGACCGCCTCGTAACCATCAACGAACGCAGCATCACGACCACGGTCAACGACATCGAGCACATGGAATCGCAGTCGTATAACGGGGTCGGTGTCATCAAATTGTTTTTTCGGCCCTCCGTAGAGATTTCGACGGCTCTGGCGCAAGTAGTTGCAATTTGCCAAACCCAGCTCCGGCAGCTTCCTCCCGGCACCACGCCGCCGTTGATTCTGACCTACAACGCCTCGACCGTGCCAGTGCTGCAGATCGGCTTGAGTAGCACACGCCTCAGCGAGCAGCAACTGTTCGACCTGGGCAGCAACACGATCCGTACGCAGTTGGCCACCGTGCAGGGGGCGTCGATACCATGGCCCTACGGCGGCAAGCCGCGGCTGGTGTCGATCGACCTGGATTCGCCGGCCATGCAGGCCAAGGGATTGTCGCCGGTCGACGTGGTGAACGCGGTCAGCGCCCAAAACCTCATCCTGCCCTCCGGTACCGCGAAGATCGGTCCACTTGAATACCAGGTGGAGATGAACGGCAGCACGCAGACGATTAACGAATTGAACAATCTGCCGGTGAAAACCGTCAACGGTGCCACGACTTATATCCGCGATGTGGCCCACGTGCGCGACGGTTTCTCGCCGCAGACCAATATCGTGAGGCAGGACGGCCATCGCAGCGCCCTATTGAGCGTCTACAAGACGGGGTCCGCATCCACCCTGGCCATCGTGCACGATGTGCGCGAGGCATTGACGAACATGGCGGGAGCGCTGCCGCCCGAGCTGAAAGTCACGCCGCTCTTCGACCAATCGATCTTTGTGCGCGCTGCAGTACAGGGTGTGATCCGCGAAGCGCTGACCGCGGCATGCCTGACCGCGGCCATGATCCTGATCTTCCTGGGCAACTGGCGCAGCACCCTGATTATTGCGATTTCCATTCCGCTGGCCATCCTGGTTTCCGTGATCTGCCTGAGCGTCCTCGGCGAAACCATGAACCTGATGACGCTCGGCGGGCTGGCCCTGGCGGTCGGAATCCTGGTGGACGACGCTACGGTGGAAATCGAGAATATCGAGCGCAACCGGCTCTTGGGGAAAGATCTGCGCGAGGCCATTCTGCATGGCGCGCAGGAGATCGCTGTGCCGGCATTCGTTTCCACGCTGTGCATCTGTATCGTCTTCGTCCCGATGTTCTTCTTGAGCGGCGTCACGCGCTTCCTCTTCGTGCCGCTGGCCGAGGCCGTGATTTTCGCCATGCTGGCGTCGTACCTGCTTTCGCGTACCCTGGTGCCCACCATGGTGATGTTCCTGTTGCGCCATCACAACTTGCACGAAGAGCCGGGTTTTTGGGGACGCTTCCATCACGGCTTCGAAAACGGCTTTGAACGCCTGCGCGACAGTTACCGTAATACGCTGGCCGCCTGCATGCAGCACGCCGGCTGGTTCATCGCGGCATTCCTGCTGGTGTGTGTGGCATCGTTGGGATTCGTGCCCGTGCTGGGCCAGGATTTGTTTCCGCAAGTCGACGCGGGATTGATGCGCCTGCACATCCGCGCCCGCACCGGCCTGCGTATCGAAGAGACCGCGCGGCTCACCGACGAAATCGAGAACACCATCCGCACTATGATTCCCGCGAGCGACCTCGATACCATGCTCGACAACATCGGCCTGCCTTACAGCGGCATCAACCTCTCTTACAGCAATGCGGGAACCATCGGCACGCCGGACGCGGAGATCCTGGTTTCGCTCAAGGAGCATCATCGGCCCACCGATGAGTACGTGAAGCTGCTGCGCGAACAACTGCCGCGGCGATTCCCGAGCACGCAGTTCTTCTTTCAGCCGGCCGACATCGTGACTCAGATTCTGAACTTCGGCGTGCCCGCGCCGATCGACGTGCAGATTGCCGGCAGCGATGAGACGGGCAACTACAACCTGGCGCGCCAACTGGCCAACCGCATTCGCGCGATCCCTGGCGCGGTCGACGTGCACGTGCAGCAAGCCAACGACGCGCCGACATTAGACCTGGATGTAGATCGCACGTTCGCGCAAACGGTGGGCTTGAGCCAGCGTGACGTCGCCCAGAATTTGCTGGTCTCGCTGAGCTCGAGTTTTCAGACCGCGCCGACGTTTTGGCTGAATCCGCGCACCGGCATCAGCTACAACGTGGCCGTGCAGACGCCGCAATACCGCGTGGATTCGATGAAGGCGCTGATCGACACCCCGATACGCACGCCCTCCTCGCCCAATCCGCAGATCCTGGGGAACCTGGCCTCCTTCCGTCACATAAACCAGCCCGCCGTGATCTCGCACTACAACGTTCAGCCGTTGCTGGACGTCTACGCCTCAGTGCAGGGCCGCGACCTGGGCGGTGTGGCGCGCGACGTTCGCCGGGTGGCAGCGCGCCTGCAGAAAGAGCTTCCGCGCGGCAGCCATCTCACGATCTCCGGACAGGTATCCACCATGGCTCAATCGTTCGCGGGGCTCAGCGCCGGCGTGGCGATGGCCATCGTGCTCGTCTACCTGTTGATCGTGGTGAATTTCCAATCGTGGCTCGACCCGTTCATCATCATCACCGCGCTGCCCGGCGCGCTGGCCGGCATCACCTGGGCGCTGTTGCTGACGCACACCACGTTGAACGTGCCTTCGCTCACCGGCGCCATCATGTGCGTGGGCGTCGCCACGGCAAATAGTATCCTGATGGTTTCTTTCGCCCGCGAGCGCATGGATGAAGGCATGCCCGCGCGCGAAGCCGCCGTAGCCGCCGGGCACACGCGCATGCGGCCCGTGCTGATGACCGCGCTGGCCATGATCATCGGCATGGCTCCCATGGCCATGGGGCTGGGTGAAGGTGGAGAGCAAAACGCGCCGCTGGGCCGCGCCGTGATCGGCGGCCTGCTGTTTGCCACGGTCGCCACGCTATTTTTCGTTCCGACCGTTTTCGGCCTGATTCACGGAGCCAGAGAGAAATCGCAACAAGATTGAAATTACCTTATGTCTACTCAAGAGACGCCATTACTGGAACCCGAACCCGAGATCGTCAACCGTCCGTCCAGCGGAACCAAGCCCTGGTTGGTCGCGGCGACGCTGGCCATCCTCGGCTTGCTGGCCGCCGGCGCGCTGAGTATCAAGGCGCGGGCCAAGGAGCAGGCCGCTTTGTCCACCGAAACCGCGCGCCTGGCCGTGACCACGGTAGCCACCGGTTTCCCGAAGCCCGAGCCGCGCTCGAACGAGCTGGAATTGCCCGGCACCGTGCAGGCGTACACCGAGTCGCCCATCTACGCCCGCACCAACGGATATCTCCTCCACTGGTACAAGGATATCGGCGCGGCGGTCCAGAAGGGTGATCTGCTGGCGGATCTGGACACACCCGAAGTGGACCAGGAGCTCTCGCAGGCTCAGGCTGCCCGGCAGCAGATGGTGGCGGCGCTCGAACTGGCGCGCACCAGCGCTGACCGCTGGCGTGAATTGCGCCGGACCGATTCGGTCTCGCAGCAGGAGCTGGATCAGAAGACCAGCGACTACGCGCAGGCGCAAGCCAATCTGGCCGCCGCGGATGCCAACGTGCGCCGCTTGCAGCAGCTCGAATCTTTCAAACACGTTTACGCCCCGTTCTCCGGAGTGCTCACGCGCCGCAATGTCGATATCGGTGCGCTGGTGAATGCCGGCAACGGCGGATCTGGCAATCAGTTGTTCAATCTGGCGCTGATCGATCCCTTGCGCGTGTACGTCAGCGTGCCGGAAGCCGACGCGCCCAGCATTCGCGTGGGCATGCATGCCTGGATCGCGCTCGCCGAATTTCCCGCCTCGCGTTTCGGAGGCACGGTGGTGCGGACGGCGAACGCGATCGACCAGAATACGCGCACCCTGCTGACCGAGGTGGATGTACCGAACAAATCGGGCCGGCTTCTGCCCGGCGCTTACGCGCAGGTACATTTCAACGTGCCGGTGAACGGCAGGCGCTTGTCCGTGCCGGCCAGCGCCATGCTGTTCCGGTCGGAAGGGCCCTCGGTGGCCGTAGTGGGGCCGGACAATCGCGTGCGATTGCATCCCATCGTGATCGGCCGCGACTTTGGCACCAGCCTCGAAATCCTGCAAGGCGTCAGCGCGGACGATCGCGTGGTGCAGAATCCGCCGGACTCGCTCGAAAACGGCCAGCTCGTGCATGTGGCCGTCAACGGGTCGGAGCACAAGCCGTCATGAAACGTGCGTCTATAGCGCTTGCGGGCGCCGCCGTACTGCTTTCCGCGTGTCACCCGGTCGGGCCGGATTACCATACGCCGCCCGCGCCGCAGCCGGCGGCGTGGCACACTGTAGGTCCCTGGCGTCCGGGAGATCCGAAGGATCAGATTCCGAAAGGCGCGTGGTGGGAGATCTTCCGCGACCCCGGCTTGAACCGCCTGGAGACCCAGGTGCTCGCCGCGAATCAGGACCTGGTTTCGGCGCATGCGCGATTGCAGCAGGCCCGTGCGATGGCTTCCGTAGCGCTCAGCAACTTCTATCCGCAGGTGAATGCTTCACCGTCGTACCAGCGATTCCGGCTCTCGGGCGATCGTCCATCTTTGGGTGGCGTGGTCACTGGTCCGATCACGCAAAACGCCTGGGAGTTGCCGTTCGTGCTGAGTTACGAGCCGGACCTGTTCGGGCGCACCAGGCGCAGCGTGGAGGCGGCCAATGCGTCCTATCAGGCCGCCGCGGCGGATTTCGAAAATCTGAAACTGGTGCTGACCGGTGAGACTGCCGCCGACTTTTTCACGCTCTGCGAAGTGGACGCCGAGATCCGCATTCTGGACGACACGGTAGCCTCGTTCGAAAAGGCCGAGGCGCTCATCCAGAATCGTCATGACGGCGGCCTCGCTTCCGGACTCGACCTGGAGCAGGAGAAGGCCCTGCTCGACGCGACGCGCACGCAGGCTACCCTCGAGCGTCGACTGCGCGCCAATTACGAACATGCGCTGGCCGTGCTGTGCGGTGCTGCGGCGCCGGATTTCCGGGTGGGCGCCGGTTCTCTGCAGAAGTACCTGCCGGTGATCCCCACCGGTGTGCCATCCGATGTTCTGGAGAGGCGCCCGGATATCGCGCGCGAAGAGCGCCTGATGGCTGCCGCGAACGCTCAGATCGGCGTGGCGAAGTCGGCCTACTATCCGAGCCTGCAGCTTGCCGCCAGCGCCGGCTTTGAAAGCACGGGCTTGGGGAGCCTGTTCTCGCTGCCCAGTTCACTGTGGGCCATCGGTGCGACACTGGCGCAGCCGATTCTCTCTGGCGGCCGGATTCGTGCCGGTGTGGATTTTACCAACGCGGGCTATCAGGATTCCGTCGCGCAATATCGCCAGACTGTGTTGGTCGCGTTTCAGGAAGTGGAGGATGCGCTGGCCGGACTGCAGGTTTTCGCCGGAGCGGCCCAGTCACAAGACACCGCTGTCGCCGAGTCACAACGCGCGCTCAATATCGCGCTGAACCGTTACACCGGCGGCTTAGTCACTTACCTCGATGTAGTTACCGCGCAGCAGACCTTGCTTTCCAATCAACGGGAGGCCACGCAGATTCAGGGTAGCCGGTTAGTGGCCTCCGTGATGTTAGTGAAAGCGCTCGGCGGAGGCTGGGATGCGCGGAGTTTGGCCGGCCTGGCTGCTAAGCCCGATTTGAAGACTACCTTCGCGCCGTGATGTCGCGGTATTCCGTGAATTCGTGAGGGAATGTCGGACAGTCTCGCGACCGGCGATTCATAAGGGTTGACAAACCGGGTCGCGAAAGCTGGCCGCATACTTGCACTCAGTGAAGACATGATTTACAGACCTCTCGGACAATCTGGAATTACAGCTTCCGTGGTAGCGCACGGCACCTGGGCGCTCGGCGGGTGGATGTGGGGAGGCACCGACACGCAGAAATCGGTGCGCTCGATTCAGGCTTCGCTGGACGCCGGCGTCAATTTTATCGATACGGCTCCCGCCTATGGCTTGGGTCTCTCGGAGCAGATCGTCGGCGAAGCGATCCGCGGACGCCGCGATAAAGTAATCGTGGCTACTAAGTGCGGCTTAGTCTGGCACACCGCCAAAGGCACTTACTTTGTCGATCAGGATGGCACTCGCATACACCGGTACTTAGGAGCGGAATCCATCCGGTACGAAGTCGAACAGAGCCTGCGCCGGCTGGAGACTGACTACATCGACTTATACCAGACACACTGGCAGGATGCGACCACGCCCATCGCGGAGACCATGGCCGCGCTGCTCGGGTTGAAGCGCGAAGGCAAGATCCGGGCGATTGGCGTCTCGAACTGCACGGTAGACCAGGTGCGGCAATATCGCGACGTGGGCCCGGTGGACGCCGTGCAAGAGAAGTACAGCATGGTGCGCCGCGAAATGGAACTGGATTATCTGCCGTACTGCGCGCAAAATCGCATCGGCGTGCTGGCCTATTCGCCGTTGGCCAACGGCTTGCTGACAGGCAAGGTCGATCCCGATCGCGTTTTTCCCGAGGGCGACCTGCGCCGGAACAATCCGCTGTTCACCCGGGAGTCGCGCCTGCGCGCCGCCGAAATGCTCGACACGCTCGGCCCGGTGGCCCGGAAGTACAATCTCACAGAGGGACAGTTGGCGATCGCCTGGACGCTCGCACAAACGGGAATTACACATGCACTCGTTGGCGCCCGCGACGCCCGCCAGGCGGCGGAGAATGTCGTGGCGGGTAGCGTCTGTCTGTCCGCGGATGACCTCAAAATCGTCACGGACGCAGCTCAGAGTTGGGCTTTAGTGGAGGCATGAGGAGGGGTAAAGACGATGAAATTTCTGCGTTCTCATTTGTTGTTCGCGACCATAGTGTGCGCGGCTGCCGGCTTCGCGGTTGGTTTTCGCGTATTGCCGTTACTGTCGGGAGGCACGCCAAAGGCGGCCGCGTCAGCGCCGCGCGCGCCGTTTACCGATTTTTTACATGAGCAGCCCGGCGCTATGCGCAAGATTACGGTAGCGGATCTGCCGGCACCTTATGATACGCCATCGGCCGACAATCGCCCGCATGCCGTGCCCCGGCCGGCGGATGCCTGGCCGAAGGCCCTGCCTGGATTCACCGTCACCACGTATGCGACCGGCCTCGAGAATCCGCGCCTGGTCCGCCGCGCACCGAACGGCGATCTGTTCGTGGCCGAGAGCGGACCTGGGCGCATCCGCGTGCTGCGCGGCATCGGCGCGGATGGCAAAGCGCAAACGGTTGAAGTCTTCGCCAGCGGTTTGTCGCAGCCTTTTGGCATCGCGTTCTACCCGCCGGGTCCCGATCCACAGTTCGTGTACGTGGGCAACACGGGTTCGGTCGTCAGATTTCCCTATCACAACGGCGACCTGAAAGCCACCGGTCCAGCGCAGATGATCGTGCCGGACATCCCTTCAGGCGGCCATCTCACCGGCGGCGGCCACTGGACGCGCGATATCGCCTTTACACCCGACGGTAAGAAGATGTTCGTCTCGGTGGGATCGCACTCGAACGATGACGACGCCGACACGCATCCGCAGGAGTTCCATCGCGCCGATATTCTGGAATTCAGTCCGGACGGCAGCGGCGGCCGCATTTATGCTTACGGCATCCGCAACCCGGTGGGCATCACCATCAATCCCACGACTGGAGAATTGTGGGCGTCTGTGAACGAGCGCGATGGCCTGGGCGACAATTTGGTTCCCGATTACATCACGCACGTGCAGCCAGGCGGCTTCTACGGCTGGCCCTGGTTCTACATGGGCGGTCATCAGGACCCGCGCCAGCAGGGCAAGCATCCGGAATTGCAGAACAAAGTGACCACGCCCGATGTCCTGCTGCAGCCGCACAACGCCTCGCTCGAAATGACCTTCTATGAGGGCCAACAGTTCCCGGCCGAATATCGCGGCGATGCTTTCGCCGCCGAGCACGGCTCCTGGAACAAGTCCGTTCGTGTGGGCTACGAAGTCATCCGCGTGCCGATGAAGAACGGCCATGCCAGGGGCAATTATGAGGACTTTTTGACCGGCTTCGTGACGCCCGATGGCGGCGTGTGGGGCCGGCCGGTCGGTGTCGCGTTCGCGACGGACGGTTCGCTCATTGTGACTGACGATGGATCGAACACCGTCTGGCGGGTCAGTTATTCGGGCAAGTAGTTTCCAGCGGATGATACAATCCCGGTTGATGAGAATCACCGCTATCGATACATACATCGCAGGCAACCCCTGGAAGAATTGGGTATTCGCCAAAGTCTCTACGGACGAAGGCATCCACGGCGTGGGCGAAGGCACCGTGAACTGCTTCGCCAAGACCGTCGAGGCTGCCATTCACGAGTTGACGCCGCTGGTGATCGGCATGGATCCGTTCCAGGTGGAGACCATCTCGCAGCGGCTGATTCGGGATGTGTACACCGAGGGCGCTCAGATTCACATGTGCGCGGTGGCGGCCATCGAGATCGCGCTGTGGGATATCATTGGCAAGGCCTGCAATCAGCCTATTTATAACTTGTGGGGCGGGCAGTGCCACGAAAAGCTGCGCGCCTATGCGAATGGCTGGTATCGCGGGCCGCGCACGCCCGAGATGTTCGCCGCGAAAGCGAAGACGGTGGCCGCGCGCGGATACACCGCGCTCAAGTTCGACCCGTTTGGGGCCGCCTGGCGCTACCTTTCGCGCTACGATTTCGACCTGGCGGTAGACATCATCCGCGCGGTGCGCGATGCGGTGGGGCCGTCCGTGGATTTGTTGATCGAAGCGCATTGCCGCTTCAACGTCGCCACGGCCGTGGAGTTCGCCGAGGCCATCCACCAGTTCCGCCCAACCTGGTTCGAAGAGCCGGTGGCGCACACCAATATCGCGGCGATGGTGGAGGTGGCGCGGCGCAGTCCGGTGCCGATCGCCACGGGCGAAAGTCTCTCGACCAAGCAGCAGTTCGCCGAGTTACTGAAGCACGACGTGGTGAACATCCTGCAGCCCGAGCCGCTCAATCTCGGCGGGCTGTTTGCCGCGCGCAAGATCGCCGACATGGTCGACGCGCATTTCGGCATGATCGCGCCGCACAGCGCGCAAGGTCCGGTGTGTTCCGCGGCGTGCGTGCAACTCAACGCTTCGCTGCCCAATTTTTTCATTCACGAGCTGTTCGACGAGTTCAACGAGCCCTGGGAGCAGGATATCGTGACCAACGCCGTGCACCAGGTGAACGGTTACATCGAGGTTTCCGGCCGGCCAGGATTGGGCGTCGATCTGAACATCGAAGAGATCCTCAAGCATCCATACCAGCAGGAGAACTATCTGCCGCTCTTCAAGCCAGGATGGGAGAAGCGGGAACGGCAGGTGCAAGCCGCGCCGGGCACAGGCGATTGAAATGCGGGCAGGCGCGGCAGTGCTCGCCCTGATTGAGCGGAAAATGCTGGCGCTCCTGTGCCTCGCGAAACTCGCGCACGGCGGTTTCGGGCGTGTTGAATAGCGACGGCCGCACATCCACCGGCACCGCCAGATTCGGCCGCAGGAAATAGACGTAAGTTTCATCCGGTGCATGGCCGGTGAGCCGCTCGACCGCCAGCGCGTACAGGCGCAATTGCAGCGCATACTTCTCCGCGCGCGCCGGAGCTTCATCGGCCGATACCCGATCGGTCTTGTAATCCACCAGCACGGTCTTGCCGCGATCTTCGAACCACAGGTCGATCTGGCCGCGCAGCACCATGTTTTCCACTTCCATCAAAAAATCAAATTCGCGCTCGATTGTTGTAGCGGCGCTCGCGCGGCGGCCGAGCGTGCTTTTCCGAAATATGTCAGCGAGCCGGACCGCCTCGGGGTCGGGCGACTCCACCGCGGCGCCTGCCAACAGCGCGTGCGCCTGCAATCCGAAATCGCTGGCTGCGCCCTGCAGTTGCGGCTCGAATCCCAGGTAGCGGGAAAGGTAGTAGCGCCG
>DATKNQ010000196.1:0-20573 GCA_035541265.1 Bryobacteraceae bacterium
TGCGCCAGGATGCCGTGATCGCGGCAGAAATTCACGATGTCCCAGACGATCAGAAAATAGCCCGGCAGTTTCAGCTTTGCGATCATGGCCAGTTCGCGCTCGATCTGCAGCCGCGCTTTTTCGTGATACGGCTGGTAGCGCCGCCGCGCGCCTTCGTCGGTGCGCTTGCGCAGGAACGAATCCATGGTCTCGCCCTCGGGCACCGGATAGCGCGGAAATTCGTAGCCCAGGTCAGCCAGCGTGAATTCCAGGCGCGATGATATCTCCACGGTTTGCGCGATGGCTTCCGGCACATCCGCAAACATGCGCGCCATCTCCGCCGCGGGTTTGACGTAGCGCTCGGCATTGGGCGAGAGCAGACGGCCGGCGGTTTTGAGCGTTACTTTTTCGCGCACGCAGGTGAGCACGTCGAGCACTTCGCGCTGCCGCGGCTGCGCGTAGCAGACGCCGTTGGTCGCGACCAGCGGAATACCCATGCGGCGCGCCTTTTCGATGATGGCCTGGTTGCGGGCTTCTTCGTGGCGATGCATGTGGCGCTGCAATTCGGCATAGAGATTGTGCCGGCCGAAGATGCCGGCCAGCGTTTCGTCGATATCGGGTGTGATGCAAATCAGGCCGCGCGAGAATTCGGCGATCTCATCGAGCGTAGCGGCGCCTTCGCCTTTTTTGGCGCGCAGCTTCATGCGCGTCACCAGGCGGCAGAGATTTTGATAGCCCTCGCGATTGGCGCACAGCAGCGGATAGCGTTTGCCGTTCGTGCAGGTGATTTCCGATCCGATGTGCGCGCGCATGCCGATTTTTTTCGCCGCCATGTGGAAGCGCGGCGCGCCGTAGACGCCGTCGCGATCGAGCAGCGCCATGGCCGGCATGCCCAGATCGTGACCGGCTTCCACCAGGTCTTCGGGCACCGACGCGCCTTGCAGGAAGCTGAACGCCGAGCGGGCGTGCAGTTCCACGTAGGCATCAGTCATAGCTGCCCTCCACGAACCAGCGGCCCCGCTCGCTATAAATTCTGTAGAGCGCGCCATCGCTCAGCGCGACGTCCCACTCATCGCGCGCCCAGGGATCGTTTGTCCACCAGTCGCCGGATGTGCGCCAGGGTCCCGCGGAGGCCACCACCTGACCACGCACGCCTTCCGCCTGTACATGCACCGGCTGTCCGGCCGCCATCTGCACGCGCGCGGCGCGCGGCGGACGGATCGCGCGCATGGGCTGCGCTCCGGCAGTTTGCAATCCTGCGGATGTCGCCAACGGCCGCTGCAGCATTTGAAATGCTCCGGGACGATGCGTATCGAGCAGCGCGGGCGATCCCACGTTCGGTTCGCCGACCAGCGATTTCAGGCGCGCCAACGTCAGCTCCAGTTTTTCGGGTTCCGGCGCGACAGGCACAAACAGCCCGTTCTGCGCGGTGCGCGGTTCGGCCGGCTCGGCGGCGAGCCACACCTTCACCACCGGTGCCGATGGCGGATGCGCGGCCAGGTCCAGATCGAGCAGCTTCAGGAAGGCCTTGGTATCGAGCATGGGGACAGGAAAGCGCAGCGTACGCGCATGCTCGCCGCCGTTTTCGAGTTTCAGCCGCAGGCGCAGTTCGGTGGTCGCGAAGCCATATGAAGCGAGGCGCGCGCGCAAGCCGCCCAGCAGGCGCGAGAGCACGAACATCAGCGGCTCAAGCAACTCCAGAGGATATTCGAGATCGGCCTCTTCTTCAAATTGCAGAGGCTCTTCTACCGGAACCAGCGGCCGGTCGCCCGCGCCGCGCGCCAGCTTGTGCAGGCGTAGCCCCTCGGGACCGAGCCGCTCGGCCAGGCCCAGTTCCGGCAGCATGGCCAGCTCGCGAAACCGCCGGATGCCCCAGCGCTCCAGCGTTTCGAGCATCTCGGGCGCGGGATCAAGCAGCGTGAGCGGCAGGCTGCCCAGGTACTTGGCTTCATCGCCGTAGGGCACCACGTTCACGCCCTGGAAGCCGCGCGCGGCGTGCACCGCCGTATCCAGATTCGCTGCGATCGCCACGCTGGCCTGGATGCCGCGCTCGGAGGCGCGCCGCGCAATGGCCGCCGCGATCTGCTGGGGCAGGCCGTGGATGCGCTCCAATCCATCAGCATCCAGCGCGACGGTGTCCGCGGCGGTCTGCTCCACTTGCGGCGAAAATTCCTGCGCCAGGCGCAGCAGAATTTCGGAATCGCCGGGCGTGGCATGGATCGCTGCGAACATGGCCGTTTACCATCGCGAGTCAAAGGCAGCCGTCAGGGCCGGCACGGGCTTGCGCCGGTCCACATGCACGCGGATGCCGCGCAGCAAGCGCGAGCAACCCGACACGCCGGACCATGCCGATTTTTCGCGCCGCATTTCGAGCGTGAGCGAGGCGCAGGTCTTGGCTTGCGGCTGCTGCTCGACGACCAGCAGAGCCGTGGGCGTGTGCTCCACCGCGCGGCGCAGCCGGAACCAGGAAGTCATCGAGATGCGGCGCGCGGTGGCGACGGGCGTATCGGCCAGATCCATCACCACCAGGCCGAATCCCCCGCCCTGCACCAGCAGATCCACGGCCTTCAGCGCGTGTTCGGCACGTCCGCCGCAGCGCACCCACAGCAGCCGCTCGAGCCGCACACCCACAGCCGCGGCCGATACCGGATCGAATGCGTCGCTTGCGTCCACCAGCGCGCAGACGTTGCCGTGATCGGTGGATTGCGCCAGCGCCGAGAGCATCAGGCTGGTGCGGCCCGACGACGATGGTCCGTAGACTTCGGTCAGACAGCCTTGCGGCAGGCCGCCGGCGAAGGCATCGATTGGCGCGATGCCGGTGGGGCAGGCTTCGGGCGCTTGCGTCTTGAATACGAAATCGCGACCGAACGTTACGGCTGTCATTTTCGCCTTTTGTTCGCCTGACTCGATTTTTACAGAATGACGGCCGCGTGTCAAGATTCCGCTACACTGAAACCTATGGGCATCGCCATCACGCAAGTGGACGCGTTCACCAACAAGCCGTTCGCGGGCAATCCCGCGGCGGTGTGCATTCTCCCCAAGGCGCCCGCGGAAAGCTGGATGCGGGACGTGGCGCGCGAGATGAACCTTTCGGAAACCTCGTTCCTGGTGCCGCAGGACGGCGGCTACAACCTGCGCTGGTTCACGCCCGCGGTAGAAGTCGACCTGTGCGGGCACGCCACACTCGCCAGTGCGCACGTGCTTTGGGAAGAGGGACACTTGCCCGCCGATGCGCAGGCGCGCTTCCACACACGCAGCGGTTTGTTGCTGGCCGACCAGCGCGGCGAATGGATCGAAATGGATTTTCCTGCCAAGCTCGAGACCGCCGCCGAACCGCCCGCGGATCTGGCCGCAGCGCTGGGATTGAAACCGGTCTACGTGGGCCGCAACCAGTTCGACTATCTGGTGGAAGTGGAATCTGCCGAGGCGCTGCGCAACGCGCAGCCGGATCACGCCGTGCTACGCAAATTGCCGGTACGCGGCGTCATCGTCACGGCGCGTTCCGATACGCCGGAATTCGATTTCATCTCGCGCTTCTTCGCGCCGGGAGCGGGGGTCGACGAAGATCCCGTGACCGGATCGGCACACTGCTGCCTGGGACCGTACTGGAGCAAACGATTGGGCAAGACCGAATTCGTCGCCTACCAGGCTTCCCCGCGCGGCGGCGTGGTGCGCGTACGCTGCGTGAACGATCGCGTGCTGCTGGGAGGCCAGGCGGTGACGGTGCTGCGGGGGGAGTTGATGGAGTGACGCGGGGTGCATGAATCGCATATTTGGTTGGACCGCCCTAGTCGGCTTTGCGCTATCTGTTGCCGTTCACGTAGCGACGGTTATGAAGATTGATGTGTCATCGCAAGTCCCTCGCATTTGGCTTCTTCATGTTGGGGCAGTTCTTTCCATGAGCTTCCTGGCTCTTTTCGGCCCCAAAGTTTATCGCGGAGGTCGTGCACTCGACCAGCTTTTGAGTCATCTGCCGCTTTGGACCTGATCGTGAATTCGGTACTGTGTCTTAAGTACGTGAGTGACGGGAACGCCACGGTAACCGAGGGGCAGTACTTACTTACAATGCACGGACGGGTGATCAAACGCCTTACCGAAGAGGAATATCACTCCCAGAGGGCGTATGAACTTCGCATGTTCTCAGGGTGCTGGCTGATCCTTTTCCTGCTTCCGAGCGTATGTTTTCTTGTCTGGCAGGACGATCGTCGCTCTCCTGTCAGGCGCATGACATGAATTATCCAGGCGACTTCACTCTCGCCAACTGTTTCATTTCTTTGTCAATGATGCTTTGGGTTACGTCATACCATTGCCTCGAGTGTTCCATGTTTCTTCGGACGCTTGCTCTGAGCTCATTGGTTTCGTAAGACTCCCGCCGCGTTGTTGTCCTGGCTGCCTCAGAGCTGAACGATTGCTAGTTTGGGAATTATCTGGAAGTGACGCAGATTCCGGGTACCCACCGCTTAACCGAAGTGAAGGGCGGCGGCGCCGATCAACAGGTTTGCAAACGGGATGGTACGGCCGAGTTGCCGCGCCTCAGCGTCGGTCTTCGCCGCAAGTTGCGCCATTTCCCTGGTGAACGGCTCCACCGGGATCGCGGCGAAAACGGTATCCAGGTATTCGCGCCGCTTCCGGGCCTGTTCCACGGTCTGTGCACGATGCAGACCGTGCTCTAGTTCGATCACGGTGATGGAAGAGAGCACGATTTCGGTTTCTCCGTGCTCGTGTTCGAGTATCGCCAGCAGATCGCTCACCGGCTTGGCGTCACGCTCGGCGGCGATCAGCACCCCGGAGTCGAGGACTAATCCCATGCCGGCGGATTCAACGGCTCGCTGTGGGCATCGATGGCAGCTTGTACGTCCTTGGCGAAGTCTGGATCGGGCACAGGTGCGTACCCGAGTTTCTTTTCATATGCTTTCGCCAGAGCGATGCACTCGCTGATTTTGCGGCCCGGCCCCAGCGGAGTCTTAATAACGGCAACGGGACGATCGTCCTGCTCCACAATCACCTCGATGCCTTCCTGCACCTTGGCCAGCACGGCATGGATGTCGCGGGCGAGTTCAGCTTCTGTAATGCGGACCGTCGCCATCTCTTCGATCATAGCGTTTTCGCCTCCGCGTTGACAGCCACCCCCGACGCACGCCACAATCCAAAGCTGTGGTATCCTATATCCGTAACCAAAACGAGATAAAGAGAAGACAAGGAGCAACCACTCAAGCATGGCACTGGCGACTGACGTAAAGCGGCAAGTAATCACCCGGAATCAGCGTGGTAAGGCTGATACAGGATCGCCGGAGGTGCAGATCGCCCTGTTGAGTGAGCGCATCACGCAGCTTACGGAGCATTTCAAGACCCACCAGAAAGACCATTCTTCCCGCAAGGGTCTTCTGACCTTGGTCGCGAAGCGGCGCCGCCTGCTGCGTTATTTGCGGGATACCAGTCCGGACCGCTACAAGTCGCTTCTGCAAAAGCTCGGCATCCGCCGTTAGCTTGGTCCCTTCGGTAGGGGCCGCTTCGTCCTGTCAACTCCAGTCTCATTGGACCGGTTATGGAACCGGTCAGATACTGCATTGGCCCGGCTCAAGTCCGCGGCTGAGGTTGGAGAGTTAAGAATGTCACACACAGTTGCAATCGATCTCGGAGGCCGCCAGATCACCCTCGAAACGGGTCGCATGGCCAAACAGGCGAACGGCGCCGTGGTCGTTCGTTCCGGCGATTCCGTGGTGCTGGTCACCGCGTGCATGGCCGAAGAACCGAAACCGAATGCCGGTTTCTTCCCGCTGACCGTGGATTACCGCGAGTATACATATGCCGCCGGCAAAATCCCGGGCGGCTTTATCAAACGCGAGGGACGTCCCTCGGAAAAAGAAATCCTCACCAGCCGGTTGATCGACCGGCCTGTCCGTCCGCTCTTTCCCGAGGGTCTGCTGAACGAAACCCAGATCATCGCCATGGTGCTCTCGGCCGATCCCGAGCAGGACCCCAATTCGCTCGCCATCGTGGGCGCGGCGGCTGCCTTGGCCATTTCCGATATCCCGTTCTCCCATGTGCTGGGCGGCGTCCGCGTGGGCATGCTGAATGGCGGATACGTGGCCAACCCGACATATTCCGAGGGCCGCGAGTCGAAGCTGAACATTATTGTGGCGGCCACGGAAGGCGGCATCGTCATGGTGGAAGCCGGCGCGCAGCAGGCCTCCGAACACGAAGTGCTCGGTGCCATCGAATTCGGCCACGATTGCTGCAAGAAGATCGCCGCCGCCATCCACGAGCTGGTGACGCAGGTCGGCAAGCCCAAGCGCGTGTTCGAAGCTCCGGCGCTCGATCAGGCGCTCTACGAGCAGATTTCCGCCAAGGTGCGCGAGCCGCTTACCGACGCGCTCAACACGGAAAAGTATCCGAAGCTCGAGAGCTACTCCCGCGTCGCGGAGTTGAAGAAGCTGGCGATCGAGGGCCTGCCCGAAGAGCAGCACGACGAAGGCAAGAAGATCTACGACGCGCTGAAGGAGCGCATCTTCCGCGACGAGATGCTGAAGAAACATCGCCGTCCGGATGGCCGCGCCTTCGATCAGATCCGCCCCATCACCATCGAAACCGGCGTGCTGCCGCGCACGCACGGCTCGGCGCTGTTCACGCGCGGTGAGACGCAGGCGCTGGTGACCGTGACGCTCGGCACCAAGGATGACGAGCAGCGCATCGAACTGCTGGAACCGGGCGAAGCCTCCAAGCGCTTCATGCTGCACTACAACTTCCCGCCGTTCAGCGTGGGCGAAGTCGGCTTCATGCGCGGTCCGGGCCGCCGCGAAATCGGCCATGGCGCATTGGCGGAGCGCTCGCTGCTGTCCATGGTTCCGGCCGAAACGGTGTTTCCCTACACGCTACGCGTGGTCAGCGACATTCTCGAATCCAACGGGTCGAGTTCGATGGCCACGGTGTGCGGCGCATCGCTCGCCTTGATGGATGCCGGCGTACCGCTGCCCGCGCACGTGAGCGGCGTGGCCATGGGACTGGTCAAGGAGGGCGACGAGTACGCCGTGTTGACCGATATCGCCGGCGCGGAAGATCACTACGGCGATATGGATTTCAAAGTGGCCGGCACGCGCGCGGGCATCACCGCCCTGCAGATGGACATCAAGGTGCCCAACGTGACGGCGGCCATTATGCGCGAAGCGCTCGAACAGGCGCGCCGCGGCCGTCTTTTCATTCTCGACAAGATGGAGGCGGCCATCCCGCAGCCACGCGCCAACATGTCGCAGTACGCACCGCGCATCTATACCATCAACATTCCGACCGATAAGATCCGCGACGTCATCGGGCCAGGCGGCAAGGTGATCCGCGGGATCATCGAACAGACCGGCGTGAAGATCGACGTGGAAGACGACGGCACGGTGCACGTCTCGTCAAGCGACGAAGCCGCCGCTAACAAGGCGCTGCAGATCATCGGCGACATTACGGCCGTGGCCGAGGTGGGCAAAACCTATCTGGGCAAGGTCGTCCGCCTGGTGGATTTCGGCGCGTTCGTCGAGATCTTTCCCGGCACCGATGGCTTGCTGCACATCAGCGAGATCGCCGAAAATCGTGTGCGCGAGGTGCGCGACGAGCTGAAGGAAGGCGACCAGATTCTGGTCAAAGTCCTGGCGCTCGAAGGCAACAAGATCAAGCTGAGCCGAAAAGCGGTCTTGCGCGAGCAGCGCGAAAAGCTGAAGAAGCAGTAGTAGATCAGTCGCCAACCGGATGCGCACGGCAGTGGTATATTTGCCTTGAAGACATCTATCACACTGCCGGCCGAGTTATTGGCGATCATCGATCAGGTAAATCCAAATCGCTCGGACTTCATTGAGCGCGCGGCCCGCGCCTACCTGGCGCAGGTCGCCAAGACCAAGCGGGAAGCTCGTGACCGCGAAATCATCGAACGTTGCGCGGACCGGCTGAACGCCGAAGCCAAGGACGTTCTGGAGTATCAGCGGATTCCATGACGCGAGGCGAACTCTACCTCGTGAAAGGGCCGGGAAAACCGGATCCCAGACGCCAACTGCTTCTGGACACTCGCTTCTCTTCGGTAATCTGCGCACCGGTCTACTCCCGGCACGACGGAATCAGCACCCAAGTGAGAGTCGGCGTGGACGAAGGGCTCAAATCAGAGTCCAGCATCCACTGCGATGAACTGATCAGCTTGCCGAAAAGTATGTTGACGCACTATGTGGGCAAGCTCAGCGAGCACCGGATGCGGGAGTTAAACCGTGCTCTCATGACGGCCCTCGAGCTCGAGGATTTCGATTGATCCAACCTCGCAGTCCGAAACGCCCGTGTATACTGAGGCTGTGAGCCGCCGCCTCCGCTCCGGCCTGATCATCTTCGTATTCTTTACCGCCATTGGCTTGCTGATGTTCGGCTACCGTTACCTCGAGTATGTAGCCAACCGCGAGACGGTCTCGTCGTGGGATCCGTTCATCAACGAAGTGTTCAGCGGCGCCTGGATGGCTGCGCTCCTGTTTCCTCTGGTGCTGCGATTCGCGCGGCGCTACCCGGCCGCCGGCGCTCACTTCGCGCGCCGCTTGCCTTTGCACGTCGCCGGTATGCTGGCTTACTCGGCGGTGCATACTTCGCTCAACTGGCTGATTCGCCTGGCGCTCTATCCCGTCTTCGGCCTGGGCCGTTACGATTACGGCATCATGACCGCGCGTTACCCCATGGAATGTCTTCATGACGTCATCATCTACTGCGTCATGGTGAGCGGAATCTATCTGTTCGACCGGCAAATGCGCGCCGCGCAACTGGAAGGCAAGCTGGCCTCCGCGCGTCTCGAAAATCTGCGCCTGCAGCTTCAGCCGCACTTCCTGTTCAACGCACTCAACACGATTTCAGCCGTGATGTACGAAGACCCGCGGCGCGCCGACGCCATGATCTCGCGACTCAGCGATCTGCTGCGCTCCACCATCACCGATTCCGAAGCCCAGGAAGTGCCGCTCGAACGTGAAATCTCCACGCTCGAGTTGTACCTCGACATCATGCGGCAGCGCTTCGAAGACAAGCTGCAGGTCGATCTCGACGTCGCGCCGGAGGTCCGCCAGGCTTTGGTGCCGCACCTGGTTTTGCAGCCGCTGGTCGAGAACTCCATCAAGCACGGCGCCGATCCGCATTCCCACGCGGTCACGGTGCAGGTCACCGCCGGCCGGTCCAACGGCAGCACGCGCCTGCGCGTGCGCGACCACGGACCCGGCATGCCGCAGGGACGCGTGCGCAAGGGCACGGGAATCGCGAACACCGCCGAGCGTCTGGAAAAACTCTACGGCAACGATCATCGTCTCGAGTTCGAGAACTGCGCCGACGGTGGACTGGCGGTGACCGTCGCGGTGCCCTTCCACACCTGATGCGATGCGCATCTTGATCGTCGACGACGAGCCGCCCGCGCGGCGCAAGATCCGCCGGTTTCTCGAGCGGGCTCCGGGGCCCACGGAGATCGCCGAGGCAGGCTCGGGCGAAGAAGCGCTCGCCGCCATTCGCAGCTTCGATCCGGATCTCGTGTTCATGGATGTGCAGATGCCCGGCATGGACGGCTTCGCGGTGCTCGACGCCGTGCCCGCGCGCCGCTTTCATGTCGTCTTCCTGACCGCGCACGATCGCCACGCGCTGGATGCCTTCGAGGCCGAGGCGCTCGATTATCTGCTGAAGCCCGTCTCCCCGGAGCGCTTCGAACGCGCCCTGGAGCGCGCCCGGCAGCAGGTGGAACGCCGCGCGCAGAGCACCCCGCCGCGATTCCTGCGGCGGCTGCTCGTGGAAAAAGGCGGGCGCGAGATCTTCCTGCCCGTCGAGCAGCTCGATTGGGCCGAAGCGGTCCGCAACAATATCGTGCTGCACGCCGGCCGCGAGACCTACATTATTCGCGAGACGCTCGAAAACCTCACGCGCCAGCTCGATCCCGAACAGTTCGCGCGCATCAGCCGCTCCGCGCTCATCAACCTCGATAGCGTGAAGGAGATGCAGCCATGGTTTCACGGCGAGCGGCGCACCATCCTGAAGGACGGCACCGAGCTGACCTGGACCCGCCGCTTCCGGGCCACATCATCCCGCGAATAAGCCCGTTCGTCCCAGTTGTGTTGGCTTTTCGCGCGGCGCCGGCGAGAATCGGAACATGCGCTCTATCGCTCTTGCGTTGTTATTCGCAGCGAGCCTGCCGGCCGGGGACAACGGTTGGCCCGCTTATGGCCACGATCCCAGCGGCACGCGCTATTCGCCGCTCAAGCAAGTAACTCGCGCCAACGTGGCGCAGTTGAAAGTCGCGTGGACTTATCATACCGGCGCGCTCCAGCCCGAAACGCGCCTCAACGAAAAGGCCGCGTTCGAAGCGACCCCTATCCTCGTCGACGGCACCCTGTACCTGAGCACGCCATTCAACCAGGTGATCGCGCTCGATCCGGGCACCGGCGCCGAGAAGTGGAAGTTCGATCCGCAGGTGTTGCGCACGCACGATTATTCGGAAGTCACCTCGCGCGGCGTGGCGGCGTGGACCGATACGCACGCCGCCAAGAACGCGCCCTGCCGCCTGCGCATCTTCGAAGGCACCATCGATGCGCGGCTGCTGGCGATCGATGGCCACACGGGCAAACCGTGCACGGATTTCGGCGACGCCGGGCAAGTCGATCTCACCAAGGACGTTGACTACCAGAAGCAGTATCGCGGCAATTACGAAGTAACCTCCGCGCCGGCGGTGGTGGGCGACGTGGTGATCACCGGTTCGTCGATCGGCGATAACGCCGCCGTCAGCCTGGAGCGCGGCGTGGTGCGTGGATACGATACGCGCTCGGGCAAGCTGCTGTGGACGTGGGATCCCATCCCCTGGGCCGAGCATCAGAAGGTCCGCACGGGTGCGGCGAATGCGTGGTCCACCATCGCGGCCGACGAGAAGCGCGGCCTGATCTTCGTGCCCACCGGCAGCGCCAGCCCGGATTATTACGGCGGCGAGCGGCCGGGCGACGATCGCTGGGCGAACTCAGTCGTAGCGCTCAAAGCATGCACGGGTGAATTTGTTTGGGGCTACCAGGTGGTGCATCACGACCTGTGGGATTTCGACGTGGCCTCCGAGCCGGCGCTGATCGAGTTTCATGGCAAGCCTGCCGTGGCGGTGACCACTAAAATGGGCAACGTCTTCGTGCTCGATCGCGAGACCGGCAAGCCGCTTTCAACCGTCGAAGAGCGCGCCGTGCCCAAGAGCGACATTCCGGGTGAAGACGCGGCGCCCAGCCAGCCCATCCCAGAGTGGAGCGCCATGGTGCCGCAACGATTGACCGAGGCGGATGCCTGGGGAGCGACGCCCGAGATGCGCAAATGGTGCCAGGAGAAGATCGCCTCCTACCGCAACGACGGCATGTTTACACCGCCCACATTCAAAGGCACCATCTCGTTCCCCGGCAATATCGGCGGCGTGAACTGGGGCAGCGCCGCGTGGGACCCGGTGCGCAATGTCCTGATCGCCGATACGAACCGCGTCGCCGCTGTGGCTAAGTTGATCCCGCGCGCCGAGATGATGCAGGCCCGCGAGAAAACGGTCGAGATGGCCTGGCGCGGCGAATTCGCGCCGCAGCGCGGCACGCCTTACGGCATGCATCGCGACTGGCTGGTGTCGCCATCGGGCTTACCGTGCAATGCGCCGCCATGGGGCGCCGTCGTGGCCTTCGATCTGAACACCGGAAAGCTGCGCTGGCAGGCGCCTCTCGGAAGCTTCGGCAAGGGCGCGCCGCCGGGTGCGCTGAACCTGGGCGGCCCGATCGCCACGGCCGGCGGGTTGATCTTCACCGCCGCCGCGCTCGATCCGCACATTCACGCTTTCGATTCGGACTCGGGCAAAGAGGTGTGGACCCAGGAATTGCCGGCCAGCGCGCAATCGACGCCCATGACCTACGAATGGCGCGGCAAGCAGTACATCGTCGTCTGCGCCGGCGGTCACGGCAAAATGAAGAGCAAGATGGGCGACTCGGTGGTGGCGTTCCGGCTGGAATAAAATGCGAACTTGGCCGGTTCTCTTTCGTATTTCATTTTTAGGGAACTGGCCATGCAAATCGCATCCGACCTCCGGTTTGCCTTCCGCAGCCTTGCGAAGACTCCTCTATTCACGGCGGTCGCCGTGCTCTCTCTGGCGCTCGGCATCGGCGCGAATACCGCCATCTTCTCGCTAATCGATCAGCTCATGCTGCGTCTGCTCCCGGTGCGCAATCCGGCCGCGCTCGTGCTGCTCGACAGCCACGGCAATCACCTGGGAAACACCCGTGGCCCCAACAGTTTTTCGTACCCCATGTACCGCGATTTCGCGGCCCAAAGCCGTGTGTTCAGCGGGATGCTGTGCCGTGTCACCGTGCCCATCGGCGTGAGTTTCAGCGGCCGCACAGAAAGGGTCGCGGGCGAGATGGTCTCGGGTAGCTATTTTGGCGTCCTCGGCGTGGGCGCCGCGGTGGGCCGCACCATCGCACCCGAAGACGACACCATCGCGCTGGGGCATCCCATAGCGGTGTTGAGTTACCGCTACTGGCAGTCGCGATTCGCCGCCAACCCGGCCATTCTCAATCAGACTGTGGTGATGAACGGACACAACTTCACCGTGATCGGCGTCGCCGAGCGCGGATTTGACGGCATCGAGCCCGGCAGCGTGACCGATTTGTACGTCCCCGTCACCATGAAGGCCTGGATGACGCCCAACGCCGGCGGCATGGAGCAACTGGAAGATCGCCGCAGCGCATGGCTGCAGGTGATCGGGCGGTTGAAACCGGGCGTCACCCGGGCGCAGGCCAAAGCATCGATGCAGGTCCTGTTCCACCAGATCCTCGAACAAGAGGCCAAGGATCCGCAAATCGCGCACGCGTCCGAGTATGAACGCCGCCAGTTCCTGCGCTCCACCATCGATCTGTTGCCGGGCGCGGCGGGCCGCTCATTCCTCCGCGACCAGATGTCCGTGCCGCTCAAAGTTCTAATGGGCATTGTGGCGCTGGTGCTGCTAATCGCTTGCGGCAACGTGGCCAACCTGCTGCTGGTGCGCGCCACCGGACGACGGCGCGAAATCGCCGTGCGCCTGGCGATGGGCGCCAACCGCTGGCGCATCATGCGTCAATTGTTGTCCGAAAGCGTGCTGCTGTCGTTCAGCGGCGGCCTCGCGGGCGTCGCGGTGGCCTATGCCGGCACACGCGCGCTGCTCGATTTCCTGCCGCAGGATTCCGCCTCTCTCGGCCTGGCTGCCGGCCCGGATGCGCGCGTCCTGTTGTTCAATTTCGCGGTCGCCCTGGTGACCGGCTTGCTCTTCGGCCTGGCGCCCGCAGTGCAGTCGGCCAATGCCGATGTGGCCTCCACGCTCAAGAGCGAAACGCGCGGAGTGGCGGGCGGGCACGCGCGCTTGCGTCTATCGCTGGTGGTGGCGCAAGTCACGCTGTCGCTACTGCTGCTGATCGGCGCCGGATTGTTCCTGCGCAGCCTGCGCAATCTGCGCGATGCCGGCCCCGGATTCCCGTCGAACCACCTGATCGTCTTCACGCTCGATCCTTCCTTGAACGGCTACAACGCACCGCGCAGCCTGGCCTTCTTCCGCGAGTTGGACCGCAATCTTTCGGCCACGCCCGGCGTACAATCCGCCGCGATGGCCATGCAGCCGGTCATTGAGAACCAGGACTGGGAAAGCAACCTCAACGTGGAAGGCTATACGGCAAAGCCCGGCGAGAATATGGACGACCAGATGAACGTGGTGACACCGGGCTATTTCGCCACGCTGGGCGTGCCGCTGGTGGACGGCCGCGACTTCAACGATCGCGATACCGGCTCCATTCAGCATCGCGGAATTCCGTTCCGCATTCCCAATGTGGTGGTCGTGAACGACGACTTCGCCAGGCACTACTTCGGCAACCGCAGCCCCATCGGCAGGCATCTCGGATTCGGCACCGAGCCGGGCGACGCGGCGGATATGGAGATCATTGGCGTGGTGCAGGCATTCAAGCACCGCGGCATCCGCGATGCCCGCGTGCGCCAGGTCTTCATGCCGTCTGCCGGCCTTCCCGTGGTGCGCGACATGACCACCTACGTCCGAACTTCCATGCCGCCGAGCCAGGCGTTCCACATCATCCGGCACGCGGTGGCGAGCCTCGATCGCGACCTGCCGGTGTACAACCTGCGGACGCTCGATAACGTTATTGACGCGTCGCTGCTGAACGAGCGGCTGGTGGCCAGCCTTTCGGCGCTATTCGGCGTGCTGGCTACGCTGCTGGCGGTGATTGGGCTCTACGGCGTGATGGCGTACACGGTGGAGCAGCGCACGCGCGAAATCGGCATTCGCATGGCCGTGGGCGCGCAGAGCCGCAACGTGCTGTGGCTGGTGATGCGCGATGCCGTCACGATGATCGCCGCGGGCTTCCTGATCGGCCTGCCCGCGGCGTGGCTGGCATCGAAGCTGGTCGCGAGCCTGCTCTACGGGATTGAGCCGCACGATCCCGCCGTGATTGCGGCGGCCATGTCCGTACTCGCGTGTGTGGCGCTGCTGGCAGGTTATGTTCCGGCCTTGCGTGCCTCGCGGATCGATCCGCTGCGCGCCCTGCACTACGAGTAACTATGCGCGCGGCACGATGCGGATCGACGTAGCCTTCACGGCCGCGATCACCTGCTCGCCCTCGCGCAGACGCAACTCCTCCTCGGATTGGCGTGTGACCACGGCCGTCAGCCGGAATCCGCAATCGAGCACAATGCGCGCCAACGGGCCTTCGGCGATCACGGAAACGATGCGCGCCGGCAAGTGATTGCGCGCGCTGCTCGGATTGGCCGATGTGCTCCGCTCGATGGTCACGCTCTCGGCGCGGATGCACGCGAACACGTCGCGGCCGGCGTCCGCCGCATCCACCGCCGTCAAGCGCGATTGCGCGATCTCGATCGTCATCAGGCCCGCGCTGCGCGCGATCACGTGCGCGGGCAGGATCGTTTCCACGCCGACGGCTTCGGCGATCTCGGCATCCGCCGGCCAATCGAACACACTCCCGACCGGACCGGCCTGGCGCAGCTTGCCGCCGATCATGATGGCGATCGAATCGCCCAGCGCCAGCGCCTCGGTGCGGTCGTGCGTCACCACGATGGCGGGCATTTGCAAGCCCGAGAGCAACTGGCGCAGTTCACCGCGCAGGCGCAGGCGCGCGGGCGCATCGAGCGCAGAGAGCGGCTCGTCGAGCAAGAGCAGGCGCGGGCCGGCCGCCAGCGCACGCGCCAGCGCCACACGCTGCAATTGTCCGCCCGAAAGCTGTGACGGATAGCGGCCGGCGAGATCGCGCAAATCGAATCGCTCGAGCAAGCCGCCCACATGCGCGCCGCGCGCGCCGTGCGCCACGTTTCCGCGCACCGTGCGATGCGGAAAGATGGCGTAATCCTGCGACAGGTAGCCGGCGCGGCGCTGTTGCGGCGGCAGGTTCACGCGGCGCGCATCGTCGTACCACACCGCATCGCCGCAGCGGATCGATCCGGCGTCAGGCCTCTCCAGGCCGGCGATCATGCGCAGCACGGTAGTCTTCCCGGCCCCGGAGGGTCCAAACAAAACCAGCACGCAATGTTCGCCGAGCGGCAGGCGCAGCGCCGCGCTGATCTCCGGTCCGCCCGCAAAGCGCTTGCGGACGTCGACCGTCAGTTCATCGGCCATACGGCCCACACCCTCCGCCGCAATCCGTAGGTGGCCGCCAGAACGCAGAACGAGATCCCCAGCAGCAGCAGGGACGTGTTCAGCGCGGCTTGGTAGTTGAGCGCCTGCACGTCGTCGAAAATGGCGATCGACACGGTGCGCGTGATGCCGGGCAGGTTGCCGCCCACCATCAGCACCACGCCGAATTCGCCCAGCGTGTGCGCGAACGCCAGGATCATGCCGGTGACGATGGCGGGCGCCGAGAGCGGAACAATCACGCGGAAAAATGTTGCGGCGCGCGAAACGCCCAGGCACCAGGAAGCTTCGATGAGCCGGCGGTCGACCGCCGCGAAACCCGCCGCAAACGGCTGCACGGCGAACGGCAGACTGTAGAGCACCGACGCCACCAGCAAGCCTTGAAACGAGAACGGCAGCATGCCGCCGGTGAGCGTGGCGTAGAGTTTGCCCGCCGGGCTGCGGGGGCCGATGGCCATCAGGATGTAGAATCCCAGCACCGTGGGCGGCAGCACCAGCGGCAGCGCGATCACGGCCTCAACCAGAAACTTCCACTTACGCAACGAGTAAGTCAGCCAGTAAGCCGCCGGCAGGCCGATGGCCAGCAAGATCACGGTGGTCCAGAATGACAGCCGCAAGCTCAGCCAGATCGCCTGCCACTCCATCTACTCTCCCGAGAATCCATATCGTTTCAGAATAGCGCGGCCTTCGGGGGCGAGCAGAAATGCGCGGAAGCGCTGCGCCGCCGCGGCATCGCGGCTCCACTTCGGAATCGCGCCGCCTTGTTCGAGACGCGGATAGGCCGAGGCAGGCACTTCCCAATAGCGGCCCTGGGTCGCTACGCCGGGCGCCATCGCCAGCGACAGCGCCACGATGCCCACATCCGCTGCGCCGCTTTCCGCAAGCTGAAACGCCTGCGAGATGTTTTCGCCCATCACGATTTTGTCCTTCACCGCATCATAGACGCCGAGTGAGTGCAGCGCCGCGTCGGCCGCCCGCCCGTATGGCGCGTGCGCCGGGTTGGCGATGGCGATGTGATGCACGGCTGGCTGCCGCAGCGCGTCGATGCCCAGATGCTCGACGTCGATGCCGGATGCCTGGCGGGTCCACAGCACGATGCGTCCCACGGCGTAATTGAATTGGCTGCCTGGCAAGATCAGTCCCTGCTGCGCCAGCTTGTGCGGGTATTCGACGTCCGCCGAGAGAAATAGATCGAATGGCGCGCGATTCTGCAACTGCGCGTAGAACAGGCCCGACGAACCATACACGGGCTCGACTCTCACCTCGGGATGCGCGCGCGTATACGTTTGCACCACGTCGTCCAATGCGAAGCGCAGATCGGCCGCGGCGGCAATACGCAGCGAAGCCGGCCGCGGCGCGCAGGCCGTGGCGAGCAACGCGGCGGCCAGAAGAGCTGTGCGCATAACGGACATTGTCCTTTATAAATAACATGGCGCGGTGCCGCGGCGGTGCTATGCTGAGCGGGTGCCGCGCGCCTTCCTGATCGATACCGATACCGCTTCTGACGACGCCGTTGCGCTCATCATGGCGCTGCGCCACCCGGACGTGGACGTGCGCGCCATCACCATTGTGGCTGGTAACGTGCCCGTGGCGCAGGCCGCGCGCAACGCGCTCTACACCACCGAACTTTGTGGCGCCGATGTGCCGGTATTCCCGGGTGCGAACCGGCCGCTGCTACGCGAGTACAGGCACGCGGAATGGTTTCACGGCAAGGATGGCCTGGGCGATCACGATTATCCCGCGCCTCGCCGCGCGCCCGAAGAGACGCACGCCGTGGATGCCATCATCGAGACGATCCGCGCGAATCCGGGCATCACGCTGGTAACTCTCGGACCGCTGACCAACGTGGCGCTGGCGGTCTCGCGCGCGCCGGATATCGTGAACGGTGTGGGCCGCTGCGTGATTATGGGGGGCGCGCCCTGCTGCGAGGGGAACGTTACGCCCGCGGCTGAGTACAACATCTGGGCCGATCCGGAGGCCGCGCGCATCGTGGTGCGGTCCGGTCTGCCGATCGAGTTGGTGGGCTGGCACCTGTGCCGCGGTGCGGCCGCGCTGAGCCCGGCCGGCATCGAGCATGTGCTGAGCCTCGGCACGCCGCTCGCGCGCTTCGCCATCGAATGCAACAGTACAGCTATGGCGGCCTACCGCGAGCAGACCGGCGAGATCGGCATTTCGCTGCCGGACCCTGTGGCCATGTCGGTGGCGCTCGATCCATCGATCTGCACTTCGCGCAGCGCGCATCACCTGGAGATCGAAACAGCGAGCGAGCTGACCCGCGGCATGACCGTGGTGGACCGGCTGCATGTGGCGGGCAATGAGCGCAACCATGCGATATGGAAACAGGCGCTCGCGGGGGCCCGGAAGGCGAATATCTGCTGGACGATCGACGTGCCGCGCTGGAAGCAGTTACTCGATGCGGCTCTACGAGGCTAGCGCCTGAGCCACGGTCGTCTCGCCGCGCCCGCCGGTGCGCTCTTCAACTTCGCGTACCAGCTCCGCTTCGAGCTCTTCGGAATCCGCATCCACCGCGCATGCGGCGATCTGGTCATCGGTCGCGCCTTCGTAACACAACTCGCACACGCCTACATCGCCGGATTCGCAGCGCAGCGGCGGACCGAAGGCGCGGCAGGTGATGGGGCGCGCGGCGTACACATCGCACGTGCCTGTCTCCGGATCGAGCGCGGGACACGGCTCGTCATCAGCCATGGGCGCGACGATAGCCCGCGCCCGCTGCCGCACTCGCTCGGCCCGCTCCGCGTCGCGCTCTGCGAGTTCCGCCAAGCCGCGGCGCAGCCGGACCGCGTCGAGCTGCGTGATGGCAAACTCGCCTAAGCAGCATTGCGCGCACCCCGGCCGGCACACCAGCCACGCGCCGCTCCTGCGCGCCGCTTCCGCGAACGCGGCGTCCACAATCTGCACCAACGCTTCGTCACTGCGCATGGCCCCATCGCCTCCAAACCGCGTATGCCGCCACACCGCTCGCCAGCACGCCGAGGCCGCAAAGCGCGAACGTCCAGCCCGAGGTGGCGAACACGTAAGTCCAGCCGAGCAGCGCGAGCACGCTGGGCAGCGGGTACAGCCACATGCGGAACGGCCGCTTCACATCGGGCCGCGTGCGTCGCAGAACCTCGACCGCCGCGATCTGCCCGATAAACTGAATCAGGATGCGTGCGGTAAGCAGCGCCGACACCACCCAATCGAGGCTCAGCATGCCGGCCGCGATCGCCAGGCCGCCCACCACCAGCAGCGACACGTACGGAAAATCGCCCTTCGGGTGCAGCCGCGCGAACGGCTTCCAGAAGTAGCCATCGAGCGCGGCCGCGTACGGCACGCGGCTGTACGCCAGCACCAGCGAGAACACCGACGCCACCGCGGACCACAGGATCAGCACCGTGACCGCGCTGCCGGCCCATCGCCCGTAAAGCACTTCCATGAAGTGCGCGGCCACGAACTGCGATTGCGCCGCCTCGCGCCACGGCACCACCGCCAGGATGGCCATCGTCATCAGTGTGTACATGGCGCCCACCAGCAGCACGGACAGCACGATCGAGCGCGGCATCACGCGCTGCGGCTGGCGCACTTCGCCGCCCACGAAGCAGATTCCGTAATAACCGAGGAAGTTGTACATGGCGATCAACGTGGCGCCGCCCAGGCCGCTCATGAAGGCGGGCGAGATGGCGAAGGCGTGCGGCGGAAAGTCGAAGGCGCGATGCGCGTTGAAATGCGTGAAGCCGGCCACGATGATCCACGCGACCGTCGCCAGCATGCCGATCCACAGCGCGACCGTCAGCCGGCCCACCGCCTGAATGCCGCGATAGAGCAGCGCGATCACGGCCACGCCGACGATCACCACTGACAGCCGCACTTCCCAGACGCCCATGCCGCGGCGAAAATACGTCAGGTATTGCGCGAAGCCGATGTAGCCGGAGGCGATCTCGAGCGGCCCGCTGAAGATGAATTGCCAGACGAACAGGAACGGCAGCAGGCTGCCGAAGCGCGTCAGGCGGAAGGCTTCGCGCAGGTACAGATAGCTGCCGCCCTCGCCCGGCATGGCCGCCGACAGTTCCGCCCACACGAGACCATCGCACAGCGCGAGCACCGTGCCCACGGCCCATCCCAGCATGGCTTGCGGGCCGCCCATGGCGCCGATCAGCAGCGGGATGGTGACGAACGGTCCGACGCCAACCATGTTGCTCATGTTCAGTGCAGTCGCTTCGAGCAACCCCAACCCGCGCGTCAACCCGTGCCGATCGGCCATCGTTCGATACTAGCGTGGCGCGCGACGCCACGGGTGGTGTACCATACGTCTCATGTTTAGTCCTGATCAAGCTAAAGGCCTGTCCATGGTTTTCCTGCAGAGCCTGAACAACGAAGTACCCATCACCCGGAGCGTGCTGGCAGCCGTGCCGGAGTCCCAACTCGATTTCAAGCTGGGTGACAAAGGGCGCACCGCGCGCGAGCTGATGTGGCATATCGCCAGCAGCGAGAAATGGTTCGGCGAAGCGATCGTGGCCGGCAATTTCGGAGCCGATGCGTCGGAGGGCACGCCGCCGGCAACGGCCGCGGAGATCGTGGCCCGTTACGACGAGTCCACCGCGATGCAGGCGGCCAAGATCGCCATGCTGTCCGGCGAGCAGCTTGCCGCGCCGGTGGATTTTTTCGGCGTCTTCACGCTGCCGCTGGTGCTCTACATGGATTTTTGGATCAAGCATACGGTGCATCACCGCGGCCAGCTCAGCATGCAGCTTCGCGCCATGAACGCGCACGTGCCCAGTATCTACGGCGGCAGCGCGGACGAGCCGTTCCAGATGCCGGCCACGGCCTGAAGCCCGTCGAGGTGCCCGATGCCGCTGCGCGATCTGACCTACGCCGCCCGCACGCTGGCGAAGAGTCCGGTGTTCGCCACCACCGCGATCATCACGATTGCGCTGGGCAT
>DATKNQ010000197.1:0-15658 GCA_035541265.1 Bryobacteraceae bacterium
AATTTCTCCGAGGACCCTTCCGCCCAGGCGCTGGCGGACTGGTTCGAGCGCATCAGCGAATCCGAGCAGCTTTTCACCAACCTGGAAGTCGCCGCCAAGTACGATCACCTGGGCGTCGACAAGGCCCTGCTCCTGCTGCAGGCCGGATATGAGCGGAAACGGCTGGTCGCGGTCGGCCAGTATCTGCCGCTGCTCGAGCGCATCGCGAAGAACGAAGTTTATCTTCATCAGGACTGTTTGCGCGCGGCCGCTCTGGCCGAGGCGTTCCGCGCGGCGAAATGAAGGCCTGCGCCGCACTGCTTCTTTTTGCGATACTGGCCTGGGCGCAGAGTGCCGCTCCGCCCCCGCCCGCGAAGCCCGCGCCGGACGAGAATCAACTGCTGTCGCGAGCCGTGCAGGACGCCGGCAACAGCCCGGTGGATTTCATCCGCGCGCTCGAAAAACATCTGGCGCAATTCCCCAATTCGCCGCGCCGCGCCGAGATCGAGCGCGCCCTGGTGAAGGCCGCCGTCGAGACCAAAGACAACCGCCGCATTATCGAGTATGGCGAGCGGGTGCTGGCGCGCGAGCCGGATGACGTACAGGTGCTCGACCGGGTGACGCGCGCGCTGCTGGCCAGCGATGCGCCGGATGCCGCCGCCAAGGCCCTCGCCCACGCGAAGCATTACGAGGATCTGCTGCGCGGTATGCGCGTGGAGACGCCGCCCGGCCACATGAGCGCGGCCGAGTGGCAGGAAGAAGTGGATAAGAGCGTGGCACGCGTGGTTTCCTGCGAGGCGCGCGCCACCGGCAATCTGGGCAAGCTCGATGACGCTATCGCGCTGGCCCGCCGCGCTTACGAAACCTACCCCTCGGCTGAGGCCGCCCGCGAACTGGGCCGCTGGCTGGTCCGCGCGGGCAAAGACGAAGAGGCCCTGGTCCCCTACGCCGACGCCTTCGCCGTGCCCGACCCGCGCAACACCGACACCGACCGCGCCAAGGACCGCGCCGACCTGGGCGATCTCTACCGCAAAATCCACGGCTCGGAAAAAGGCCTGGGCGACCTCATGCTGGCAGCCTACGACCGCACCACCGGATTGCTGGCCGCGCGCCGCCTCCGCCTGCGCGGCGACAATCAGAATGCGCACGCCACCAACCTGATGGACTTCACCCTGTCGTCAGTGGCTGGCGCCAAGCTGCCGGTCGCCTCGCTCAAAGGCAAGGCCGTGGTCTTCGATTTTTGGGCCACCTGGTGCGGTCCGTGCCGCATGCAGCATCCGCTATACGAGCAGGTCAAACAGCGCTTCCATGACTCGCCGGACGTGGTGTTTCTCTCGATCGCCACCGACGACGAACGCGCCCTGGTCGCCCCTTTCCTGAAGGAGAATCACTGGGGCCAGCAAGTCTACTACGAAGACGGCCTCTCGCGCGTGCTGGGCATCACTTCCATCCCGACCACCATCGTCCTCGACCGGCACGGCGCAGTCATCAGCCGCATGAACGGCTTCGTGCCCGAGCGGTTCGTCGACATGCTGACGGACCGCATCCACGACGCACTCAAGAATTAACCGCTCTTACAGGTCTTACATGTCCGCCCCTTGCATCCGGGCGGAATTCTTGTCATAATCGCCCCTCGGACTCCGATTTTATGACTCCTGAATCCACTGCTGACAACGCCACTCCGCCGTTAGGCGAAGTGGGCCGTATCACGGGGGTGTACCTCGACCCCAAGAAGGCGTTCACCGATATCGCTGCCCGGCCCGGTTGGATCGTTCCGGCGATCCTCTTGATCGTGGCGGCCATCGCGTTCACCTATATTTACACGACGAAGATCGGCTGGGACCGCTACTTTCATCAGATTGCGGAAACCAATACGCGCATGCAGCAGTTGGATGCTCAACAGCGCGAGACGGCCATTCAGCAGCAGGTCAAGTTCGCGCCCATCGGCGGATACGTTTTCAGTGTGATCGGGATTCCGATCAGCATGCTGGTGGTCGGCGGCGTGCTGCTGCTGGTAGCAAAGATGGGCGGCGAGTCGCCGCGCTACAAGCAAACCCTGGGGATTGCGTCCTACGGTATGCTGCCCGGGCTGATCTCCAGCATTCTGGCGATCGTCGTGATGTTCCTGAAGAATCCCGACGATTTCAATCTGCAGAACCCGCTGGCCTTCAACCTGGGCGCCTTCCTGACTCCGCCCCCCAACACAGGCAAGTTCATTTACAGCCTGGCGAAATCGTTCGACCTGTTCACCATCTGGATGATCTTGCTGATGGCGGTCGGGCTTACGGCGGCCTCACGCAAGATGGCCTTCTCGAAGGCCGTCATCCTGATCGTGGTGCCGTGGCTGCTCTGGGTGCTGGTGACCAGCGGCCTGGCTGGCATGTTCGGGTAGGCGGCGCTGATACACGAGACTCGCCTCGGTTTGGGCGCGGTATCCGTGTCTGCAGGCCGGAATCCAGTGCAACCTGCCCGAGGCGAGTACGTGTTCCTTCAAATCGTCAACGATCAGTTGATGACGTGCACCTACGAGACAGAGGGCGGGGTGAAAACAGCCGCGCCCCGCCAGTACGCCTAAGCGAAGCTCCGCACGGCCGCGGCTTCGTCGTCGTGCACGTCGAATACGGTGTACAGCTTGGTGATCTGCAGCAGATCCTTCACGCGCTTGGTGAGGTTCAGCAGCTTGAGCTGCCCGCCCTGGTTGGTCACCGTCGTGAAACCCGACACGAGCTCGCCGATCCCCGAGCTATCGATGTAAGAGACCTCTCCCAGGTTCAACAGGATCTTCTTGTGATCCTTGCCCACCATATCGCGCAGCGCGTCGCGCAGGGCACTGGACCCTTCGCCCAAGGTGATCCGTCCGGCTACATCAACGACGCTCACGTCCCCAACTTGTCTCGTGCTTAGCTTTACACTCACAGAAATTTGCCTCCTCGTTCCAAACCAAAACTGTTTCTGATCGTTTACTTCGACACCAGGTACTTCACCAAAGTTACTTCGGTGCCCTCGGGTTGCAGACGGCGTACCCGGAAATCGTCCATGAAAGCCTTAATCAGGAAAATACCGCGGCCCGAATGCCGCAGCAGATTCTCCTCGGCCAACGGGTCGGGCAGATTCTCGTAATCGAAACCCTCGCCCTGGTCAGTGATCCGTACCACGAACTCGCCGTGCCCCTTGGTCAAAGTCAGGTGCACCTTCTTGTGTGCGTTGTAGCGGTTACCGTGGACCACCGCGTTGACCATGGATTCCCGAACGGCCATGGCGATCTTGTGCAAATCGTCCTCGGGGACCCCGGCCCTTTCGGCCTCCTGCAAGGCCAACTCTTCCGCGCTGTCCACGCTTTCCAGGGTCGAATCCAGAAACCGTTCCACAGTCTCTGTATCGCCGCGCGAGTTTTTTCCCATAGTCAAGACATCACGGCGCATGCCAAAACGAATGGCTAGAATAAATTACCGGAGTGTCGAAAGTCAAGGCACCCCTACGGCTGGTACGGCCGGCCCACATGGCCGTCACCGCTGTTCACATCGGCCGGCATCACTTGGCCCGCCAAGAAAAGGCCGCCATTCTTCAAGCCGGTTTGGGGCGGCCTGTGCCGCCTCGCATGCCAAAACGATCCCCAACGCCAGCACCGTCAAGCCTCGACCGCAGATGCCAGCCTGCATCGGAGCACTCCCTTTTTCTGGAGTCATTATACTCGCGCCGCATACTCGCGCCGCCATCGAACGGTCCCGAATGCCTTGTTAGAATAGGGCTTCGCGAGGTTTGCCTATGAAAACTCTAGCACTGTTCACCGCGGGCACGCTGCTCCTGCTATTCACCGGATGTTCCTCGGAACCGTCCGCCCCGGCCAAAAAGGCCGAAGAAGCGCCCGCCGTTCCCGCCACGGGCCGTCAAGCCCTGCAACAGATGTACATCGCCGCGCGCGGATGGGCTGCCGACATCCAGCCGCTTAGAGTCACGAGCATTTTATTGCCGGAGGTGAAGGCCGAGCCCGGGAAGGCCGGCGCCTGGCAAGCTATCTTCGTTTCCGCCAGCCAGGGCAAGGCGCGCAGTTATACTTACTCCGTCGTGGAATCGGAGGGCAATCTGCACAAGGGCGTGTTCGCCGGCCCGGACCAGGGCTGGTCCGCCTCAGGGGCCGAGAAGCCTTTCCCTATGGCCGCCATCAAGGTCGATTCCGATCAGGCCTATCGGACCGCATTGACGAAGGGCGCCGAATACAATCAGAAGAACCCCGGCAAACCCATCACCTTCCTGTTGGAAGCCAACAACAAGTTCCCGGATGTCAGTTGGAGAGTGATCTGGGGCGAGTCCGTCGGCACCAGCGGCTTCTCCATCTTCGTCGACGCCAGCACGGGAGCTTACCTCGAGACGGTGCACTAGTCCGGCGGCGCGCTGGGCCACCTCGTGGAAATAACCCTCGTGGAAATAACCGCTTGACAATCGCCGAAGCCCGGCGTAGATTTAAAACCGAGTTTTGAGTCTTTTAGTGCAAATTCGCGCGCGTTTGTGCGTATTTGCGCGAAATTCACGAATTGCTCAAAGCGCGCACTGCAAAGGAAGCGGCTGACGATCCGCAGGTAACGGGGATTCACGCCCGCGCAGCGCCAGCGCCGCCAACACACGAGAGTGGACGAACGAGTCCGCAGGCTACCGGCGCGGGGGCCTTCCCCGGCGCTCCTGGGAGGCCGGCCGTCACGGACAGTGTATCGACTTTCCCGTTGTCACACTTCGCTCAACATGGAGGCAGTTTCATGAGACCGGAAGGAAACAGGGGCATGGGCTGGATTCCCGATGTCCCCAGCTTTAAAGACTACACACTGGAAACCTCGTCAGTGCAAGAGCTCGTCAACAAAACCAGGCTGGCTTCACGCCCCGGATTGCCCGGGGGGCCGCGGACCACGGTCCGGTCCGCCGGCGGAGGGTCCGGCGCTGCTTCGGCGCTGGCTGCTGCTCCAGGCTTGGCCACGCACGTGGATCTCCGTCCCTATTGCAGCCCGATAGAGGATCAAGACGGGTATAATTCCTGCACGGCCAACGCCGCCGCCGGGTTGGTCGAGTACTTTGAAAAACGCTCCTTCAACAAGTTCATCGACGCTTCCCGTATGTTCGTCTGGAAGACCACGCACGACCTGATGGGCATCACCGGCAACGTGGGATCGTACATCCGCACCACCATGGAGGCGATGGTGTTGTTCGGAGCCCCGCCCGAGCAATATTGGGCGTACGACGCCAAGCACTTCGACGTCGAGCCCACCGCGTTCTGCTACGCCTTCGGCGAAAACTACAAAACCATTCAGTACCTGCGCCTCGATCCGGCTCCGCTCACCCCCGCGCAGGTGCTCGATGGCGTCCGTCTGCTGCTGAACTACAGCTTCCCGAGCATGTTCGGCTTCCCGGTCTATGATGAGTTTGAGTATCCCAGCAATGGAAAGATCGCCTATCCGTCGCCCAACAGCCGGTATTACGGATCGCATGCCATCTGCGCCGTCGGCTACGACGACGACATGGTGATTGGATCCGACAAAGGCGCGCTGCTGATCCGCAACTCCTGGGGCCAGGGCTGGGGCGATGCCGGCTACGGCTGGTTGAGCTATAAATATGTAACTCAGGGCCTCACCGCGGACTGGTGGACCCTCATCAAAGAGAACTGGGTGGATACAGGCGTATTCTGATTCGCCTTCCACATCGGCCGCGGCCCTGCCGGGTCATCCGGTCCGGCAGGGCCACCGCAGTATAGTAGAGGTTTGAGGAAGCTAAATATCCTTTGCCTCTGCGCCGCCTCCGTGTTGCTGGCGCGCGAGCCCGGCTTGATCGAGAGCCGTTATGCCGCGGCCGATTTTCCCCTGACCGCCAATCCGCAAGCGCGCCAATGGAAAGATGCGCCCGCCGTCTTCGCCGGGAACGGACCGAAGGGCGAGCCCGTGCCCGGCTATCGCACGGAAATACGCTCGCGCTGGACCCGCGACAACATCTATTTCCTCTTCATCTGCCCGTATGAAGAATTGCATCTGAAGCCCAACCCCTCCACCGGCGCGGAAACCAACCAGCTCTGGAATTGGGACGTAGCCGAAGTTTTCGTGGGCAGCGATTTCGAGCACATCACGCGCTACAAAGAGTTCGAAGTTTCCCCGCAAGGCGAGTGGGTGGATCTCGACATCGACCGCGTGAACCCGCTGCCGGAAGGCGGATGGCGCTGGAATTCCGGCTTCGCGGTGAAGGCCCGCATCGACGCAAGTCACAAAATCTGGTACGGCGAAATGCGGATCCCGCTGCGCTCGATTGACAGCCGCCCGCCGGCCGCGGGCCTCGAGATGCGCATCAATTTCTACCGCTGCCAGGGCCGCGAGCCGGGCCGCAAATTCATCGCCTGGCAGCCCACCGGCGAGGCCAATTTCCACGTGCCCCAGGCTTTCGGGCTGATCAAACTGGTCCAATGATCTCGCAACAAGCTGCTAAATCCCTCCGCATCTCGCACGTCGGCCTGCGCGGCGTGGTCGGCTCCGCGCTCACTGCCTCGCACGTGCTCGATTTCGCTGCCGCCTTCGGCACCTTCCTCGAGCCGGGCGGCGCGGTGGTCATCGGCCGCGATCCGCGCTCGAGCGGCGTGATGCTGCGCGAGGGCCTGCTCGCCGGATTGCTGGCCTGCGGGCACGATGTCGTCGATCTGGGCATCGCGCCCACGCCCGTGATCCAGCATTCCATTCGCCGCCACGATGCCGCGGGCGGCGTCTCCATCGGCGCCAGCCACAACAGCGCCGAGTGGAACGCGCTGAAATTCTTCGGCCGCGACGGTATCTATCTCTCCACCGCCGAAGCCGGCGAACTGCTGGATATCTACCACCTCAAGAAATTCACCTTCGCCGAATGGAAAGGCATCGGCGCCGTTACGTCCAAGACCGGCGCCATCGATCGCTACCTCGACGACTTGGCCGCGCACTACGATTTCGCCGCGCTGCGCAAATTCCGCGTGCTGGTGGATTGCTGCAACGGCACCTCATCGCTGATTCTGCGCCGCGCCAACGAGCGCTTCGGCACCGAGTTCATCCTCATCAACAAACAGATCGAAGGCGTCAGCTTCGCGCACGAACCGTCCACCACGCGCGACGCCGTAGCGCTGCAACTCGCGCCCCTGATGGCGCCGCTGCGCGCCGACGCCGGTTTTCTCTTCGATGTGGATTCCGACCGTGTCGCGCTGGCCGCTGAAGACGGCACGCCCGTATCCGAAGAGCTGGTGCTGCCGCTGCTGGCCGATTACCTGCTGCCACGCGCGCCGGGCAAGCTGGTGATCGCCAATATTTCGAGCACGGCGCTGCTCGAAGAGATCGCCGCGCGCCATGGTGGCAAGGTCGTGCGCGTGCCCGTAGGCCGCCAGGCCGCCATCGACGCGCTCTCCACCTATCGCCCCGAACAGATCGCGCTGGCCGGCGAAGGCACCGGTGCCGTCATGATGCCGCAGTTCCGCTTCGTCTACGATGGCATCGCCTCTATGCTCGCTATTCTTTCCATGCTGCACGAAACCGGCCGCACGCTCAGCCAGACGCTGGCCTCGTATCCCAAATACTCGCTCCTGAAAGGACAAGTGCCGCTGGTCACGCAACGCATCCCGGCGCTGCTGATGGACCTGCGCGAGCGCTACGCGAGCGGCCGCGTCAGTGTGCTCGACGGCCTGCGCGTGGATTGGCCCGGCCGCTGGTTCCACGTAAGAGTCAGCCAAACGGAACCAATCGTACGAGTAATCTGCGAGCAAAAAGGAGATCCGCCAACGGAACTTTTCAACTCGCTGCTTGAAGAGGTGCGAAGCTTCGCATGAAACCAGAACCCAGCACCCAGAACCCAGCACCCGCTTCTCAGCACCCAGCACCCGCCGCCCGCCGCGAGCATTTACTCAAGATCGGCGTCTCTGGAATCCGCGGCGTGGTCGGCGATTTCCTCACGCCAGGCCTCGCCTGCGCCTTCGCGCAAGCCTTCGGCACGTACGTCGGCGCGGGACGCGTGGTGGTCGGCCGCGACACGCGCTCGAGCGGCGACATGCTCTATCACGCGGTCGCCTGCGGATTGCTCGCAGCCGGATGCGAGGTCGTGGATATCGGCATCCTGCCCACGCCCACGATTCAGATTTACGTGGGCGCCACACGCGCGCGCGGCGGCATCGCCATCACGGCGTCGCACAACCCGCCCGAATACAATGCGCTGAAGCTTTTCAACTCCGACGGCCTGTTCTTCAACAGCTACGAACGCAGCGAGCTGCTCGATCTCTATCACCAGAGCGATTTCCGGCGCGCCACCAATGAAGAGATCCGCACCGCCACCAGCGATTACGCGACGCCGCCGCGCCTGCACATCGAGCGCGTGCTGCATCACGTGAATGCCGAGCGCATCCGCCGCCGCCGCTTCAAGGTCGCGCTCGACGCCGTGAATGGCGCAGGCTCCGTGATGACGCCCGGTTTCTTGCGCGATACGCTCGGCTGCGATCTGCACGCCATCTCGATTGACCCCACCAAACCGTTCCCGCGCATCGCCGAGCCGCGCCCCGATACGCTTGGCGCGCTCTCCGAACTGGTGCGCTCGTCCAGCTGCGAGATCGGCTTCGCGCAGGATCCCGATGGCGATCGCCTGGCCGTCGCCGACGAAACCGGCCGCCTGCTCGATAACGACGACGTGCTGGCCTTGGCCGTAGACGCCGCGCTCCGCCGCCTGCCGGGGGACGTGGTTGTCAACCTGATGACGTCCTCGGTGATCGATGAAGTGGCCGTCAATTACGGCCGCCGCGTCTATCGCACGCCGGTCGGCGAGGCGAACGTGGTGGAGATGATGCAAGGCGTCAAAGCCGTGATCGGCGGCGAAGGCTCCAACGGTGGCATCATCTTCCCTGCCGTGCATCTCTGCCGCGACAGCTACACCGGCATGGCATTCCTGCTCGAGCGCATGGCCGAAACCGGCGAGACCATTTCCGCGCTTGCCGCGCAGTTACCGCGCTTCTATCGCAAGCTGGGCAAAGTCTCGTTCGAGCACGGCCGCCTCGGCTCGCTGATGCAGGCGCTTGAAGAGAGCTTCCCCGGCGTGGAAACCGACCGCTCCGACGGCTTGAAGCTGATCCTGCCGGATGCCTGGATCCATGTGCGCGCATCCAACACCGAGCCGCTCCTCCGCATGGCCGCCGAAGCACGCTCGGAAGCGGAAGTGGAAGAACTCTACGCGCGGGTGCTGAAGCTCTTCGAATAGAACTCAGCGAACTGCTGCGCCTGCACGCGGATCTCTGGAATCGCGATCGATTCGATGAGTCCGCCCAGCCGCAGCGGTCCCAATGCGTAAATCGGCGGCTGCGGTCTGCATCGGCTCGGCACTTAGGGCGCCGTCCGCATCTGTCACTGCGCCCAGCCGGTGCGGATCGGGCTGCATCCAGCCTTGCGCCAGCAAGTCGCGCAGCAGCGGATCGGTGCTGCGCGCGAGATCCGTGCTCGATCCCGTGCAGTTGATGACGCGCTGCACCCTGAGCGTCTGCGTGGCCGCGCTGCTTCGCATCGCGATGCTCGCTGCGATGCCGTCGCCGCAGATCCGAAAATCGCGGACTCGTCCGGCCAGCAGCGTCAAACTGCCGCCGCGCAGCACATCGTGGGCCATCGCGCCGATCTGCGGCGCCATGCGATGCCGGTGCGAATCCCAAAATCGCCGCGCATGCCGCAAAAAGCGCCGCTGGTCGGCGAGGCTGAATGCCTGCCAGCAGCGGTTGGTATCGGCACGCATTGCATCCACCGCCCCCCGCCGGTCCGCGCCCGCCGCCCGCATCTTGCGCACGCGCGATCGCAAACTCGCACCCGGCGTGTGCGGCTCACGCGCGCGCACCGGCAGCACGTGCGGCTGCGGCAGCAGCCCGCGCCGCGACACCATGTGCACGGTGCCACGATGTCCGTTGTGCCGCAGCGCCCGCAACGCATCCACGGCCGTCAGGCCGCTGCCCAACAGCAGCACTGGCGCGTCGGGATCGCGAGGCTCGAACGCGCCCTCCGTCCATGCGAAATTGAAGAACCGCCCGCTCGCGCGACCTCCGGCGCGACGCCGGGCCACTTCGCGGGCGGCATGCTGGCGCTTACCGGCCGTCCGGATCTGGCGGCCGCGACCGGACGTATCAGCCCCGGCGAACTGGCGGAGGCACTCTGGGGCTCACAGCCTCCATTCGTGCTCGACGTGCTGGCGCCGCGCGAGCACAGCCAGGGGGCCATCGCGGCCAGCGTGAATATCCCGCTGAACCATCTGCGCGAGCGCATCGCCAAGGTGCCGCGCGCCCACCGCATCGTGGTCCACTGTGCGGGCGGCATGCAAGCGTGGCTCGCCCTCCAGCAACCGGCCCGCGCTTAGACGCCCAGCCGCGCATCGATCCCGTCGGGCCCTGCGCAGCGCATAAAATCCGAGTATGGGTAGTTCTCGCCGAATCCTGGCGTATGCCGCGGGATTCGCGCTCTTCGCCTGGTTCGTCTTCTTGATTCGCGGCAGCCTGTCCTGCTGGTTCGACGCAGACGACTTGATGAACATGCACCGCGCCTGGGAACGACCCTGGTCCACGCTGCTTTGGGCTAACGTCACTTTCTGGTCGAGTTACTACCGGCCCGGCGGAGCTCTGCTCTACCGTTCTCTCTACGCCTGTTGGGGATTCCACCCGCTGCCGTTACATATCGCCGCGTTCGTGTTCTTATGCGCCGACTTCGCATTGTTGGCGGCCGTCGTTTACCAACTTACAGAATCGCGCTGGGCCGCCCTGCTCGCGCTTCTGTTAGTCGGGATCAACCCCACTTTCTCAGCCGCCTATTTCTATACCGGAAACCTATACGACATCCTGGCTTACCTGTTCTTTTGGGCGGTATTTGTATTCTACGTGTGCCTGCGCCGCGATGGGCGCGTCCCAGGCCTGCGCGAACTCATCATACTGCTCTGCCTGTTTGTAGCGGCCCTGAATGCGAAAGAGATCGCCGTGTCTCTGCCGCCGGCCGTGGCCTTGTACGAACTGATCTGGCACCCGCCCAATGGCTGGCGCTGGATCACACAGGAAGGCCGCTTCGCGAGTATCGGCGCGCTCTTTGACTCGGTCTATATCATCGGCAAACAACACGGTCCAGACACGCTATATCAATACGACGCCTATCGGCCGCATTACTCGCTTTCGGCCTACATACAATCGCTTTCGCATTACTTGCATGAGTTACTCTACAGGCCATCGCCCGACTGGCACTGGCAGATACTCTGGGTTATCGCCGGCATGACCGCCATCGCGGCAGTGACACGCCTTCGCTGCCTCATATGGAGTATCGGATTCATCCTGATCGGGGTCCTGCCGCTGTCGTTCATCGCTACGAGAACCGGCTCGGCCTACCTCCTGCCCGCGGTCGGATGGGCGGTCTACGGCGCAGGACTGGCGTCCTGGCTGGTTCACCTCATCCCCGCCAGGCAGGCCCGGTTGCGCACCGCTGTGCAGGTGATTCTATTGGCGCTGCTGTTCGTCCTGCTCGCACCCTGGCAGTACCGCGCGTTCGCAGCTCACGCGCGCGCTGTCCACGAAGCCGAGGCGCGCTTCATCGATTACCACCAGCAGATTCACTCGCTGATTCCGAATCCGCCCAAGGGCGCGCACATCCTTCTGTTGACGGACGCCGGCGGATACACCGATTGGGACGTCTACTTTCTGATCCGGCTTTCCTATGCCGACCCAAGCCTGCAAGTCGAACGTATGAGCGTGCGGAGGGCAGAACATAAGCAGACCAATCTCGCAACGTATGACTATCTTCTCGATTGGGCCGGGAGGCGGTTTGTACTCGTGAAGTACAAACCTACGGCTCAAACACCAGCCCGTCCAAAATTCGGTGTCTATTGAAGCGCGCCTCATCGCCGGGCAGCTCACTGGGCCAAAACGCTATGGCCTTTGACGCGGATCTGTGAAACAATGTGAACCAGGGGTGGGTTGATTGCCGGGAAGCCGGACGCCGATCAGGTTGAACTCCCCACAGATTGATGAGAATTTCAGCACTGTAACACATAGAACCACAGAGCAGCCAAATCACTTATTTCGCGGTAAACTCCGACTGATGACTCCACTTCGCCATGTAGCCGTGCTGGGAGCAGGCACGATGGGCGCACGCATCGCGGCCCATTTTGCCAACGCGGGCATCCCCGCATTATTGCTCGATATTGTTTTACCGAATCAGCCTAATCGTAATGCCGCGGCGCTCGCCGGATTGGATGCCGCGCTCAAACAGAAGCCCGCCGCCTTCTTTACTCCGGAAACCAAGTCACTGGTCACCCCAGGCAACTTCGAAGACGATCTCGCCAGGATCAGGACCTGCGATTGGATCGTTGAAGCTGTGACTGAGAATCTCGAGATCAAGCGCGCGCTCGTCGAGAAGGTCCTGAAACATCGCAAGCCGGGCGCGATTTTTTCGACCAACACCAGCGGCATTCCGCTGGCCAGCATCGCCGCAGGTTTTCCCACCGAGTTCCGCCAGCACTTCCTGGGCACTCACTTCTTCAACCCGCCGCGTTACCTGCACCTGCTCGAGATGATTCCCGGGCCCGAGACTTCGCCCGCGATCCTCGAATACATCGCCGATTTTTCCGACCGTCACCTGGGCAAGGGCGTGGTGCCGTGCAAAGACACGCCCAACTTCATCGCCAACCGCATCGGCAGCTTTTTGGGTTCGACTGTACAAAATCTGACGGTCGAGATGGACTTCACGATCGAGGAAGTAGACGCGCTCACCGGTCCGCTGATCGGGCTGCCGAAAAGCGCGAGCTATCGCCTGCTCGATATCGTGGGTCTGGACGTGTGGGCGCATGTGACCAAGAACCTCTACGATCTGGTGCCCGGCGATCCGTGGCGCGAGCGCTTCGTGCTGCCGCCGTTTTTCGGTCAGATGATCGAGCGCGGATGGTTGGGCGACAAGCGCGGCCAAGGCTTCTACAGGAAGACCGGTAAAGGCGAGACGAGAGAGATCCTGGCGCTCGATCTGAAGACACTCGAATACCGTGCATCGAAGAAGGCGCGCTTCGCCTCGATCGAAGGCGTGCGCAACGTCGAGGATCTGCCGCAGCGCCTGCGCGCGCTGATGGCGCTCACCGATCGCGCCGGCACTTTCTTGTGGCGGCTGTTCAGCGACCTGGTGATTTACTCCGCCGCCATGGTGCCGGAGATCTCCGATCGCATCGTCGAGATCGATCGCGCCATGCGCTGGGGCTACGCCAATTCGCTGGGTCCATTCGAACTGTGGGACGCGTTGGGCGTCGAAGCGACGGTCGCGCGCATGCGCCAGGAAGGCCGGCAGATTCCGGAGAACGTCGAGAAGATGCTGTCGACCGGCGCCAAGTCGTTTTACCAGGCGCCCGATCACGACCGCCGTCCGCACCACGAATATTTCGATCTGCAGGCCAACTCTTACAAGTGGCTGGAGGCGCGTCCGGGCATCACCGTGCTCAAGGACGTCAAGCAGGCGCACGGCGTAGTGAAGAAGAACGCCGGCGCGTCGTTGATCGACATCGGCGATGGCGTGCTGTGCCTCGAATTCCATAGCAAGATGAACTCGCTGGGCGACGATCAGATCTCGCTCATTCGCGCCGGCATCGAGGAAACCAGCAAGAATTTCCAGGCCATGATCATCGCCAATCAGGGCGAAAACTTCAGCGTGGGCGCGAACCTGATGCTCGTGCTGCTGGCCGCGCAGGAGGAAGAGTGGGAGGAACTGGAAGCCGCCATCCATCGCTTCCAGCAGGCCACCATGATGATCAAGTACGCGCCCAGGCCGGTGGTGGCCGCGCCGTTCGGTTTGACGCTGGGCGGTGGCTGCGAGATCGCCATCCATTCGGCGCGCGTGCAGGCTTCCGCGGAGACTTACATCGGGCTGGTGGAGGTCGGCGTCGGCGTGATTCCGGGCGCGGGCGGCACCAAGGAGATGCTGCTGCGCTTCGGCAACGCGCAAAAAGCTTTCGAGTTGATCGCCTTTGCCAAGGTCGCCACCAGCGCGGCCGAAGCGCGCAGCTTCGGCTTGCTGCGCCCACAGGATCAGATTTCCATGAATCCCGAGCGCCTCATCGACGATGCCAAGGCACTGGCGCTCGCGATCGCGCCGGGCTATGTGGCAGGCGTGCCGCGTACCGACGTTGAGGTGGGCGGCGCGGAAGACCTGGCGTTACTCAAGACCGGCATCTACCTCGCGCGTCAAGGCAACTACATCTCGGACTACGATGCCGTGGTCGGGGAGAAATTGGCGAACGTATTGACCGGCGGACCGCTGACCGGACGCCAGACCGTCACCGAGCAACACCTGCTGGATCTGGAGAGAGAGGCTTTCCTCAGCCTGTGCGGCCAGCGCAAGACGCAAGAGCGCATGCAGCACATGCTGAAAACGGGAAAGCCGCTGAGAAACTAGGTGCTGGGTTCTGGGTGCTAGGTGCTGGCAAACTCTCACTAGACGGGAGAGCTCTTAACTAGAACCCAGCACCCAGAACCCACGGAGTTAACATGCAAGAAGCCGTTATCATCGATTGTCTTCGTACCGCAGTTGGCAAAGCGCCGCGCGGGGCGCTGCGTACTTCGCGTCCGGACGATCTCGCGGGCGCGGTGGTCAGCCGTCTTTTGGAGAAGCATCCGCAGATTGCCAAGGAGGAATTGGAAGATATCATCCTGGGCTGCGCTATGCCGGAAGCCGAAGCGGGGAATAACATGGCGCGCTGCGTGGCGCTGCGTGCCGGTCTTCCCGATTCGGTCACCGGTGTGACCATCAACCGTTTCTGCAGCTCCGGCCTGCAGGCCATCGCCATGGCGGCGGATCGTATCCGCTCAAGCGGCGCCGATATCATCATCGCGGGTGGCGCGGAGACCATGAGCCTGATGCCGCGCGGCGGTCACAAGGCCGCGCCCAGCCCGTGGTTTGTCGATCATCGGCCCGAGATCTACATGAACATGGGGCTGACCGCGGAGTGTGTGCAGCGTAAGTACAAAGTGTCGCGTGAAGAAGCCGACGCTTTCTCATACCGCAGCCATCAGAACGCGCTGCGCGCGCAGGCCGAAGGCAAGTTCGATGATGAAATCGTGCCCTTCGAAATCGAATGGGTGACGCCCAACGGGAAGAAGCCGAAAGTAACGAAACAGGTGTTCGCCAAGGACGAAGGTCCGCGTGCCGACACTACGCCCGAAGCGCTGGCCAAGCTGAAGCCGGTGTTCCATGCTAACGGTACGGTGACCGCCGGCAACTCGTCGCAGACGAGCGATGGCGCCGCGGCGGCCATCGTCATGTCGGACCGCAGAGCGCGCGAGCTCGGTCTGAAGCCGATGGCGCGCTTCGTCAGTTTCTCCGCCGGTGGTGTTCCGCCCGAAATCATGGGCATCGGCCCGGTAGTCGCGATTCCGAAGGCGCTCAAGCTGGCGGGTCTGACGCTGGACGATATCGGCGTCATCGAACTGAACGAGGCTTTCGGCGTGCAAGCGCTGGCGGTCATCAAAGAGGCGGGGCTAGATCTGGAGAAAGTGAACGTGAACGGCGGCGCGATCGCGCTGGGACATCCGCTGGGCTGCACGGGCGCGAAGCTGACCGCCACGATTTTGCGCGAGATGGCTCGTCGCAATGTGAAGTATGGCATGGTGACGATGTGCGTCGGTGGCGGCCAGGGAGCCGCGGGAATCTTCGAGCTGCTCACTTAG
>DATKNQ010000198.1:0-2658 GCA_035541265.1 Bryobacteraceae bacterium
ATCCCGCCTTTCAGGAGGCTGCGTAATTCCTGTTGATCCTTCTTGGCAATATCGATGTTCAGCGGTGTACGGCCCATACCCTGAGTATGCGCCAAAACAGATCTGCATTAAAACTGTTTTGCGAACTATTTCAGACGGTCAGCGACCTAGTCCAACAACTTCGTGATTTTACGCCTCCGCAGTGAGAGCGTGAACCTTCAGCGCCGCACGGATACGCTTCGTCCGTGCGCGTTTGGTGGGTGTCCTTTACTTCTTGCTATCCGGCCGGTCGAAGTTCGTCATCGCGCCGCCCTGCCTGCGGTGCGGCGGATTCGATCCAGTGGACCAGGCACGTCGCCGCGCAAGCCATGTCCGAGAATGGTGCGTATGTAAGCACTCATTTTCCGCGCAGCCCGTGACCTTATCGAACGTGTCGGAACTTGTGCAACAAGCAGCACAATTCCCTCCCGCCCCCAAACAAATCCCCAAACACTTGTCAGAGATAAAGCTCTCTTACTCCTGCACCTATTATTTCTAATTGAATCTAATGCAAATGCTGCACCGGATCTATTCCCGCCTGCCTATCCCGCTCCAGCATGCATGTACTACCACCCAAGGCGCCCGCTATCACCATTGGCGCTATAGCGGGGTATTCCAGGAATATCTGGAAACCCTCCAGCGCACCCAGCACTGGCCCGCCGACCGCCTCCACGACCTCCAAACCGAAGAACTCACCCGCCTGCTCCACTTCGCCACCGAACACGTCCCCCACTATCGCCAGCACGGCACCGCCGCCTTCGTCACCAAGGACCAGGTCCGCGAATTCCCCGACCGCTTCCTGGCCGGCAACTGCCAGCCCCACAAGCTGATCCCCTGGCACACCAGCGGCACCACCGGCAAGCCGCTCACCGTCTACTACAGCCGCGCAGCCATGCAGGAGATGTGGGCCTTCGTCGAGCTCTACCGCAACACCGCCGGCGTTACCCGTCACGACCCCAGGGGTCAATTCACCGGCAGGATGATCGTGCCTGCCCGCCAGTCCGCGTCCAAGAAGGCCTTCTGGCGCCACGACCTGGTGAATCGCGCCCTGCTGCTCTCCACCATCCACCTGCTCCCTGAAAACCTGCCGCACTACGCCGCCGCCCTCGAGCGCTTCCGCCCCGCGTATCTCTCGGGCTACCCGTCCGCTATCTATGTGCTGGCGGAATACTACCGCCGCTCCCACCGTCCCAGGCTGAAACTGAAAGCCGTGCTCACCTCCGCCGAAACCCTGCTCCACCATCAGCGCCGCGCCATCGAAGAAACCTTCGCCACCCGCGTCTTCGATCAGTACGGCCAGGCCGAAATGCAGAGCTTCTGGTTCGAGTGCGAAGCCGGCCGCATGCACGCGCACCCGCTGGCCGGCATCACCGAAATCCTGCGCCCCGATGGCCGCGCCGCGCGCCCCGGCGAACTCGGCGAAGTCGTCCTCACAGGCCTCATCAATTACGCCATGCCGCTGATCCGCTACCGCGTGGGCGATACCGCGCGCTTCGCCGCCGAAGCCTGCCCCTGCGGACGCGGCATGCCCGTCGTCGAAGAAATCGGCGGCCGCCTCGACGACGTGGTCTACACCCGCGACCGCGGCCTCCTGGGCCGCCTCGATCCCGTATTGAAAGGCGTCCGCCACATCATCGAAAGCCAGATCGAACAGGAATCGCTCGACCTGTTGCGCATCCGCTTCGTGCCCGCGCCGCGCTTCAGCGCGCAGGATCTGCATGCGCTCGAACAAAACCTCCGCGCCCGTGTGGGGCAGAGAATTCACCTGGAGTTTGAATGTACCGATCGCATCCCGCGCTCGGCGAACGGGAAGTTCCGCTTCGTAATTTCGCGCCTCGGCCGGAACATCCCAAAGTCGTACGCGTCGTCACCCGCCTGAACATCGGCGGCCCCGCGATTCACACGCTGCTGTTGACGCGCGAGCTGCCCGCGCGCGATTACCGCACCGTGTTGGCCGCCGGAAGCTGCGAGGCGGAAGACGGCGACATGCGCTACCTGCTCGGCGCGGATGACCCGATCCGCTGGGTTCCGGAGCTCTCGCGTTCGGTCCATCCCTGGCGCAATCTGAAAGCCCTCTGGCGTCTGTGGCGTCTGCTGCGCCGCGAGCGCCCCGCGATCGTCCACACCCACACCGCCATGGCCGGCTGCCTCGGCCGCCTGGCCGCCATCCTCAGCGGCGCGCCCATCATCGTTCATACCTTCCACGGCAATAGCCTCAACGAATATTTCTCGCCGCTTAAGTCCGCCGCGTTTCGCCGCATCGAACAATTCCTGGCGCGCTACACCGATGCGCTATGCGTGGTCTCGCCGCAGCAGGCGGACGAGCTGAGCAGCAAGTTCCGCATCGCGCCGCGCGCCAAGTTCCACATCGTGCCACTGGGCCTCGAGCTTGACGATTACCTCGGCCTGCGCCCGCCCGCGCCCACCGGACCGCTGACCGTCGGCTGGTTCGGACGCATGGTGCCGGTGAAGAACGTGCCGCTGCTCGCCGCCACGATCGAAGAAACCCTGCGCCGCTGCCCCGATGTGCGTTTCGTCGTCGCCGGCGATGGGCCCGATCGCGCCGCGCTAGCCGGCCTGCTCAATCGCATCGAGTATCTCGGCTGGCAGCGTGAAATCCTGCCCGTCATGGCGCGCTGC
>DATKNQ010000199.1:0-31658 GCA_035541265.1 Bryobacteraceae bacterium
TCGATCCGTCCCAAAGCGCCGGAGGACCGCCGTCTGGACATCAGCGGCAACCGCATGAACCTGATCTTCTGGTGGAGCGTAGTGCTGCTGCCGCTGACGGTAGTCGGCGCCGGGCTGATGGTCTGGTGGCGCAGGAGATAGCCGATGAAACCAAGCGGACTGCTGGTGGCAGTGGCGGTACTCGCGGTCTTAGGTGGCGCGCTCTATTGGTCCAATCGGAAGCAGAAAGCCGACGCCGCCAAGCCCCCCACTGACACTACCCCAAAGATCCTCAGCATTCCAGACGACCAGATCACGGAAGTGAAGCTCAAGAAGACCGGCGGCGACACCACCGTGCTCGATAAATCCGCCGGCGGGAAATGGCAGATTGCCGAGCCGAAGCCGATGCGGGCCGATCAGGACGCCGTGAAGTCGCTGGTCACTGCGGTCGCCAGCCTCAACGGCGATACGACGGTGGCCGACAAAGCTACCGACCTTTCGGCTTACGGGTTGAGCACGCCGGTTCTGGATGTCACCGTCATGAAGAAGGACGGCCAGTCGCAGGATGTCCTGCTGGGCGACGACACGCCTACCGGCGGCGGCACGTACGCAAAGCTGGCCAATGATCCGCACGTCTACACCATCGCCAGTTACGTCAAGTCGAACATCGACAAGAACTCGAACGATCTGCGCGACAAGCGCCTGCTGACCTTTGACCAGGACAAGGTCACGCGCGTCGATCTGCAGCCGGCGGGCGGTCCGGCGATCGAGTTCGGCAAGGACAATCAGAACGACTGGCAGATTCTGAAACCGAAGCCGCTGCGCGCCGACGGATCGCAGGTCGATGAATTGCTCCGCAAGCTGAAAGACGCCAAGATGGATGCGGCCATCTCGGAGGAAGACGCCAAGAAGGCCGCGTCAGGTTTCGCCTCGGGAACCAAGGTGGCCGTGGCTACAGTATCCGATGCCAACGGCGCCGAACAACTGGAGGTCCGGAAGGACAAGGATAAGAATTACTACGCCAAGAGCAGCGCCGTGCCCGGCATATATAAAGTGACCGCCGATGTGGGCGATGGGCTCGACAAGAAGCTCGACGACTTCCGCAACAAGAAGCTCTTCGATTTTGGCTGGACCGATCCGCAAAAGGTGGAGATCGGCAAAACGGCGTTCGAGAAAAGCGGCGAGAAGTGGATGAGCGGCGGCAAACAGATGGACGCATCGTCGGTGCAGAACGTGGTCGACAAGCTGCGCGACCTGAGCGCCACGAAGTTCCCGGAAACCGGCGGTGGCGCCCCTGTCCTGGACATTACCGTAACTTCCAATAACGGCAAGCGCGTCGAAAAGGTCTCCATCAGCAAGCAGAGCGACATATATTTCGCGAAGCGCGAGAACGAGCCGAGCATCTATCAATTAGACAGCAAGGCGGTGGACGACCTCGAAACGGCCGTGAAAGCAGTCAAGGAGTTCCAGCCGCCGAAGAAGAAGTAATCGAGGCGCGAGCTACCTTGTGAATGGCCTTCTAACCGATCTTTACGAACTCACCATGGCGGCCGGCTACTACGAAGCCGGCAAAGTGAAACAGAAGGCGACCTTCGAGTTAACCGTCCGGCGCCTCCCCCCGCACCGGAATTTCGTCATCGCCGCGGGCCTGCCGCAGGCCATTGACTACCTGCTGAATCTGAGCTTCACGGACGACGAAGTCGAGTACGTGCGCGGCCTGCCCACGTTCGCGCACGTCTCACCGGGATTCTTCGATTATCTGCGCAGCTTCCGCTTCACGGGCGACGTCTTTGCCGTGCCTGAGGGCACGGTACTGTTCGCCGGTGAGCCGATGATGACGGTGCGTGCGCCCATCGTGGAAGCCCAGATTCCCGAAACCTACCTACTCTCCGCGCTGACCTTCCAGACATTGATCGCCAGCAAGGCTGCGCGCATGGTGGAAGCCGCCGCCGGCCGCACCGTCGTCGAATTCGGGACGCGCCGCGCGCACACGCCGGAAGCGGGCGTACTGGGCGGCCGGGCCGCTTACCTGGGAGGCTGCAACGGCACCAGCAACACGCTGACCGGCTTTCAATACGGCGTGCCGGTCTACGGTACGGCGGCGCATTCCTGGGTGCTCTCGTTCTGCGGCGAGAACGAGGCCTTCCGCAAACTGCAGCAGATGCTGGGTCCCTCCACCGTGCAGCTTGTGGACACCTACAACACGGTGGAGGCTCTAAAGAAAGTGATGGCTATCGGCCGGCCGCTGTGGGGCATCCGGCTCGATAGCGGCGATTTCTTCCGCATGACGCGCGTCGCGCGCGGCATGCTCGACGAGGCCGGCTTGCACGATGCCAAGATCATGGTCAGCGGCGATCTGGATGAATACAGCATCCGCGATCTGCTGGCCGCCGGCGCGCCGGTGGATGTCTTCGGTGTGGGTACGCAACTGGCCACTTCGGCCGATGCGCCCGCCATGGCGACGATCTACAAGATCGTGGAGATCGATGTGGGTTGCGGCATCAAGCGCTTCACCGCCAAAATGAGCGAGGACAAGAGCACGCTGCCCGGGGCCAAGCAACTGTTCCGCTTCGACGATCACGATGTCGTGGCGCGCTCCGGCGAGTGCAGCAATGGCAAAGCGATGCTGCGCCCGGTGGTGCTGAATGGCAAGCTGGTCGAACCGCTGCCGGACCTGAAGGCCGCCCGCGCGAGAGCGGCGGAGTCTATAGCCAAATTGCCCGCGGCCCTCCGTACCCTGGAGCCCGCCGAACCATGGCCTGTCCGCCACAGCAAAGACCTGACGGCGCTCATCGAACAGACCCGGAGAAACATGCCATGAAGACCGTGTTTGTGGATGTCGATACGCAGATCGATTTTCTGTTTCCGGCCGGCGCCCTGTATGTGCCGGGGTCGGAAAAACTGTTGCCGGCGATCGCCCGGCTGAACCAGTACGCAGCGTCGAAGGGGATCGCGCTGATCTCGACCACCGATGCACATAGCGAGAACGATCCGGAGTTCCACGACTGGCCGCCGCACTGCGTGGCCGGTACCACCGGCCAATTGAAGCCCCCCGAAGCGCTGCTCGAGCGCCGGACCGTCTTGCCGGCTGCTCCCGGTGCGCCGATCGAACTGGCGGACCAGGTGGTGGTCGAAAAGCAGAAGCTGGATGTTTTCTCGAATCCGAATTTCAATGCCCTGCTCGACCGCCTGGGAGCCAGCAATTACGTGGTCTACGGTGTAGCGACGGACTACTGCATACGCTGCGCCGTCACAGGATTGCTCGCGACCGGCAAGCCCGTCACATTAGTCACGGATGCCATTGCCGGGGTGAATCCCGAAGACGGCGCCCGCGCGCTCGCCCAATTCACCGCACAGGGCGGTCAACTCGCCACGGTCGACGAGGTTACACGCTGACCACGGGACAGGGCGATTGCCGGATGATCGCGTAGGCATTGGTGCGCAGCCGGCCAAAAACACCGGCCGCGGAACCCCGTCCGATCACCAGCAGATCAGCCTTCTGCCGCGCGGCGAATTCGCAAACTACCTTCGGCGGGTCGCCCGGCTCGATCACCAAATCGGCCTGGGTGCCAAAGCGCTCCTGCAGCCGCGCCAGATCGTCGCGCGCGGCCGCCTCCATGTCATGACCCCACTGCTGCTCGCCTGCCGCGCCAGTGGGCGGACAGGCCATAGCGTGCACGACCGTAAGGTGCGCGCCAAATTCCTGCTGCATGCCGGTGGCCCACTCCAGGGCCTTGCAGCTCTGCGGGCCGAGATCGATGGCGCACACGATATTCCGGAACGGACTCGATTCTGCCGGTGGCGCCTCTTCCAGGTGCACGCCAGTCCAGACCGGACAGTCTGCATCGTGCAGCACCTTGGCTGTAATGGATCCCAGGATAAACTGCCGGAACGGTCCGTAGCCGTGCGTGGGCATGACGATCAGGCCCATGCTCTCCGCCTGCGCGTACTCCACGATTTGGCGGGCCGGGTCGCCTTCCAGCACAACGCGCCGGGGCTCCATGCCCTGCAATTCACCGGCGAGAAACGTTTCCAGCTCTTTCTCCACCTGCGCACCCCGATTGCTGTACAACTCGGTCAACATTGACCCGCCGATTTCCAGCGCGCCAAATTCGTAATGCGGCGGGGTGAGAACGTGCAACAGGGTCAGCTCGGAATGAAAATGGTCCGCCATCATTTTGGCGTACCGTGCCGCGCCGAGCGACCGCTCCGAGAAATCCACCGGCAAGAGGATCTTGCTTAAAGACTTCATAACAACCTCCTTCGCGTCACCGCGTCGGTCTTCTACTTCTGCGCCTTGCTCTCCACGACGCCCAGGTCAGTCAGGATCTTGGGCGCCGGTTCTTCCACCGCCAGCAGGCTGTGGCAGGCGCTGCAGTCCTGTGTGACCTTCCGCCCATCGGCGCTGGCGTGGCTGTCATCGTGACATCGGAAACAGCCGGGAAAGTCCGTGTGTCCGATGTTATTCGAATAAGTTCCCCAGGTGATCTTCATCGCGGGGAAGATATTGCGGTTATAAATTGCCAGTAAGTTCTGAGCCGAACGCATGACGTCGGCATGGCGGTCTTTGTAGATCGCCGGATAGCTTTGGCGGTAATATGCTTCGAACGCCGCCGGAATTGCGGTGCTCGCCGCCGCGCGGCTCAGGTAGGGCTTTTTCAGGATTTCAACGCCTTCCTTGTGCGCGAACGGCAGATTCGGCGATATATCGCCGGCCGCCATCGCCTCATCTACGGCCCGTTCGGGCAGCTTGAAGCCGTGCGACGGCCGGTTGTGGCAATCCATGCAATCCATCTCGCGGATCGAAAGTCCCTTGCCGTCGGCCGGCGCACCCTCTGCGCGATATACCGTATTTCCTCCCGGCCCGCTGTATTCGATCCATGGAATGACCTGCCTTTGCGTGTCGGAATGTCCGTAGCGGATATGCACGCCCGGACCGAGATGCGTGCCATGAATTCCAACGCCGTGATTGCCGCCGCCGATCTTCAGCAGCAGCACCGTCTTGGTGGCCGCGTTGTTTTCGTCGTCCCCGAACTTATCGATCACCCGCAGGCGGTCCTCGCCGTACTTCTGCGGCCAGTGGCAGGCTTCGCAAGTTTCGCGCGCCGGACGCAGATTGGTCACCGGCGTAGGGATCGGCGTATCGTAGGTGTGGAACGTGACCGCGAACACCTGCCGGATTCCCGACAGCTTGCTGCGCACGAACCAGGACTCGCCCGGCCCGATGTGACACTCCACGCAAGCCACACGCGAGTGCGGCGAGCTTTGGTAGGCCGTGAACTCCGGCTGCATCACGGTGTGACAGGTCTGCCCGCAGAACGGCACCGTCTCCATGTAGGCCACAGCGCCGTAAGTGAGCTGGCTCGCGATCACTAGGTTGGCGAAGGTAGTCACTCCTACGAAGGTCAACAGCCGCCGGAATTCCACGTTCTTCAGGTTCAGCGGCGGAAAGGTAGCGGGATAAAGGCCGCGGCGCTTCTCCCGGCGATTGCGCCAGTAAATCCCTAAGGGGATCAGGATCAGCCCGAAGAAGAAAAATACCGGCAACACCAGGAACGCGAGGATCCCGTTGTAGGGATTGTGTACCTCGCCGCGCAGCGTCGTGGGCAGCAGAAACAGCCAGAAAATCGTTGCCGTCGTGACGGCGACGACACCGGTCCGGCTAATCCAATTACTGGCCAGATGCACCAGCGGGGAAATTTGGGCGGGCCAGCGGCCCGTAGCGTTAACGCTCATTTGGATAATTTGGGGTCCTGGGCGCCAACCTTAGCGGAGTCATCCTCGCGCGGCCGGGAATGCGCTTCGGTGGATTCGGCTTCTTTGACGCTCACTCCAGTGAGCCAGGCCGTGTCCATGGGATACACGTCGGGATCGAAGATCACGGTATAGAAGTGCCAGACCACGATGGCCAGGGTAGCCAGCAGCGCCTCATAGAAATGCACAGAGGTCGCCACATCCAGCCAGGATTTGGGGAGCAACGCTAGCATCAGGTTGTTGCCCCACAGCATCAGTCCCGTCGCAATCATGACGATCGCGCCCCAAACCACCGCCCAGTATTCCGCTTTCTCGATATAGCTGTGCGCGGCGCGTCCGGGCGGCGCCGAGCGCAAGCCCACGTTGTAACTGAAATTGGCGAGCGCTTCACGCGCGTCTTGGGTCTTCGGGAAGAGTTCCGTCCAGTGGCGGCGCAGGCGCCGGCTCGCGATTAATGAGATGACGTGCGTCAGCGCGACCGCCATGAACACCACGGCCGCGATGCGATGCACGATGCTGCGCAAATTGCCGGCGCGTAGAAGCAACGGCTGCGCCCACCACTGATCCGGATACTTGAGGGCGAAGCCCGTCCAGACCAGCGTCATAAACGAAATCACCAATAACGCATGTTCGATGCGTTCGAACGGCAGCATGCGCACGTTCGGGCGCCCGGGCAGCTCCGGCCGCCGTTTCCTGCGAGCAGCCTCCCCGCTACCCCGCAACCGCAGCAGCTTGCGCACCCAGTCGCCGCCGTTGTGCAGCAGCATCAGGCCGATCGTCAGCGGGATCACCAGCAGATAGAACTGGCGCACCCAGCGCAAGGCGGGCGCCTCGCGGCGGCCCTCGGCCAGGTGCACCCGGGTGATCGCGAAGCGCTCCCCGGCGCCCGGGTGGCACTTCCCGCAGGTCCTGGCCAGGTTCCGGGGATTGATGCTCGAGCGCCGATCCGACGAGGGCAGAATGTTGTGGAATCCGTGGCAGCTCGCGCAGTTGGCTACGGTCTCGTTGCCTTCCTTGGCGGCCAAGCCGTGAAATGACGCGTCGAAGCTGACCACCCGGTCCACGGGCAATCCGAACCGCCGCGACAGGCGCACGTTGCCATGACAGTTGGCGCAAGTATCACGGATGTTCTCCGCGTGCACCGGCGAAGCCTGGTTGCTGGGAGCCAGGATGGCGTGCTCGCCGTGGCAATCCGTGCAGACCGGCGCCTGCATGATGCCCTTGGCGAGCGCTTGGCCGTGCACACTGCCGCGATACTGGTCTTCCACATCGCTATGGCACATCCCGCATGTATCCGGCACTTTCGAGCGAAAACTGACTGACTTGGTCAGCTGCAACTCGTGCGCCGCGCCGTGGCATACGCCGCAATCCGGCGCGGCCCCGTTGCCGCTGCGGGCCGCCTGCGCATGCACGCTGCGTTCGTAATCCGCCGCCTGCGCCGGGTGGCATTGGCTGCAGGCCGGTTTCGGAATATTCGCGGGATGCGGATAATCTTCGTGCCGCACGTGACAGGAGGTACAGGGCACCACCGCATGGGCGCTCTTCGCCAGCTTGGCGCCCTGATCGTCATGGCAAGCGGTACATGCGGAGTTGTCGGCCGCGCGCGCCGGAGAAGCTGCCGCGGCGGCCCACCATACCAGGCTCGCTGCGGCAGCACAAATCGCCCCTACGTTCTGTTGTGCAATTTTCATTGGATCTTTCCGGCTGTGAGTGCGCATCCGCTGCCTCCCGGCGGCTGCCCGGAACCGGGCACCGGAGCCGCGGGTACCCGCAAGTGGCCGCGAGGATTAGTAAGTCGGGACTGTGGTCCAGACCTGGTACATGTAGATCGCCGCCAGCGCCAGACCGAACACGACCGCCAGCACCGTCAGAGACTTTCCCCATCGATCGATGAGCGCCAGACGGTGGGCCAGAGTTACCTGTTCCGAGGGCGCCGCGCCCTCCAGGTGGATCGAATCATCTTCGTGGCTTGATACGGATCTGCGGTAGAGAACCAGAAATAATACGGCGATGGCCAGGACGCCCCAAACGACGGCGTAAGGCAGTAAGTTGACTCTCATGGTGACCTCCTCTTAGGGTTGTTGAACAATAATCGGCAAGCTGTTCGCCGGCCCGGGCAATGGCCGGCCGAAGTCTTTACCCGTAGCTTCTTCGATCACTTCCACCACCAGCAGCAGATAGGCATCGAGGGCGCACTGCACCTGTTGCCGCAGGCCGCAACTGCCGTCGCTATCCTGCGCCGTGCACACCGTGCACACGTTCGTGCGGATGGCGTTGATATAATCCTCCAGGTTGTCGCTGTGCGTGTTCTGGATGGCTTCGGCGACCTGTGGAAACAAACGGAACAGCGCACATTCGGCCGGATTTTCCAGCCCACACGTGGCATCGGTTTTGCGCTCCGAGCAGACACCACAGATCCGGCTGCGCACCAACTCCTCGAGTTCGGCCTGAGAGCGGCTCATGATCGATCCCTCCTGGAAATCCGCTTTAATGCACGCGGGAGTCCAAGATATGTATACCGCTAACTATCGTGTTTTGTCTTGTTTTGCGCCTACCAGAGGGGCCTCTGGGGATATTTGCGCAGCAACAGCAGGCTTATTGGGGGAAATACCACCACCGAGGCTTGCGGCCGCTTGCGATTTGGGAACGCGCAGCGCGGCCGCCATGATGGCCAGTAAGACGGTACTCGGGGGATCGTCTGGAGACACCAGCGAGACGATACCCGCTTCCCAGGCATGTGACAGGTTCGCAGGCTCCTTCCGCGTGAGCAGGACTACCCTATCGGGATGCGGCAGGGGTAGCGGCAGGCGGCTGAACGACACCTCGTCCATGACCAGTACACACCGCTCTCCCGGCGCGGACGCGTCGATGCTCTCCACGCGCCACGGACCGCTGCGAGCCAGCGCTTCGCGCAGGGCCCTCTCGAACGCCGGGTCCTCTATAGCGAGCTGAACCGTTTGCATAATGCTCGCTCCAGGCGGATCAACCGCCTATTTCGCCGTGTAGCCTTCGAGCGTCTTGTGCTCTTTATAATACTTCCCGGCTTCGGTCAGTTCCTTGGGCTTCGCCTTCGAATCCACGTGGCAGAACGCGCACGCTTTCTTGGTAGTCTTTACGTACTCCGGCTTGGCGTACGTCAACGTCGTGCTCACCAGAAAACCACCTGCCAGGATCGCGGCGGGGACGGCGTATTTGATCTTCGACATGCAACCTCCACTCCCTCGTTTTGCAATTGCATCGCCACGCATCCCCAGGGCTGTTTTTCCGCTTCCCCGGCAGGGTCACGCGCGCCGGACGGCTCTCGCGGCGGGTGAATTGCCCCGTCATTCATCGCTTTCTGGGCCAATTAACGCACAGTCGCTTATAATTGAGGTGTACCCCAAGATGTCCAAGTTGACGCCCGAGTGGCAACAAACGCGCATTCTCGAAAGTGTTTTCGATCAATTATCGGATGCGCTGGTCCTCTATTCGCCGGATTTCACCATAACCGGCGTGAACCACGCTGCTGAAAAACTCTTCGGTATGACCTCTGAAGAGATGATTGGCCGTCATTGCCAGGAAGTGTTTCGATGCGGCGTCTGCGAGCCCGGTTGCGGCGTTTTGGTAGGGCTGAATCAGGCGCCCTCCGCTCCACATTGCACCATCCGTCTGCATACCGATAACGGTATGGAGCGCCTGGTGGTCATGCGTACCACGCAAATGTTCGATAGCGACGGGCATCTCGAGGGTGTCGTCGCGACCATCAAGGACGTTACCGAAGAGGCCGCGCCGCAAAAGCGCGAGGTGATCGCCGAAGCCCCCGCCATGCGCGAGGTGGTCAACTTTGTCCGGCGCGTGGCCGCCAGCGAAGCGACCACCATCCTGCTGGAGGGCGAGAACGGCACGGGCAAGGACCTCATTGCCAAGACGCTCCACTACCAGAGCCTCCGCCAAGCCGAGCCTTTCATCGCCATCAACTGCGCGGCCATTCCGGAAACGCTGCTCGAAAGCGAATTGTTCGGCTACGAAAAAGGCGCGTTCACCGACGCCCGCCAACAGAAGCGCGGCATCTTCGAACTGGCCGACAGAGGCACTCTGTTTCTCGATGAAGTCGGCGAGATCCCGCTCATGCTGCAGGCCAAACTCCTGCGCGTGCTCGAAGACCAGAGTTTCCGCCGTCTGGGCGGTCTCAAGGATATCCAGCTCGACCTGCGCGTGGTCGCCGCCACCAACAAGAACCTGCGCGAAGCCGTCAAGGAAGGCGCCTTCCGCCAGGATTTGTATTTCCGGCTGAACGTCATTCAGATCGTCCTGCCGCCCATGCGCGAGCGCCGCGAAGACATCCTGCCGTTGGCGCGCTTCTTCATCGAACACTACAACCGCAAGTTCCGGCGCGGCATCGAAGGTCTTGCGCCCGCCGCCGAAGCACTTCTGCTGGCGCATGACTGGCCGGGCAACGTGCGCGAACTGCGGAATGCGATCGAGCGCGCCATGATCCTCGAAGAATCCACACTCATTACTCCTCCCAGCCTGCCGATCTCCATCACGGGCCGGGACGGCCAGCCGGACGCCGCGCCCCTCCATACCGGGATTCCCAGCGAAGGCCTGTCGCTCGAGGATAATGAGCGCATGCTGCTGGCCCGCGCACTCGAGAAAACCGGCGGCAATCAAACGCAAGCGGCGCGGCTGTTGCGCATCACGCGCGATACCCTGCGTTACAAGATGAAGAAGTTCAATCTGCGCTAGCCGCCGGAATCTCGCCCAGATGCCGCAGCAGCGGCGCCATGGTAAGGCCCTGCAGGAAAATTGAAATCGCCACCACCGCGAAGCTGACCGTGATGATCTCCTCGCGCCGTGGAACGCCGGCCGGAAGTCCCAACACCAGCGCCAATGCCAGCGCGCCGCGCAGCCCTCCCCACCACAGGATGTGCTGATGAGTCCGGCTCACGCGCAACCGCGAGCGCGCGAAGGCCAGGCAAATCGGATAGACCGTGGCCGCCCGGCCGGCCAGCACCAGCAACGCGGCGATGATCGACGGAACCCACGCCGCCGCGAAGTCGCGGCGGGCCTCATGCATGCCGATCAGCAGGAACACGATCGAGTTCGCCACGAAGGCCGCGTATTCCCAGAATGCTTCCACGGCTTCTTTCCCACGATCTGACATCGGACCCAGCGAGCTGAAGTTACCCATCACCAGCCCCGCGGTGAGCGTTGCCAGGACCCCCGACGCTTGCAGGCTATCCGCGAGCAGAAAGGATCCGTACGCTGCGATCGTGGTGCAGGCGGTCTCGACCAGGTGATCCTCCGTCCGCCCGGTCAGAAACAGCACCAGGTTCCCCGTCAGCGCGCCGCACAGGAATCCGCCGCCCGCGCTGACCAGCACTGTCCTGGTAATTGCCAGCGCGGACAGAGAGTGGCCACCCGCGACGGTGACCGCCAGGCCGAAGATCACCGCCGCCGTGCCGTCATTGAACAGGCTCTCCGATTCCACCAGCAGGCGGAGACGGCCGGTCACGTGAGCTTCACGAAACGTCGCGATTACCGAGACCGGATCCGTGGCCGCGATCAGCACCCCGAACACCAGCGCGCTCGCCCATTCCCAATGCGCCACCATGTGCATGCCGAACATCGTAATGGCGGCGGAAATCAGCACGCCCACGGTGGCCAACACCAGGATCACCGGTAGATCGCGGCGCAATTCCTTCCACTGGAGATGGAAGGCCGCCTCGAAAATCAACGGCGGCAGCAGTCCCGTGTAGATCAGGTCTTTCGTCAGGCTTACCTGCGGCGCGAACGGCACCAGCGCGACGGCCATCCCGGCCGCCACCAATCCGGCGCTGTAGGGCATCCGCAGCTTCCGCGTGATGATGGCCACCACCACCGCGATCAGCAACAGCAGCACTGCTCCCTTTTCCATGCTGAGTTCCATCCCTTCCGCTGCGCGAAAAGCCGCGAGCGTCTTCACGAATTCCTAATGCTTTCCTTGCGACTTCTTCAGGTTCTTCAGACGATGATCGTAGCGTATGACCCCGTTAAATGAAGCGTGTCTCAGTTTACTCCTGCTCGCGGTGCTCGCGTTGCTGCTCTACGTGCGGGCCAGGTATCCGCGGGTGTCGAAAGGAGCGGAAACCGCCATGCTCGCCGGCGCCACCATCCTGTTCTTTGCCATCTGCAACGTTTACCTCGGCTTCCACAAGCCGCCGGCGCCAGCCGCCCGCCAGGTCCAGCAGAGCTTCCGCCGCTAACCTTCGGCCGCGCCCATTTGCCGAAGCCTGCCGCATAGGTATAATCAAGAGCGTGAGAAGTCTCGTCCCCGTGCTCGCGTGCCTCGCGCTGGCCGCCTGCCATCACAATATCCAGAATGAAGACGCCGTCCGGCGAGGGGTTATGGATTACCTGGCCACGCGCCAGGGATTGAATCTGAATTCCATGAACGTCTCGGTGCAGTCTTTGGTCTTCCGCCAGAACGAAGTGGACGCCGTGGTGGTCTTCTCGCCCAAGGGCTCGGGCCCGGCCGCGCCGATGTCGATTCCCTACACCCTCGAACGGAAGGGGGACCGCTGGGTGGTGAAGCCGCGCACGCACGCCGGACAAAATCCGCACGGCGGCATGGGAGCCAATCCGCATGGCATGGCGATGCCCGAAGGCGGCAGCGGTGCTCTGCCGTCCGGACATCCAGCGATTCCTCCACAGAGCCCGCAATGAAACTGGTGGCTGTATTGGGCGGAGGTCCGGCGGGAGCCTTCGCGGCGGAACGGCTGGCGTCCGCGGGTCTGGACACGGTGGTTTTCGACGAGAAGCTGGCTTGGGAAAAACCCTGTGGTGGAGGGCTCACTTACAAGGCGTATCATACCTATCCGTTTCTGATCGAGAACAACACGCCTAAGAAGCTGGTAAGCGAGACGGTTCTGGCCGCCCCGCGCGCCAAGGCCGCCACCCTGCGGCTGAGCGAGCCGCTGCTCATTTACTCCCGCATGGACCTGAACCGGCTGCTGCTTGAACGCGCCGAACGGGCTGGCGCGCGCATCGAGAAGGCGCGCGTGCTCGAACTGGCGCGCTCCGGCATGGGCTGGCGTCTGCGGACGAATGCCGGCGCGCTCGATGCGGATTTCTGCGTCATCGCCACCGGCGCCCGCAATCCGCTGCGCGACTTCGGCACGCAGCTCACCGCGCGGGATGCCATGTCCGCGCTGGGCTACTACGTTCCCGGCGATCAGTCGCAGATCGATATCCAGTTCCTGCCGGAGCTCGAAGGCTACATATGGGTCTTCCCGCGCTGCGGACATCTCTCGGTGGGCATCTGCGGAAAGGGCGAGCCGGCCTCCTCGCTGCGCAAGCGTCTGGAGAATTACATGGCGCAGCGCGGCATCTGCTGGAAGGGCGCTGCGTTTTACAGCCACTTGTTGCCGAGTCTCGAAACGTCCGCGTGGCGCAAGAACCGCGTGGCCGGCGATGGATGGCTGGCGGTGGGCGACGCCGCCGGCCTGGTCGATCCCGTCACCGGCGAAGGCATATACTACGCGCTGCGCTCCGCGGATCTCGCGGCTAAAGCGCTGCTGTCCGAGCTGGGCAGCATTGCAGACAAACTGCAATCCTACCGCCGCATGTTGCGCCGCGATTTCGCCGCGGACTTGGAATTCGGCTCGCGCCTCGCCAAGCGCGTTTTCCTGGGCCGCTTCCTGTTCGGATCCGTCCCCGCGCGCATGGTCCAATTCACGCGCCGCAGCAGCCGGTTCAGCAACGTCATGCAGGATCTGTTCGCCGGCACGCAGCCGTACCTGGGCCTGAAGAACCGCCTCATGCGCAACCTGAATGGCAGCCTCTACGAGATCGCCATGAGCCTGGGCCTCAGCCGTCTGCTGCCCGGCAAAGCCCAGCCATGACGCACGCCCGATCGGAAGCTATCTTCGCGCGCGCGCAGCAAGTCATTCCCGGAGGCGTCAATTCTCCGGTGCGCGCCTTCCGCAGCGTGGGCGGCAATCCGCCGTTTATCGCCCGCGGCGAAGGCGCGTATCTGTACGATGTCGACGGCAACGAATACATCGACTACGTCGGCTCCTGGGGACCGTTGCTGCTCGGCCATCGCCACCCCGCGATTGTCCAAGCCGTGCGCGAGGCGCTCGAAACCGGCACCAGTTTCGGCGCGCCCACCGAGCGTGAGGTCGAGCTCGCCGAGGCCATCCGCGAGGCCGTGCCCTCCATGGAGATGGTGCGGCTGGTCAACTCCGGCACCGAAGCCACCATGTCCGCGATTCGCGTGGCGCGCGGATTCACCGGCCGCGACCTCACCGTCAAGTTCGAAGGCTGTTATCACGGCCACGTGGATTCGCTGCTTGTCAAGGCCGGCTCGGGACTCGCCACGCTGGGCATCGCCGATACGCAGGGCGTGCCGAAGGGCTTCACCGATACTACCCTTCCGCTGCGGTTCAACTCCGTCGCCGCGGTCGAAGCCGCGTTCCGTATGCATGGCGATCGCATCGCCTCCGTGATCGTCGAGCCGATAGTGGGCAACATGGGCTGCGTGCCGCCGCGGCCTGGATTCCTCGAAGCATTGCGTGAGATCACCGCCCGCCACGGCGCGCTGCTGATCATCGATGAAGTCATGACCGGCTTCCGTGTGGCGTACGGCGGCGCGCAGGCGCGCTTCGGCATCCGGCCCGATATGACCACGCTGGGCAAAGTGATCGGCGGCGGCTTGCCGATCGGCGCGTATGGCGGCCGCGCGGATATCATGCGCTGCGTCGCGCCGGTCGGCCCGGTTTACCAGGCCGGCACGCTATCGGGCAATCCGCTGGCGGTCGCCGCCGGGCTGGCGATGCTGCGCTATTTGAAGGCGCATCCGGAAGTCTACGACGATCTGGAAACCAAGTCGGCCGCCATCGCCGGCGCCGCGCCCGCGGGCATCACCGTCAATCGCGTGGGCGCCATGTTCACCTGGTTCTTCACCGATCAGCCGGTCACCGATTGGGATTCCGCCAAGCGCTCGGACACGGCCCGCTTCGCCGCCTTTCATCGCCGCATGCTGGAGCAGGGAATCTATCTGCCGCCCTCGCAGTTCGAAGCCGTATTTGTTTCGGCCGCGCACTCGCACGAAGACATCCGCCGCACGCAGGATGCCGTCCGCGCGGCGCTCAGCGCCTGATGGCCCGCAGCAGACGCCGCGCTGAAAAGGTGACGATACCGAAGAAGACTCCCAGGCTGATCAGGATCACGGCCACCCGCCGCCCCGTCGAAAGATAGCGCGCGCGCGGCTGTTCCAGAAACACGCGCAGCCGTACACTCGCCGCGCGCGATCCGCGATTCTCGATGGCCACGTAAGTATCCGGATCGTGCACGGACATGCGCAGCATACCGCGCGGTCCGACCGGCGTGGTGGCGAGTTCCTCGTGATCGCTACCCAGCCGCCAGCGATTCAGATCGTCGTGGCTCAGTAGCACCACGCGCACCCGCGCGTCCGGACGGCCGGCGTCGAATATGCAATCCACCCAGGTGGGCTCCTGGGTGACTGGCCGCGGCACGTACCGCCAGTCGCTCGCCGGGATATCGTAAGTGGAATCGATCAGATCGACGCGCCCGAATGCGGCCAGCATCAGCAAAAGGGCAACGGTCATTTCGGTAAAATAGTGGCCATGGACCACAGTATGGCACAGCCCCAGCCGGCCTTGGCCGAATTGCAGCTTCCCGGTTGGAAAACCACGCTCAACTGGTTAGGCGCAATTCTGCTCGCGCTGCTCTTCCTGGTTTCCGGCCTCTGGAAGCTCACCGATGCTCCTGGTGCTGCCGTGCGCATGACCCAGGCGCTGGTGCCGCAATCGCTGAGCCTGGCTGCCGCGATCGGCTTCGGAATCGCCGAGACGTTCGCCGCCGTGCTGCTGCTGGTCCCGCGATTCCGCCGCTGGGGCGCGTGGCTGGGCGGCGCGTTGCTGGTCTCGTTCATGATCTTCATCGGCGTGCACTACAACGCGCTGCGCGGCGATGAATGCAATTGCTTCCCGTGGGTCAAGCGGGCGGTGGGTCCGGCCTTCTTCGTGGGCGATGGACTCATGCTGGTGTGCGCGGTGCTCGCCGGCATTTGGTCACGGCCGGCGGAAAACATGCGCCGCACCCTGGTTATCCTCGCCGGCATCGTGGTGTTTGCCGCAGCCGCCTATGGCGTGGTCACCCTGCGGCAGACCGGCACCAAGGCTCCCGATACCGTCACCGTGAATGGCAAGCCGTACTCTTTGCAGGCAGGCAAGATCCTGATTTTCTACTTCGATCCCGAATGTCTGCATTGCCTGGATGCCGCCAAGCGCATGTCGAAATTGAATTGGGGCGATACGCGCATCGTGGCGGTGCCCATCAACGTGCCACAGTTTGCGCAGGGTTTTCTCGATGATACGCATCTGAAAGCGGTCATTTCAGACGACCTGCCGCAACTGAAAAAGATCTTCCCCTACGTGAGCGCGCCTTCCGGCGTGGCGCTGGTGAACGGCCGCGAGAAAATGGCCCTCACCCAGTTCGACGCGCCTGAGCCGGAGCCGGCACTCAAAAAACTCGGTTTCATCCAGTAACCGATCAGCCGGAACTTACTCTCCGCCCGAAGTGTCGAATTAGTTGGGTTAGACAAAATCGACTAAGTGAAAACGGAGGATATATGTTCGAGGCTATTAGTGTCTCTCAACGCACCCGCAAGCCCTGGACCGTGGCCGTTTCCATGCTGGGCCAGGTCGCGATGATCGGCTTGGCTATCCTGGTTCCGCTCGTCAGCACCGAGGGATTGCCGCATCCCCTGGGATGGGTCACCGTGCCGGAGCCACCGCGCGCGCTGCCGCATCGCGCCGCGCCGGCAGCGGTCAAGCCCGTGCGCACGGTCCCGTTCCTGATGAAGACCAGCACATTGTTCCAGCCCAGAACCATCCCCGATAAGCCCGTCATGATTCAGGATCCGGACATTGCTTTCACCCCTGGGGATGCCGGCGTGCCTGGAGGTATCGGCAATTCGAATGGACCGGGTCACGGCGTCATCGATAGCCTGGTGCGATCCGCCACGCCTCCGCCGCCTCCGCCGCCCGCGCCCGCAGCGAAGCCCACGGCTCCGGCGCCCATTCCGCGCATCCGGTTAGGGGGACAAGTGGTCGAAGGCAAGCTCGTCTCCGGACCACAGCCCGTCTATCCGCCGCTGGCCAGAGCCGCGCGCATCTCCGGTGTCGTGCGCCTGCAGGCCGTGATCTCGCGCGAAGGCACGATCCTCGATCTGCACGCTGTCAGCGGCCATCCGCTGTTGATTCCGGCGGCACTGGCGGCAGTGAAGCAGTGGATCTTCCGGCCGACTTCGTTGAATGGCGAACCAGTGGAAGTGGCCACTGAGATCGAAGTCAATTTCACCCTGAGGTAATTCGGGATTAGTGGAAGTTATTCACGAAGGTGAAGCTTCGGAAATAGACTTCGGAACCTGGGCCGTCATTCTCCAGGCCGACGGAGCTCCGGCCCCAACCACCGGGATAAGGGGCCTGCGGATCGCCGATGTACTCATTGACTTTTTGCCCGTCGACGTACACGCCGGTTTCGTTGGCCAGCAGCGCGATCGTCATCTTGTGCCATTCGCCGGATTGTAGACTCGGGCAACTGGCGGCTCTGCTGTGGCCTTCGATGGCGCCGGTGCAGTGCCACGGGTCGCCCGCGCCGATCTGGATCCGATATCCGCCGGTTCCGCGCTCGGTCATTCGTACGGCCACGGCCGCTCGGCTGTTGCCGTCCGTAGGCCGGAACTCGACCCGAATGACGCCGTTTGCGAACTGCCGCTGCGCAAAGCAGAGAAGTCCGGGCCCGCCTTCCGGCTTGAGGCTGCCGTCCTCGACCACAAACCGGCCGCTGCCGGACATCTTCCAGCCGGACGTATCCGTGCCGTTGAACAGATTCTCTACCTCACAAGGGAAAGCGGCCCACGCGATCAACAGGAAGAGTAGGACCCGCACGTTGGCGAGTCTAGCACAGCGAGGTTACTTCTCGGGCTCGAGATACTCGGTCAGATCCTTGATGATCTGCCGCTCCTGGGGCGAGTAACGCCCGCGGAACTCGGCGCTCTCGTAGCGGGCCTGGCGCTGGGCGTCGGGCAGACGGCGAAGTTCGTCGACTTCGGCGTGCACGGTTACCTGACGCTCGCGAGGTAACTGCCGGAATTCCCGGAGCCGCTGCCGCACGGTCTCTTTCTCGGCCTGAGGAAGCTCGCTAAAGGTCCGGTAGCGCTGCCGCAGCGCCTGCTGCTCCTGCGGGTTCATCAGGTTGTAGCGGTGCAACAGCAGCCGGATGCGGCGCGCGCGCTCGGGAGGCAGCTTGGCAAGTTCCCGCTCGCGCTCCTCGGGCGACATCTTGTTCCAGCGATCGAGTACCGCGTTGAGGCGCTGTTCGACAGCCGGCTGTCCGGCAGGCGGCTGTTCCGCCGGTTGCTGGGCGCCGGACAAGCTGCACGCGCCCGCTGCCAGGACGGCCGCAAACCCGAATTGGAGAAGCACTGACCGCATAATTTACATCGCGTCGCGATGTTCGTTGTTGCCCGGCCGCGCCGCGCTGAACTGGCGCAATAATTCCAGATCTTCCAGAGTACGTTCCACCTGCTCCGCGCGCACGGCCTCGGCGCCCTTGGTGGCCGGCGCGACTGCCGCGGGCCGCTCCAGAATCAGGCCGGCCATCAGCAGCAGAGCGGCTGTCGCGGTGAGCGGCAGGATCCGGCGAAGCACTAGCGGATGGAACGGCCGTGTCAGGCGTTCCCACCACGATAAACGCATCTCCGTTTCAATCCGGTGATAGAGCCGGCGGTTGAAATCGGGCGATACGGAGGGCGTCTCCCAGACGTCCAGAGCCTGCCAGACCGCCATCTGGTCCGCGGCGGTCGCGCTGCATTCCGGACACCCGGACAGGTGCTCCTCGAATGCGGCCACAGCTTCCTGATCGAGCTGGCCGGCGGCATAGGCCACCAGCATTTCCGGATCGTGGCTTTCCATCGGGCAATTCATATTCTTCCCATGTGTGCCAGGCGGGCGCGCAGCGTCTCGTAAGCCCGGAACAGCAGCGACTTCACCGCCGATTCCGAGCAGCCCAGCACCTTTGCTATCTGGACATAGTCCATCTCTTCGTACTTATGCATCAGCACCGCCGCGCGTTGCTTCTCGGGCAAACCGGCCACCGCGCGCCGGACTTCCGCCAGCCTGGCCTGATACATCAACTGGTCCTCGACCGAAGGCCGCCGGTCGGAAACCTCACGCGCCGGGAAATCCGGGGGCCCGTCGTCGAGCCGCTCCTGCATGCGTTCATGCTTCTCGTCCCGCAGCCAGTTCAGCGCCAGGTGCGTGGCGATGCGGAACAACCAGGTTGTAAACTTGGCTGTGGGCTCGTAGCTCGACCGGGAGCGGTAGACGCGCAGAAAAACTTCCTGCGCCAGCTCCTCGGCAACCGCCTGCTCCTGCACCAGCCGGTAGACAAAGTGAATCACCGGGGCGCGGTGCTTTTCGAGCAACAGGGCGAAGCTGGCGCCGTCTCCGTCCTTGACGCGCAGCATGAGCTCCGCATCATAGTCCAGAGCGGCGGCAACAACCCCCATGTCCTTGTTAACCCTAGGTCCCATGTAAGGTTGCGCGCAAGTTGACGAAAGTTGGCAGCATCATCCGCCGGCCCTGATTCTTAAGCAAGTTATTCACCTTTAAGGGAGCGCTCCATCAGCCTGCGGATGGCTTCCCGCGGGGGTAGGCCGAAAGTTAACATTTCGTACATCTGGCGGGCGATCGGCATTTCTACCTGCACACGCGCGGCTAAGTCGGCCGCTGCATTAGTGGTTTTGATTCCTTCGGCGACCATCTTCATCGAACCGACGATTTCATCGAGCTTGCGCCCGCGCGCCAGTTCCAGTCCTACAGTACGGTTCCGGCTAAGTTCACCGGAGCATGTTAGTACCAGATCGCCCAGACCGGCAAGGCCAGCCAGTGTCTGCGGGCGTCCGCCGGACGCCACCGCGAGGCGGGTCATCTCCGCCAAGCCACGCGTGATTAAGGCGGCCTGTGTGTTACTTCCCAAGCCCAATCCGTGGCAGACACCGGCGCCGATCGCTACGACGTTCTTCACCGCGCCACCGATTTCGACGCCGATGGGATCTTGACTCGTGTAGAGGCGGAAGGTAGGTCCGGAGAAACTCGACTGAATGTTCAATGCGAGCGCTTCATCGGTGGAGGCAACCACTAATGCGGTTGGATCGCAACGCGCTACTTCGCGGGCGAAGGTTGGTCCGGAAATTACCGCAACGCGCGGCTCAAATCGCGCCGCCAGGCATTCGTGCATTACTGCCGATGGACGTAATAGCGTGCCGTTCTCCAGTCCCTTAGTCGCGCTGACGAACACCATCGAGGCGTCCAGACAGGGCAGCATGCTTTTATAAATCGGGCGCACCAGGTGCGACGGCATCACACTCAACACGATCGCCGCGCCCGGTAGCGCGGCAGCGAACTCCGTCTCGACGGCCACGTTACCCGGCAGAGAGAATCCAGGCAAGTAGACGTCATTGATGCGCGTGGCGCGCATGCGCTCGGCCAGATCGTGTTCATACACCCAGAGGCGGATGCGCGGGAAGCGCGGAGCCAGAATGGCGGCCAGCGCGGTGCCCCAACTGCCGCCGCCGACAATTGCGAGTTCGTTCACTTACGGCTCCCGAAAGTAAAGGCGGACTCATTGCCGGCGCGCAGGCGGGCGATATTCTCGCGATGCCGGTAAATGATCAGCGCGCCGCTCAAGAATGCGGTAATTACCACGGTCAGCGGCGGATGCTCGATCAGCCAGACGGCCAAGGGAAAGGATCCCGCCGCCATGATTGAGCCGAGCGAGATGTGCCGGGTCCAGGCGACCATGATCACGAAAACGATGAGCACGGCGGTCAGCGGCACGGGCGTGAGGCAAAGGTAAGCGCCGACAAATGCGGCGACGGCCTTGCCGCCGCGGAAGTGCAGAAACATGGGGTAAGAATGGCCGATCATGACCACCAGCGCGGCCGCCGCCATCCACTTGATGTTGCCGTCCGTGAGCCGCCCTTCGATCCACACCGCCAGGTAGCCCTTAGCAATGTCCATCAGCAGAGTGGCGACGCCCGCGGCGCGTCCGGTGGTGCGCAACACATTCGTGGCGCCAATGTTGCCGCTGCCGGAAGCCCGCACGTCGCGCCCGGTCGTGAGTTTCACCAGCAGAAATCCGAATGGAATCGCGCCTAGCAGGTAGGCGATGGCAAGTCCCAGGGTGGCCGTCATTCAATGCCTCAGGATAGCGCAGCCGATAGGGGATACTCCGCAAGCTTGGTGTAGACCGAGCCGGCGGACGTGCGGTGGCTTAAGTAAAGAAAGAAGCGGCCGGCGGTGAAGCTGCCGAATTCGAGCGAGGGCAGCGCGGCGATCTTCTCGCGCAGTTTCTGCAGCGGCACGGGTTCTTTGATGCGCGCAAGCGTCAGATGCGGACGGAAGGGCCGCCCTTCCGCTGGCAGACCGAGGCGGTCGAGAGCGCAGTCGGTCTCAGCCGCCAACGCCTCAAGAGCCGGCGCTGCTTCCACTCCGGCCCAGAAAACGCGCGGCGAGTGCGGATTGGGAAAGAAGCCCAGCTTGTGCACCTGAACCGGAATCGCCGGCGGGGCGGGCATGCCGGCCAGCGCGGCTTTCAGTTCGTCCAGCCGCTCTTGCGGCCACTCGCCGATGAAGCGCGTGGTGATGTGCAGATTCTCGGGCGGGCTCCACTTGATGCGCGCCGTGGGGCGAAGCTGATCGAGCAGATGATGGAGATTGGCGATGACTTCCGCTGGAAGATCGAGGCCGGTGAATAATCGCATCCGCGCTTCTATTTTCCGCCAGGCGCGTTGACGAATACAAGGACCTCCGCGATTTGCTTCACGTGGCGGACAGCCGCGGGCTCACTGACTCCGGACAGGACCGCGTGCAACGCATCGCAGGCCTTTGCTCGTTGGCGCAGGATCTCCCGCCTTTCAGACTCTTCCATGCGGTGGCTCTAAGCCGGCTTCCGCGCCAGAATGCCCGCGTGCGCCGGCGTGAATCGAAGGCGGCCGTAGCCGCCGAGCAACTGGGTCTCGAAACCGATTTGATCCAGTTCTTCCAGTAACTCGGCGCGCCCGTAGAGATGCTGGCGATGAGTCTCTTCGCTGCGCCGGTAGAGTCTGCCGACCTGCCGGAAACTCACGATGCGGCGGGTCAGGATCCTGCGTTTGCGGTCTTCATCGACCTCCAGAAGGATCGCCCAGTCCGGCCCTTCCATGAATCGTCTCGACGGCGCGCCGTCGCTCGCGCCCGGTTCCAGCACATCGAAAATCAGGACGCCGCCGGGACGCAAAGCGCGGTGCACGCGTTGAAAAAAACCAACCAGACCGGGCTTGCCGCTCGCGGAATCGAAGGCGTAGTTGACGCACTCGCCGATGGAGGTGACCGCGTCGCACGAAGGCAGGTCCAGGCCGAACAACGATCCGGCGCGGAAGCGGGCGGCGGGCGCGTGCAGGCGCGCCAAGCGGATCATCGCGGTCGAAATATCGATGCCCAACACGGCGTATCCACGATCGGTGAGGGCGCGCGCCCAAACGCCGCTGCCGCACCCCGCGTCGACCACCAGCCCGTGCAAGACGCCATTCTGCTGGAGCAGACGCAGCAGCCCCGGCGCGGCCTTCTTCACGAAGCCGGTGTAGCCGGTGTCGTGAATGTAGGCGAGGTCCCGCGCATAGGCCTTCACGGCTTTGCGAGGAAGGCCTCGTCGATCTTGGCCGCCAGAATGAAGTCGCTCTCGGTGAGCCCGTCGATCTTGTGCGTGTAAGTCTTTACGTCAACGCGTCCCCAGGTGAGCAGTAAGTCGGGATGATGGCCTTCGGCCTCCGCCACGGCTCCCGCGCGGTTCACGAACGCCAAGGCGGTCTTGAAGTCTGGGAAGACGAACGTCTTAGTCAGATGATGTTCGGCGACCACCTTCCAATCCGGTAACTGCGTGGATAACTTCTGCAGCTCCGCACCGCGTAATGGCGGCACACCGCCTTTGCACGGGACACAATGCTTCTCAACCAGAGTTCCTTCAGATTCACCCATATCGAAACCCGCGTCACCCAGGTTAGGTCGAAAGGGATGGGAGCGTCAAGCGGTGAATGTATGGCGCACTACGCGCGTGCGGTTAGGTAGGCAGGCGGACGGCGTTTTCTTCGTACAACGGTAAGGCGGCGGTGCTTTGCGTGCGGAACTCGTAGCGCTCGATGGCGAGGGCCGCGCTCGAATGATCGCTGCGCACGACGCAGCCGTAGATCATCAGCTTCATGGGGCAGACATCATTCAGACGCACGGGCCAGCTCATCGAAAGCTCTACAGGCAATCCGGTGCCGAGGACGCCCTCGGTCGTAAACCAAACGCCGCTGCTGGAGATGTTCAGGGTTCGCCCGGTGCCGGACTCGGTGACGCGGCTGCCGTAGAGGAGTCGGTAGCGCAATGTCTGTTCGATGCCGAAGCGGCGCTTGGCGCGCCGGTCGAGCTCTTCATCCTTCTTTTTGTGTTTTGCCATGAATCGTGACCCACCTCAGAACTAGCACCGGCCGGTGCGGCGCCTCAACCATGTCTTTGGTTAGGTGATGTTAACTAACCCCATTGCTTTCCGGTACTTATAGACCAGAAGTAGGGATCTTACGGGCGCCGGCAGGGATTTGGACCAACAAAGCCAAACCAAGCCAACACTTCGCCGTCTGTTCGCCTAAAAATCAAGATGTTGGGGTATAACGCTGTTTAGGTAGATTGTCTGGTATCTGACTAACCCGCTTCCAATCAATGGGTTCATGCAAATTTCTCTTGCAATGGACGGAGGTTCATGCCACAATTTGTTGTGGTCTAAAAGTGGCCAGAAAGTAGATTAAAAGTGGCAGACGAGCTGGCTCAGGGCGCGGTACTGATGGAACCCCCGCGAGGGATGTATCCCGCGCGCCTGGACGACAAGGGCCGCCTCAAACTGCCGGTCGAGTTCCAGAAGTACCTGGGCGGGATGCCGGAAAAGAAGCTGTTTGTGACCAGCACGGATCGCCGCATGGCGACAGTATACCCGATTGCGATCTGGAGAGAAAACGAGGCGCTGTTCACCTCGCACCGCGACAATCCGAAAGTAGTGAAGCGGGTGTGGTTCACGACCCAGGAACTGGGGTCGGAAGCGGAGATGGACGGGCAGGGCCGGGTGCAGTTTTCGCCGGAGCTGCGGCGGGAATTGCGGATCGAGAATCAGCCGGTGAAGGTGCTGGTGGTGAACGGGGCGATTCAGGTGATGAGCGAGGAGACCTTCCACGCGCAGCGCGCCGAAGCCGCGCAGTCGCCCGAAGACGACCTGGAAGTTCTACAGCGGGCCGGGTTCAAGTAATGGCTTATGCATTTTGCCGTGATGGCGGCCGAGGCGATCGAGTGGCTGGCAATCCGGCCGGAGGGCACGTACTTGGATGCCACGGCGGGATTGGGCGGACACACGTCGGAAATCGCGCGGCGGGTGACTACGGGCAAAGTGATCGCCAACGATCGGGATGCCGAGTCGCTCGAGATGGCGCGGCGCAACACGGCCGAATGGGCCGGACGGATTTGTTTTCACCAGGGGACGTTCTCGCAGCTTGCCGATGCGTTGCCGGCCTGCGGAGCGGAGAAGGCCGACGGGGTGTTGGCCGACCTGGGAGTGAGCCGGTATCAACTGACGGAGCCGGCGCGGGGATTTTCGTTTATGGCAGAGGGGCCTCTGGACATGCGCATGGATCAAACCACGGGCATGACGGCGGCAGACCTGGTCAATCAAGACGCCGAGAAGGCGCTCGCCGACCTGATCTATCAGCTAGGCGAAGAAAGGAGGGCGCGGAAGATAGCCAGAGCCATCGTTCGGGCACGGCCCATACGGAGCACACTACACCTGGCCGGGGTAGTGGAGCGGGCCGTGCCTCGAACGAACCGTCTGCATCCCGCGACCCGCACTTTCATGGCGCTGCGCATGGCTGTCAACGACGAGCAGGGGGAACTCGACCAACTGCTCCGGATCGCTCCGGAGGTGCTCGCGAGCGGCGGCCGTTTGGTGGTGATCTCTTTTATGTCGCTCGAAGACCGGAAGGTGAAGCACAGCTTCCGGTCGCTCGAGAGGGAAGGGCGCGCGCGGATTTTGACCAAACATCCGTTCACACCCTCTGCCGCGGAAACGGAATTGAATCCAGCATCGCGCAGCGCCAAGCTGCGGGCGCTGGAGATGAGATAGCGAGGTAAGAATTTTATGGCAACGCTGGCAATGTTTTTCCGGAGGCCCCTGGCGGCGGCTGACGCCGGTGGCGAGCAAACCGAAAGCTATCCGGTAGACGACCGCTGCTGCCTGCGGGCGCTACCCAACGAGGACGTCTTCCTGTACTCGAAGCGCATCGACAACTCGCGCATCGTCCGCCAGCCCGATCCGGCGGCACGCGGCGAGTGGTCGATGATCGGCATGGCGTGCCTGATCGCGTTGCTGCTGATGGGCGCGCTGACGCCCCGGGTGGCCAACATCTTCGCGGGCTATCAACTGGAATCCCTCAAGCAGGAACAGATGCGTCTGCTCGACGAGCAGCGCGACCTGGATGTGATCGAAGCGCGGATCGCGCGGCAGGAGAACCTGGAAGCATTGGCCAAGCGCCGCGATCTGGGCGCGCCCGCGCCGGGGCAGATCGTGCATCTCGATCCGAAGAACGACAGCAAGCTGGCGATGAACCGGCGTTAGGAGATCATCCGCGGGTCTGCGAGCCCCGCGCAGGGCACGGCCCTGCCCCACACACACGCCTATGGAATCAGGCAACAAAACCAGGGCTGACCGCCGCCTGCTGATGTTTGGGGGCGCGGTGATGTTTTGGGCCGGCCTGATTCTGATGCAGTTGTTCCGGCTGCAGGTGTTGCATCATGCCGAATATGTCCAGATGGCGCACCGCCAACAGGAAGCGACCGTGGAAATCGCGGCGCCGCGCGGCTCGATCTACGATCGTTCCGGGCAACTGCTGGCCGGGAGCGTGAATCGCAATTCGGTGTACATCGACCCGCTGCAGGTGCCGGATCTGCAGGTGGCGTCGGAGATCATTTCGGGCGTGCTGCACATGGATCGCGCGACGCTCTACGGCAGAATGCGCTGGTACGCGAACAACCAGCGCGGCTTCATGTGGGTGGCGCGGGACCTGGACACGGATCAATACGAGCGGCTGCGCAGCCTGCACCTGGATTGGATCCGCTTCACCGAGGAGAGCCGCCGCGACTATCCGCGCAACGCGCTGGCCGCGCACATCGTGGGCGCGGTGGATGCGCAAGAAGTCGGCCAGTGGGGGATCGAGAAAGGCATGGAAGACGATCTGCGCGGATTGCCGGGTACCATGCGGATGTTGACCGACGCCAAGGGCCGCGGGATCGATTCGGACGTAGAAACCGAACCGCGGCCCGGAACCGACCTGACGCTCACGATCGACGAGCGCATTCAGTTGCCGGCGCAGCAGGCCATCGCCAAAGCGGTCGAGGATGCGGACGCCGACAGCGGCAGCGTGGTGGTGCTGGATCCGAACAACGGCGACATTCTGGCGATCGCCAGTTACCCGTCGTTCGATCCGAACGAGCCGCCCAAACCCGGCCGGGCGGGCGAAGCGGCGCGCTTCAATCACGCGGTTTCGGTGCCCTTCGAGCCGGGGTCGGTTTTCAAAGTGATCACGCTTTCGGCCGCGCTCGAGACCACGGATTTGAGACCGAGCAGCCTGATCAATTGCGGCAACGGGACGTTCACGATGGCCGGACGCACGGTGCACGAAGCGCATCACGGCTACGGCACGATGCCTATGGCGATGGTGCTGGCGAAATCGAGCAACATCGGCGCGATCCAGATCGGGCTGAAGGTTGGGGCGCCCAAGTTGTACGATTACGTGCGGCGCTTTGGTTTCGGTTCGCGCACTGGAATTCCGCTGCCGGCCGAATCTCCGGGCCTGGTGCGAAAGCTGGCGCGCTGGCGCACGACGTCGCTGATGTCGGTGGCGATGGGCCATGAAGTCGGCGTGACCACGCTGCAACTGGCGCGCGCCTGTGCGGCGGTGGCGAATGGGGGCATGCTGGTGACGCCCCGCCTGGTGCTGAAGCGCGGCAACGGAAGTGTCCCACCCGGGCCGATGCGCCGCATCCTGAAGCCTGAGACCGCCATCACCATGCGGCAGATGATGGAAGGCGTGGTGCTGTTCGGAACCGGCAAACGGGCCAAGCTGGACGGCTATTCGACGGGCGGCAAGACGGGCTCGGCGCAGATTTACGATTACGCGACGGGCCACTATACGCACAACTACAACGGCTCGTTCATGGGTTTCGCGCCTGTAACCAATCCGGCTATTGTGGTAGTAGCAACGGTGAATAACACGCGGCGCGGCAGCGCGGGATTCGGCGGCGTGGTGGCGGCGCCGGTGTTCAAAGAAGTGGCCACGGAAGCCCTGCGGGTGATGGACGTGCCCAAGGATCTGCCGGACACGGCTCCGAACCAGAGCCAAACGCAGGTGGCCGATCTGGATGATTCGCCGACGGTGGATGGCCCCGTGGACCCGCCGGCTCTGGACGAGACTGCGCAGGTGGAACCGCCGCCGGCGCCGCAGCCCGCAGTCGCGACCAGCCAGACGGCGCCGGTCCAGGCCAAAGCCACCGGGCCGACGGCGCCGAACTTCATCGGTCTTTCGATGCGCTCGGTAGTCACGATGGCCCAAGCGCAAGGTTTGCCGGTGGTGCTGGCGGGAACCGGAATTGTCCGCAGGCAGGATCCGCCGCCGGGCGCCGTCCTGCACGACGGAGAAAGGATTCGAGTCGATCTTGAAAGATGACTCTGGGAGAGATACTGGCGGGGGTCAAGCTGATAGCGGATCTCTCGCCGGAGCTTTCCCAGATCACGGTACAAGGGTTGGACTACGATTCGCGCCGCGTGCAACCTGGCTTCCTCTTCTTCGCATTTCCCGGTAGCCGCACCGATGGACGCGCGTTCGCGCGCGATGCGGTGGAGCGCGGCGCGGTGGCGGTGGCCAGCGAATCGGCGGCTCCGGAGGCGTTCGGCGCGCCATGGATCGAGGTCGAGCATGGGCGGCAGGCGCTGGCGGTGGCGGCGCGCAACTTCTATCGCAAGCCCGATGAGCGCATCGCGCTGACGGGCATTACCGGGACGAACGGCAAAACCACCACATCCTATTTGATCGATTCGATTCTGCGCGCGGCCGGGAAGACGACGGCCCTGGTGGGCACGATCGAATATCATCTGGCCGGGCGTGTGCTTCCGGCCGTCAACACTACCCCGGAATCGCTCGATTTGCACCGGCTGTTCGCGGAGCTCGAAACGCTCGGCGGGACACATGCGGTGATGGAAGTATCGTCCCACGCGCTGGCGCTCGGGCGCGTTTACGGTCTGAGTTTTCATACCGCGATTTTCACGAACCTCACGCGCGATCACCTGGACTTCCACCGGACGATGGAGGATTACTTCGCGGCTAAGCAAATGCTGTTCACTGGCGCGGGTGCGCCGCCTCCGGCGTGGGCCGTGCTGAATCGCGATGACGAGTGGTGCCGCAAGGTCGCGGTGGGGCCGGCGACCGAGGTGCTTTGGTACGGGCTGGGGCAGGGCGCTACGGTACGCGCGCGGCACATCAGCTCGAACCTGCAGGGGCTGCGCTTTGAAGTGCAAAGCCGCAAGGAGCGCTTCACGGTGGAGTCGCCGCTGCTGGGCAAAATCAACGTGTATAACATCCTGGCGGCGTGCTCGGCGGGACTGAGTTACGGGATTGCGCCGGATGTGATCGCGCAAGGGATCGCGCAATGCCGCGCCGTGCCGGGGCGTTTCGAGCGCATTGATGAAGGCCAGCCGTTCGGCGTGGTGGTGGATTATGCGCACACCGACGATGCACTGCGGAACACGATCGCGGTGGCGCGGGGCCTCGCACCGAAGCGCATCGTTACGCTGTTCGGCTGCGGCGGCGATCGCGACCGCGCGAAGCGTCCGCTGATGGGGCAGGCGGCGGCGGAGAACAGCGACTTCGTGGTGCTGACGAGCGACAATCCGCGGTCGGAGGATCCGCTGGCCATCATGAACGATGCGCTGGTGGGCATCCGGCGGACGGATGTGCCGCTGGTGGTGGAGCCGGACCGGGCCACGGCGATTGCGCGCGCGATCAAGGAAGCGCGGCCCGGCGACATCGTGATCCTGGCGGGCAAGGGTCACGAGACTTACCAGGTATTGAAAGACCGGACCATTCATTTCGACGATCGGGAAGTAGCGCGTGGGGTACTGCAGGGCTTCGGCTATCGGCGGGAGCCGCAATGATTCTGGAGTTGAGCGGCGTCGCGCGGGCGGTGGGTAGCGCGGCGCCGGCGGTGAACGCGGCAGTCGCCGGATGGTCGGTCGATACGCGCACACTCGCGCCGGGCGATTTGTTTTTTGCGCTACGCGGGCCGAATCATGATGGGCACGCGTACGTGGCGCTGGCGCTCGAGAAAGGCGCAGCGGCCGCGATGGTGGATCGGCCGGTGGATGGGCAGGTCATGCAGGTGGCGGATGTGCTGGCCGCCATGCAGGCGCTGGCGGCATGGGCGCGGCAGAAGTGGGGCGGGCGCGTGGTGGGGGTGACGGGCAGCGCGGGCAAAACGACGACCAAGGATGCCATCGCTCGCCTGCTGGCTACTGAATTGCGAGTTGGCAAGACCGTGGGCAACTTCAATAATCATGTCGGCGTGCCGCTCTCGATTCTGCGCCTGCCGGACGATGCGCGTGTGGGCGTGATTGAGATGGGGATGAATCACGCGGGCGAGATTCGGGCGCTGGCGGCGATTGCGAAGCCGGATATCGGGGTGGTGACGAATGTCGGGTACGCCCACGTGGAGGCTTTCGACTCGATCGAGGGCGTAGCGCTGGCCAAGCGGGAATTGATCGAGGCGCTCGATCCGGAGTCGGGCATCGCAGTGCTGAACGCGGATGATGCACGCGTTTTGCGGTTTCGGGAGATGCATCGCGGGCGCACGATCACGTTCGGGTTTTCGGAAGGCGCGGATGTGCGCGCCACCGGCGTGGTTCTTGGAGAAGACGGCACGCGCTTTGGCGTGGATGGCGTGGAGTTTCATACCGCGCTTGGGGGGCGGCACGGCGTTTTGAATCTGCTGGCCGGCATCGCCGTGGCGCGCGCGTTTGAGATTCCGGCGGCGCGGTTGCGCGATGCCGTGGCCGATTTCACGATCGGCAAGATGCGCGGCGAGCGGCTGGAGCACAACGGCATCGTGATCTGGAACGATTGCTACAACTCGAACCCGGAAGCGGTGGGGGCCATGCTGGACGTGCTGCGATCCACACCCGCGCGGCGGCGCATCGCCGTGCTGGGCGAGATGCTGGAACTGGGACATGCCGCGGAAATGCTGCATCGCGAGGCGGGACGGTGCGTGGCGGAAAGCGGCGTGGATACGCTGGTCGCGGTGCATGGGGCGGCCCGGTTCATCGCCGAAGAGGCCGCGCGCGCGGGTATGCCGCCACAGTCCGTGCATTTTTTTGAACACCCCGAAGAGGCTGGCGAGTTCGTCAGGCAAATGGCGGCGCCCGGCGATGCCATCTTGTTTAAAGGTTCGCGCGGAGTCCGGATCGAACGGGCGATGGAGAAGGTGCTGGCGTAATTATGCTGTATTTCCTGCTTTACGAGAAACTCTCGCCGGTGATTTCGGCGTTTCGCGTTTTCCGCTATGTGACTTCGCGCACGGCGTTCGCCAGCCTGACCGCGCTGTTCCTGTGCATCGCGCTGGGGCCATGGCTGATCGCCAAGCTGCGGCAGTTTCAGATCGGGCAGTACATCCGCGAAGAAGGTCCCAAGTCGCATCAGAAAAAAGCCGGGACGCCCACGATGGGCGGCGTGCTGATCATCGTCTCGATCGTGATCCCGACGCTGCTGTGGGCGGACTTGCGGAATTCGTATGTCTGGATCGCGGTGGCGACGCTGCTGGGTTACGGCACGATCGGTTTCGTGGACGATTATTCGAAGGTGGCCAAACATCGCAACCTGGGACTGACCGCGCGGGCCAAGATGCTGTACCAGGTAGCGGCCGCATTCGCCGTGGCGGCCATGCTGATGTACATGCGCACGTATGGCGGCTATTCGACCACGATGAACGTGCCGTTCCTGAAGAACTTCAAGCCCACGCTGTTGATCTCGCCATTGATGTCGAATCCCTGGACGTACGGGATTGGCGTGCTGCCGTTCTTTATTTTCGTGGCGTTGGTGGTGGTGGGGACATCGAATGCCGTAAACCTGACCGATGGGCTGGATGGGCTGGCGATCGGGCTGATGGTGGTAGCGTCGGGCGCGCTGACCATTCTCACGTACGCGGGCGGGCACGCGACGCTGGCCGAGTATCTGCAGATCGCCAGGAACGCACGCACGTCGGAGCTGACGATTTTCTGCGGGTCGATGACTGGCGCGAGCCTGGGATTCCTGTGGTACAACGCGCATCCGGCGGAGATTTTCATGGGCGACGTGGGGTCGCTGGGGCTGGGCGCGGCGCTGGCCATTGTGGCGATTCTGATCAAGCAGGAGATTCTGCTGTTGTTCATCGGCGGGATCTTCGTGCTGGAGACGCTGTCGGTGATCCTGCAGGTGAGCAGCTTCAAGCTGCGCGGGAAGCGGATTTTCAAGATGGCGCCGCTGCATCATCATTTTGAGGCGCTGGGCTGGACGGAGTCGAAGATTATCGCGCGGTTCTGGATCGCGGGGCTGGTTTTGGCGTTGTTTGCATTGACTACTTTGAAGCTGCGGTAGCGGGTGGTGGGTTCTGGGTGCTGGGTGCTGGATAAAAGATGCGCGGTTTTCGCGAGTTGCGGGTTTGGCAGGGCGGCATGGAGTTGGTTGAGTGTGTGTATAGAGTGACTCAGTCGTTTCCTCGGCAGGAGGTTTATGG
>DATKNQ010000200.1:0-11313 GCA_035541265.1 Bryobacteraceae bacterium
CTGATGGCTTCGGTGAACTCGCGCTGCGCTTCATCGAGACGCTTCGACTGAAACAGCGCCAGTCCGAAATTGTAGTGCGCCTCGGCCAGATCCGGATCGAGCGTGACGGCCTGCCGGAACTCGTCGAGCGCGCGAGCATGATCGTTCGCGCGCCAGTAGATTAGGCCGAGGCTGGAGTGCGCCTGCGCATAGTCCGGCTTGATTTCGAGCGCCTTCCGATAGGCAGCCAGCGCGCGGGCGTCTTGCCCGGCGCGCGCGAGCGTCACGCCGAGATAGTAATAACCGACCGGCAGCTCCGGGCTCGCATCGATGGATTTCTGAAACAGTGCCGCCGCGCCGTCGAGCTTCTGCTGCTTCAGCGCCTCGACGCCTTGGAGGATCAGGCTCTTCGATTCCGCGAGGCGCGTGCGCTGCTCGTGCAGGGCCTTCAGGGCGCCGAGTTCGCGCTCCGCGGCGCCGGTCTGCCCTTGCGCGCGCAGCGCGACGCCCAGATTGTAGCGGGCCTTTTCGAAATCGGGCCGCAATGCGATAGCGCGCCGGAACGCGGCGATGGCGCCAGTCAGATCGCCCGCGGACTTGAGCTGCAGGCCGAGATCGTACTGCGCGTCCACGTCCTTGGGATCCGACTCGATGGCTTTACGAAACGCCACAAGAGCGCCCGCGGGATCGTCTTGCCGGCGCAGCGTGACGCCGAGCCGGTCGTACGCTACCGCATCGCGCGGGTTCAGTCCGATGGCCATGCGGAACTCCGCGGCGGCGGCGGCGAGATCGCCTAACTGACCTTCGGCCAGCCCGAGTTCGTAATGCAGCTCCGCCGAGGGTTTCGCCGCGATCGCCTTGCGCAGTTCGGCCGCGGCGCCCGATGGATTACTCTGTTCGAGGAGGATGCGGGCAAGATAGCGGTGCGCGGCCGCGTTCGCGGGATCGAGCGTGACAGCGGAGTGCAGCTCTTTCAGCGCGCCCGCCTGGTCGTGCAAATCGTCGAGTGCCGCGCCCAACCCGTAATGCGCCTTCGCCCAGTTGGGCTTGAGGGCGACGGTGGCTTGAAACTCCGCCGCTGCCGCTTGCGCATCGCCCTTGTACTTCAGCGCCAGCGCCAGGTTGTAATGCGTGGAGGCGTCGGTGGGCTCGAGCGCCAGCGCCTTCCGGTAATTCCCGATGGCCTGAATCCAGTTATGCTGGCGGCTCGCACTGAGCGCCGCCTTGCGGTACTGCTCCGCCTGGCCACCGGGCGCGGCCAGGAAGAGGAGCAAATAGACCGCCGTCCACACTACCAGAGGAACTTCGCGCTCACCTGCCCGATACGCGGATCGCGGGCGCTGGTCACCTCGCCGAACTGGCTGCTCGAGTAGTTGCCGACAGGGTTGTTGAATTGCGTGTGATTGAAGATGTTGAAGAACTCACCCCGAACCATGATGGCCATCGATTCATGAATCGGGATGGTCTTGCTCATCGCGAAATCCGTGTTCACGATTCCCGGACCCGAGAAGAAGCTGCGGTTGGAATCGCCGAAGGTTCCGAGCGGGCCGGAGGTGAACGAGGCGGGCAGGAAGTAAGTGTTGGGACCGGTCGGGCCGGAATTGCGCGCGTTCTGGATCACGACTGGAGCGACGACGTCAGGCACATCGGTGGATGGGCTGCCCGTGAGCGAGTAGTCGCCGGAACTCTGGCTGATCTGGACCGGCAGACCGGTAGCGAAGCGGGTGATGCCGCTCAAGTTCCAACCCTGGGTGAGCCGCTTCGGCGCCTTCGGAAACGCCCGGTCGAGCGGTACGGCCCAGTTATAACTCGCCACGAAATTGTTGGTCATGTTGAACGTAGATAGCGAGCGCGCGAGCCGGTAGTTAGCGAAGTTGACCCATTCGCCGAAGCCCGAGGAATCGTCGATAGCCTTGGCGAAAGTATAGGCAACCAGGAAAGTAACATCGGAAGCTTTACGTTCGACGGTGGCCTCGAAGGCGTTGTAATTCGAGTTCGCAATGTTAGCCGTGAAAGTGTTACCGGCGCCAAAAGCAGAGCCCAGGTTGGTCCGGGTTCCGTTGATCAAGGTCCCGTTCGGAAGCTGGTAGGTATCCTGTTCGCCATATGGACCACAGGCTGGATTGGACGCGCCCGTACTTAGATCCACGGCGCCCTCCGCATTGAGCTGCATGCAGAACGCGGTATTGCCCGGATTGGCATCGTACTGAGAGATCAGCCGGTGTCCCTGGGTACCGACAAACGCCAGGGTCATGACAGTCGAAGTCGATAGCTCGCGTTGGATCGAGACGTTATAGTGTTCGGCATAAGGCAGCCGGTTATGGATACTGTAGCCCGGCGAGTAAGAGATTGGCAGATAAGTCGAATAATCCAGGGTCGCGTTGGCGGGACTGCCGGGCGTGGGGAAGGTGAACGGGAAACGTTGGGTCTGCGAGCTTCCGTCAGCGCGCGTCTGGAACGGCTCGGCGAACATGGTTGGCTGCGGGCTGACCCAGTAGAGCCCGAACGGAGCGTCTCCCACTTCGTAGAACAGGTTGAGGTCCTCGATGGAGGTGTAGTAAATGCCGTAGGCCGCGCGGATACTGGTCTTGCCCGGGCCGCCAAAGATCTTCTTCAGGGGACCATCGGTGAAGCCCGGCGAATAGGCGATGCCGGCACGCGGGCCAAAGTTGTTGTAGCGCGTAGGAGCCAGCGTGCTCGGAATGCCAGGATCGCCCGGCACCACCCAGCCCACTGGTGCGGTCGGGAACTGCGTGGACTGCTCGCCCGGCACGATAGTCTCGATCTTGCCTTGCGTATCGTACCAGGGCATACTCACTTCCCAGCGCAACCCAAGGTTTACAGTCACATTGGGCCTTACTTTCCACGCATCCTGGAAGTAAGCGCCGCCATAGCGGGAACGTGAATCCAGGAACTGCTGGCTGCACTGGTTGTAACTCACCGGCGCGCCGAGCAGAAAGTCAGCAAAGTCACTGCCGGTTTCACTGCCATTGAAACTAAAGTCGCCGTTGGGCGCACACGTGTTGCGCTCGTTGACCTGCAGATAACGGAACTCGCCGCCAAACTTCATGGTGTGGGGGCCTAGGACTTTCGAAAAACTATCAGAAACCTGCCAGGTGTTATCCGGCTGCTTGGTCGTCAGAGTATTCACTCCAATCGAGAAGTCATTGAAGTAAATCGGCGGAACAGTTTGAGGAAAGTTGGCCGGCCCGGAAGGGATGATTCCCAGAGTCCCCACGCCAGTTACAAAGCCGAGTTTCGACAAGTCGGCGAAACTGCCTTCCGGTTTGTTAGTGTCGGTTGCGGTACGGAAGAAACTCAGACGGAACTCGTTCACCGCGGTCGGGCCCAAGGTCTTGGTGTTACTCATAACACCTTCCTGCGCGCGAGTCGGCGTCACACTCGGAAAACCGGGCACGTTCGCGGCCGCTAGAGCGTTAAACACGTTCGAATCGTCGTAATGATAATAGAACGACCAATTACCGGTTTTCTGATTCACGAAATCGACGCGTTGGCCCATTTTGTCGTCCCGCACCGTATTGCGCTGGCTGTCGTCGGAGTAAAGGCCGGTCGCCGGATCGAGATTCGGCAGGGGAATGTACGGCATGATCCCAACCGCCGGCGCGGCAAATGCGCGCTGCGGAATCGTGCCGCCGGGGAAAACGCAATCCGAAGTGAGTGTGCAACCCTGGAAGCTATACGGCTCGCCGTTCTGCACTCCATAACCGAGCCGTTGAGTCAGTACTTGCGCCCAGTAGTTGCCGGTGACCGTCATGGGGTTTCCGTTGGCGTCCTGGAACAGGGACGGGTCGAACTGTCCGGCACGTTCGGCCGCCGTGGGCAACTGCACAATGCCGGTACTGGCGCCCTGCACCTGGCGCGTGCCCTGATAATCGGTAAACCAGAAGAGGCGGTTCTTCAGGAACGGTCCGCCGATGGCGTAGCCGAACTGGTTACGGCGCAGCTCCGCCTTGCTCGGATCGAAGAAATTGCGGGCGTCCATCGTGTCATTGCGCAGAAACTCGAATGCATCGCCATGGAATCCGTTGGTGCCTGACTTGGTGATGGCGTTCATTACTGCGCCACTGAACTTGCCATATTCGGCGTCGAAGCTGTTGGTGATCAGGCGGAACTCGGCGATGGAATCGAGGTTAGGAATCACGCCGGCCCCGAGGTTGCGGCCCTCACTCACATCGCCGCCGTTGACCAGGAAAGCGTTGGCGGTCTCGCGCTGTCCGTTAACCGAAACATTGCCGGGATTGGCGAACATTCCAGAGACGGACCGGTCGCCCGGTATGACGCCGGAAGTGATCGGCACGACGCCGGCTTGCAGGCCCAACAGGTCCAGATAGCTGCGTCCGTTGAGCGGGAGTGACAGCATCTTCTGTGACTCGATCACGTCGCCGAGTTGGGTGTTCTCAGTCTCTACCTGCACGGCGCTGGCTTCGACGGACACCTGGTTCTGCACGCTGCCAACCTGCAGTGCGACATCGATGCGCAACTGGTCATTCACCTTCAGGTCAATGTCAGTTGTGGTAAAACGCTCAAAACCGGAAGCCGTGGCCGACACTCGATAAATGCCAGCGGGGAGCGCCAGAATGCGATACGTCCCGTCCGCACCGGAAGTAGTTGACTTACTGAAGTTGGTGGCCATATTAGTGGCTGTCACTTGAGCACCCACCACCACCGCGTTGGTGCTATCGTGGACGACGCCTAAAATCGACCCAGTCACATCCGCGCGCACCGCGGATGTCAGTAAAAAGCCACCGAGGAACAACAATGTGCACGTTGAGCGATACGATCCTCGCATTGTTTGGGACCTCCTCCAAGCGAAGGGCAGTCACTCCCCAGCGCTGCGAATGTGGTCCAGTATACAACCAAATGTGCGTCGAGTGCTAAATTTTTGTTAGTTTCGGGCGATTACTCTACGAGTGTCTCGTACCAGCGCAGGATGTGATAAGGCGCGTCAGTGCCGGGCCGCATCTTCACCAGCGCGGCGACAGTGCGCCGCATATCCGACAGTTGGCCATTCCCCAGACGCACACGCGCGGTCGACCGCAGCGTGAAGATGGTGTTGCCGCCAATGCGCAGCCTGGGAAATCCGGGGCCCGCGATCTGGGCAAATTGGGCCAGGTCGTCCGCGGTGCGGAAGGGTTGCGCGTTGCGTTGCCGGACGATCGCGTCGATGCCCTCGGGCGGAACGCCGATAGCCGCCAAAACCGCGGGCGCGGCAAAGTTCGCATCGAAACGGCTCGTGGCGCCATAAACTGACAAGCAGTCGCGCAGACCGCTGCGCGGCATCAGATAGTGAGTCGAGCCTTCGGGCGCATTCTGCCAGGTGCCATAGAAGATTTCCGGCGTAATGCCTTTTACCGACAGCAACTCCTCGATGTCCTGGAACTGCGCATGCGACGCCAGATAGGGGGGCTGCAAAGTCTGATAGAACGCATCGAACGGCGTAGATCCAGGCTTCGACGTGGTGCGCCAGTCGATGATCGCCTCCGCAATCTCCTGAGCAACGCCCGCGTCAACTCCCAGGTTGACCAGGATACGGACTAAGTCGTCCGCACCAATGTAGTTGATGTTGAACTTAGCCGTCTCGGGAATTATCTCGACAGTGGCCTGACCCTCCGGGAAGTCAAAATTAAAGTAAGGCACCGGCGGTTTGTAAGCCGGGTTAAGCGGATATTTACGAGCCCAGTCGAGATAGAGAGCCGCGCGCCGCGCGGCTCCTTCGGCGAGATAGCTGCTGCGCAGGCCATCCACCGCCGTGGCGCTCCGCTCCGCCTCGCCACGCACGGTATCGGCGAGCGAGAGCGCAATCGTGGCCAGCGCCGCGGAGAGCCATAGCACCGCGAGTAAAGCGACACCGCTACGCGGCTGACGGCGCCTAGTCGACATACCTCAACTCCGGCAGGCTGTTGACCCGGATCGCGGAAGTGATCGTGAGCGGCCGCAAACGGACACGATTGTCGTCCAGCGGCGCCATCTCCACCCGGACCGCCGCCGGCCAATGCGGCTGGACCCAGTTGGCACGCCAGCGATCGTCTTCCGGCGGCTTGCCCGGCTCGAGATAAGAAAAGCGGCACCAAGCCAGCTTATCGGCCAGCACGAACGACTGCGGCCCGATTTGGATCGGCGCAAACTGCGGCATGCTCCGGCCGGACTCGGGATCGGGCGCCATGCCTTCGCACGAAAGCCCCGCCATCAACGGGCTGGTGAAAGGAATTTCATTGACGATCAGACGGACGCCCACGCCATTCGCGCCCGCGATGACCTGGAACTCATCGATGTACGGGCGTCCACGCCAGGCTTCCTGCAACGAATACGTGGAGGCCAGACGCATCGACTGCGGCTGCCCCTCGAAGAACGGGAACTCGGCTTGCGGCCCGTTCGGTCCCGCAGGACAGATGGCCTTCAACGGCATGAAGCCCGCCAACTGATTCTCCAGCGCTCTCTGCGCACCGGCGATACGGCGATTCTCCATCAGACGCGCGTCGGTGTTATGCACGGCATCGAGACCCAGCCGGATGGCTGCCAGGACGCCGACGGAAAGCATGCTGAGCAGACTCATCGCCACCAGGATTTCGATCAACGTCAGCCCGGCTTCGGACCTTCTCATGGCATGTCCTCGGGGTGCAGCACATCGGTGCGGTAGGCGGCGACGCGAAAGATGCGGCGCTGGCCACCGTCCATCCACCAGATTTCCAGATCCATCCGATCCAGCACCCGGTCGTTCACCGCGGGTGTGGGCGGCATATCGAAGCGGGTTAGCTGGGCGGTCCATCCGCCTGCAACGCCACCAGTCAGAGCGGGATCGAGCGGGCCTCGCACCACTGTGCCGATTGGAAAATGCTGATCCGCCAGCAGTTCGTCCATTTTGTAGCGCGCCAGCAGCGCGGCACGGTCGCGGTTGGTCACCCGCGTGGCGTTGCGCATGGAGGCGTTGATCTCCGCCATCAGTCCAACGACCGCGACGCCCATGATCAGCGTCGCCACCAGGGTTTCGAGCAGTGTGAAGCCGCGCTGGTTCATTGCGCCCCCGGCCGGTCGATGCGCGCGATGCCGGTGATCGGATCGAGCCTTACTGTTCGCCGCGCGCCGCGCTTGTCGGCGATCTCGATGCCCACGCGCGGCGGTGCTCCACCAGGTAGAAACAGAAACCGGCGCGGCGCATCGGATGGCTCCTCCATCGCGGGCGTGACCGATTGCACGCGGATACCGGGAGGCAACACCAGTTTCTTGACGTAGCTCGAATCGGCGGAGCGCACCAGCATGGCATTCTCTTTGATGGAGACGGATAGCTCGAGGGCCTGCTCATGGCGCTGCGCGCGATTGAGGGCGGACGTCATGAACGCAGCCACGGACTGCGCGCCGGAGGCCAGCCGTATATTCTCCAGACCATTCAAAGTGCTGGGCAGAGCTACGGCCACGACAATGGCAATGATGGCCAGCACGACCATCAATTCCATCAGCGTGACGCCGCGCGCGCTATTTCCAGTTGGCGATATCCGCATTCACGCCTTCGCCGCCGGGTTGTCCGTCGGCGCCGTAGCATATGATGTCGGGCTCTTCTCCGTGGTCGCCCGGATACTTGTAGACATACGGCCGCTTCCAGGGATCGAGCGGAACGTCTTTACGCAAATAGGGGCGCAAGGCTTCCAGACCCTGCTCATTGGTGGGGAAAACGCCGTTATCGGCGTGGTACTGCACCAATGCAGCCTCGAAACTTTCAATCTGCACGCGCGCCGCGGCGACGCGCGCCTTGTCCGTCTGCTTGAACAGGTTCGGCCCCACCAGCACGGCGAACAACGCGATGATGATCACGACGACCATCATCTCGATCAGGGTCACGCCAGCCTGGGACCGGCTTCGTCGATTTCGTGTCTTCATATGGATACGTCGTTGATGCTGGTGATGGCCACCAGAATACTCAGGATAAACCCGCCGACGATGACACCCATAACCAGGATGACGATCGGCTCAAAAAGGGCGGTGAAGCGCCGGATGGAGACGCGCGTGTCCTCTTCGTAGATATCGGCCATGCGGTTGAACATGGCATCCAACCGGCCGGTCTCCTCGCCTACGGTCAACAGATGGCCCGCCAGCGGCGGAAAGACTCCGGACTTGGTCACCGGGCCGGCGATGCCTTCGCCGCGCTTGACGCCTTGCGATACGGCATCCAGCGCGCGGGCGATGTAGCGGTTGTTCAAGATCGCTCCTGAGATGCCGATCGATTGCACCAGGGGCACGGTGTTCGCTACCAGCGTGCCCATGGCGCGCGCGAATCGCGCCGTTTCGGCCTTGCGCAGCGTCTCACCGAGCATGGGCAGCTTCAGACGCCAGGCGTCCCAATGCAGGCGGCCTTTGGGCGTGCCCACATACATGCGCCATCCGATCGCCACACCCGCAATCGCCAGAGCGGCCACCCACCACCAGGCCTTCACGAAGTTACTGACTTCGAGCATGATCTGCGTGGGCAATGGCATCTGCATGTGCGAGTCCTCAAACAACGAGGCGAAGCGCGGGACCACGAAGGTCAGCAGGATGATGACCGACGTCAAACCCACCAGGCACAGCAGCGCCGGATAGATCATCGATGAGACGACGTAGTTGCGCAGATCGTCGCGCGAACGCTCGAATTCCGACAGACGCTCGAAGACCACGGCCAGGGCACCGGAAGCCTCGCCGGCGCGGACCATGTTCACGAACAGATCCGAGAAGTACGCCGGATGCGTGGCGAGGCTGTCGGCCAGGGATTTGCCGCCCTTCAATACCCGCAGTACGTCGAGCACGATGTAGCGGAAAGAAGCCCGTTCGGTCAGTTCGCCGGTGATCGCCAAAGCCCGATCGAGCGGCACGCCCGCATTCAACAGGGTGGAGAGCTCCTGCGTGAAGAACAAAACGTCGCGCCGGCGATAGCCGCCGAAAGTAGGCAGTTTTAGAGCGCTCGATTTCCTCGGGGCAAAGCCAACATAGACCGGCGTCAGCCCTTGTTTGCGGAGCTCGCGGGCCACGATCTTGTCGGTATCAGCCGTCAGGCGGCCGGTGCGGACCTTGCCATCGGAAGCCACCGCGCGAAAGAAGTAGGTCGCCAATTAGAACTCCTGCGTCACGCGCATCAACTCTGGCACGGTGGTCTGGCCCATGCGGATCTTGCGCCAGCCGTCTTCGCGCAGGTTGCGCATGCCGTAGCGGCGGGCGGCGAGCGTCAGCTGCGCGGCATCTTCATTGGCCATGATGCGCCCGCGCAACTCTTCGTTCAGCTCCATCATCTCGAAGATGCCCATGCGGCCCACGTAGCCGGTGCCGTTGCATTGCTCGCATCCCGCGCCGCGGAAGCTTTCCATGCGCTCGCCTTCGGGCGAGATGGCAAATCCTGCCGAGGTCTTGCAATTCTGGCACAGCAGCCGGACCAGGCGCTGAGCCAGCACGGCCACCAGCGACGAAGTGATCAGGTAATTCTCCACGCCCATGTCCGTCAGGCGGGTGATGGCGCTGGGCGCGTCGTTGGTGTGCAGCGTGGAAAAAACCAGGTGGCCGGTGAGCGCGGCGCGGATAGCGATGTCGGCCGTTTCGCGATCGCGGATTTCGCCGACCATGATCACATCTGGGTCCTGGCGCACGATGTGACGCAAGCCCGCCGCGAAGGTCAGGCCGATCTGCGGATTCACGTGGATCTGGTTGATGCCGTCCATCTGGTATTCGACCGGGTCTTCGATGGTGATGATTTTCTTGTCGGGAATGTTGATGCGCTTGAGCGCGGAGTAGAGCGTCGTGGACTTGCCGCTGCCGGTCGGACCGGTGACCAGAAAGATGCCGTGCGGCAGCGACGTGAAATGCTCCATGCGGGAGAGCATCATGTCGTCGAAGCCCAGGCGGCGCAGGTCGTAGAAGTCGCCGGCCGAGCGATCGAGCAGGCGCATCACCACACTTTCGCCGTAGAGCGTGGGTAGCGTGGAGACGCGGAGGTCCACCTCGCGACCCAGGATCTTGATCTTGATGCGACCATCCTGCGGCAGACGGCGCTCGGCGATGTTCAGCTTGGCCATCAGCTTCAGGCGTGAGATCACGGCGGATTTCAGTTCACGCGGCGGGGCTTCCTGATTGCAAAGCACGCCGTCGATACGGAAGCGTACACGGAATTCTTTCTCGAAGGGCTCAATGTGGATGTCGCTGGCGCGCTTTTCGATGGCCTGCCCGATCATGGCGTTGACCAGCCGGATCACCGGCGCCTCACTGGCCATGTCGCGGAGATGTTCGAGGTCTTCGTTGGCCTGCGCGTTTCCGAACTCGATATCGGCCGATTGCCGCGCGGTTTCGCCATAATGCTTGTCGATGGCGTCGAGCACATCCTGCTCGGCGGCCAGGACGGTTTCGACATTCAAACCCGAGAAGGCGCGCACGGCGGCGATGGTCTCGAAGTCCAGAGGATCGGCCATGGCCAGCGTGACGGTGGAATCGCGCATGGCGAACGGTACGAAACGGCTCTGGCGCATGAAGCGCGGCGAGAGACCTTCGAGCTCCGGCGCGGCGGGAGGCGGGGCATCGAGGGTGACGAGCGGCAGACCGAGCTGTTCCGAGAGCGCAGCCAGCACGTCGCGCAGGGCCAGGAAGCCCATGTCGACGAGGATCTTGCCGAGCTTGTCGCCGCGCTCCCGCTGCAGTTCGAGCGCGCGCTCCAGATCTTCCGGCTGGATCAGGCGGCGGGCAATCAACATCTCGCCCAGACGTAGGGTTCTGGGCGCTGGGTCCTGGGTGCTGGCTTCGGGGGCGGCCGTCACCTAAAACTCCACCGTGCGGATGGCGGTTTCGCGCGTCGAGTTGCTCAGCAGTTTCTGGCGTTCGGCCTGCATCACGATCTGCGAGGGCAAGCCCCGCGAATCTTCCCAGGAATAATTGAACAGGGAAACTGCCAGGACGACCTGTTCATGCGGCGGCAGATTCTCGAGGGCCGCGGCGGAAGAGATTAACAATTCGCGCATGTTTTGTTCCAGGACGGGCAGGCGCTGCAGCTTGCGGGCGTGGATGCGTTCCTTCTCCTGTTGGGTGAAGCTCTGGTGGAAGGGGCTCACGTTGGGCGTCATGATGAGATCCAGCTCCGTGCTGAATACCACGCCGTAGCCTTGCAAATAGACGCCGCGCGTGTTGCCGAGCAGGTAGAACGAATCGGGCGCGTTGGCGCGCAGGAAGCGGCCGTCACAAGTTTTCTCGATTCCCGCCAGCGCCGCGCGGGTGACCTTCGCGTGCGTGGGCGGCGCTTCCTGTCCTGCGAAAAACAGAGCCAGCAGGATCGCCAGCCCGCTCATCGCGCGCCCTCATTCGCGGGCTGGC
>DATKNQ010000201.1:0-4449 GCA_035541265.1 Bryobacteraceae bacterium
GCCAGCACCACGATCTTGGCATTTACGGTGACTTCGTTGCGAGTCTTCTTATCGATGTAAGATACGCCGCGCGCGAGGCCATCGGGGCCAGTGACTACGGCACGCACCATGGCATCGGTGCGGACGTCCAGGTTGCCGGTCTTCATGGCCGGGAAGATATGCACGCCGGGCGAATTGAAGTTGGCGTTCACGCCGCAGGCGCGCCCGCACTGGGCACAATAGTGGCAGGCGGGGCGGCCGTGAATTGGGCGAGTCAGGATCGCGAGCCGCGACGGGATGCACGGGATCTTCAGCTTATCGCAAGCCATCTTGACGAGCCGCTCGTAGCCGCGCGGCGCGGGCGCGGGCAGAAACTTGCCGTCCGGCGTATTCTCCAGGCCTTCGTGCGTGCCGAAGACGCCGATCAGCTCTTCGGCTTTGTCGTAGTAAGGCGCGAGATCATCGTAGGTGATGGGCCAGTCGAAACCCTTGCCATCGCGGCTGTAGGGCTTAAAATCGTAAGGGCCCATGCGCAGCGAGATGCGGCCATAGTGATTGGTGCGGCCACCCAACATGCGCGCGCGCCACCAGCGCCAGTCGGAGCCGCCGGCGTTGCTGTAAGGCTCGCCGGGAACCTGCCAGCCGCCGAGCAGTGTGGCGTCGAAATAGCCGAAGGGCTTCTCTTTGGTTCCGGCACCGCGATGTGGCGCATTGTACGGCCACTTGAACATGGCGGACTGCTTAGTGCCGTCGTACCATCCGCCGGCTTCCAGCATGCAGACCTTGGCGCCCGCCAACGACAGCACATGCGCGGCAACGCCACCACCGGCTCCCGAGCCGACCACGACCACATCATACGTTTTTGGAGTTGCCCTCACTTGTGCCATTGCGACTATTTTACATGGAACCAAGTCCGCCACGCGGTGCATGCCATAATGCCCATATGCGGGAAGTGAATGTGGGCATTGTGGGCCTGGGCAACGTGGGCTCGGGCACGCTTGCCATTGTGGCCGGCAATGCCGAGCAAATCGCGCTGAAGCTGGGATTCCGGCTCAAAGTCGCGGCGGTGTGCTGCCGTTCGATCGCGTCGAAGACGATTCCGGAGTCACTCGGCCCGGTGATGCGCACGGCGGACTGGCGCGATATAGTGGCGCATCCGGACGTGGATATTGTTGCGGAGTTGGTGGGCGGCACGACGGTGGCGGCCGAGATAGTGGACGGAGCAATCGCTCACGGCAAGTCGATTGTGACGGCGAACAAGGAGTTGATGGCGGCCTGCGGGCGCGAGATCTGGGATCGCGCGATTCACGCCGGCATCAACGTGGCGATGGAGGCGAGCGTGGCGGGCGGCATCCCAATCCACGCGGTGCTGCGCGAAGGCATTTCGGGCGATCGCGTGACTGCGCTCTACGGCATCCTGAACGGCACGTGCAATTACATCCTGACCGAGATCGAACGGCGCGGCGCGGCGCTTGAGACGGTGCTGGCCGAGGCGCAGCAGATGGGTTTCGCGGAAGCCGATCCGAGCGCGGATCTGGATGGTATCGACGCGCGCGCGAAGCTGTCGATTCTGGCGGCGCTGGCTTTCGGTGAGAAGATCACGCCGTCCGATATTTTCATGGAAGGCATCCGGCGCATCTCGCCGCTCGACTTCCAGTACGCGCATCAACTGGCGCACACTATCCGGCTGATCTGCGCCGCGCGGCAGACGCCGCAGGGATTGATTCTTTCCGTGCGGCCGGCGCTGATCCCGCAGGCCACCATTCTGGCGGGGGTGAAGGGCGCATATAACGCGATCTGGGTGAAGGGCGCTTACGGCGAAGATACGTTCTATTACGGACGCGGCGCGGGATCGCTGCCGACGGGCGTGGCGGTGGTGAGCGACCTGATGCGGGTGGCGCGCGAGATTCGCAGCGGCAGCCCGGAGCGCGTCTCGCCGTTTGCGCATGAGCGGCTGGGCGAATATCAGCCGGTCGACGTGGTGCTGCAGCAGCGCGCTTACTATTTGCGTTTTCGCGTGAAGGACCGGCCGGGAATTTTGGCGGAGCTTTCCGGTATACTGGCGGCGAAGCACATCAGCCTGGAGGCGGTCCTGCAGTTGCCGTCGGAATCGAAGAACGATCTGCCGTTCGTGATCACCGTAGAGCCCACTTACGAGCACACGCTGCGTGAGGCGGTGGCACAGATGGCGGATCTCGATTTTCTGCTGGAGCCGCCGCTGGCGCTGCCGATGGAGACTGCGTTATGAAGATGTATCGTTTCTTGCTGCCGGCGTTTTGTGGCGCGGCCCTGTGGGCGCAGGTCGCGACGCAGGCCAACCAGCGCTATCAGACCGAGCAGGGCCGGGAGTCGATTGCAGCGAGCCTGTCCAGTCCGGGCCGGGATGCGACTGAGCGGCCGCAAGAGTTAGTGGATTCGATGGCGATCAAGCCGGGCATGACGGTGGCGGATATTGGCACCGGGCCGGGATACATGCTGCCGTACTTGAGCCGCGCTGTCGGTGCGTCGGGGCACGTCGTCGCGGAAGATATTTTCGCCGATTTCCTGAACGGTGCGAAGAAGCGCGCGGCCGGGGAGAAGCTCACCAACGTGACGTTCGTGCAAGGCATCGAAACCGATCCGAGGCTGGCCGATGACAGCATCGACGTCATCCTGGCGCTCGACTCGTATCATCATTACAACTATCCGGAGAAGATGCTGGCGGCGTTTGCGCAAGCGCTGCGTCCGGATGGGCGGCTGATCATCGTCGAGTATTACAAGCGGCCGAACGCCATGCCGGGCGGCAACGCAGTGCAGCACATTCGCCTGGACGAGCCGGACCTGGTGCGCGAGGTTGAGCGCAACGGTTTCCGCATGTTGTCCGTACACGAACACATCAAGGGCAGTCAGTATGTGGCCGTGTTCACGAAGAAGTGACACTCAGAAATACTTCAAAGTCAGTCGCGGGCGCTTCCGCGCCTACCTGCCGCAGCATCAGGGCGATTTAACCCCGGTGGTAAGTGGATTGGTTTACTAAGTGCTGCATCAGGTTTGCCAAACTGATTTCTGTAGTTCGCAAAGGAACCATCCGTTCGAGTGACTGGGATCAGGTAGACGCCCTCTTCACGCCGCATCGGTTTTCGGATGCAAGCCATCCCCATTCGCCGGCGATCAGATGCAGAAGCGTGTGGCGCACGGAGCGGATGCTCCCGCCGGGATGGCGCGTGTGCTTCTCGTGGGTCAGCGCCGCGACCGCGTGAACCATTCGGCCGTTTGCCCAGCGGTCCTCTATTGGTAGAGCAAACGGATGCCGTCCGTAGTCATACTACTGAATCCACTGATAGCTGATGAAGGCCAGCCGGCGGCCATCGGGCGACCAGGAGGGCTGATCCATGGTGCCGCGCCCGCCGATCAGTTTCGCGATGACGCGCACCTTGCCGTCTTTGCGCGAAAGGACGCGCAGCATTACGTCTTTGTCTTCGGGGACGCCTTCGATCGCTTTGCTGCAGGACAGAAACGCGATCTGCTGGCCATCGGGCGAGGGATGCAGCGAGAAGTTGCGGAAACCGTCGTCCGGTAACTTGGCCGCGAGCGCGTTCTCGTCCGAGTGCGGCGCGGGCGGCGCGCTATCGATGAATTCCGCTTCGCCGCCCGCTGCCGGAATCCGCTGCACGCGGTCGCCGCGGTCGACCAGAAGCGCGGCGCCATCGCTGGTCCAGCGCGGCGATCGGATGTGGCCCGGCGTCACGTAGATGGCGCGCCGGTCGCCGGAGGGCGGCACGACTTCGAGCGTGCTATAGAGCTTCGGATCGAGTTCCACGTTCGAGAAGACGGCCTTCTCGACGACGTCTTTATTGTGCGAACAGACGCCGATGCCCACGTAAAACGGATCGTGCATCGGGACACGCATGGAGCCACCGGAGAAGTGCAGTTCCTCGCCGGGCCCGGCAACCCAGATGTAGAAGTTGTCGCCGCGCTTGGCGATACGCACGCGCGCGGGCGCCTTCGTGTTGGACTGTATCTCGGTGGTGATGGCGCCTTTCTCCTCGCGGGCCTGCAGCGAAGTCAAGCCCTCGCCGTGACGCGCGACATCGGCGTAGGGCGAATCGGGATCGAGGTTCTGGCGAATCATGAGCACCGCTTTGCGATGCCCTTCGACCCCGGCGCCGATGAACGAAATGTCGGCGGTGAGAGTCACATCGCCCGAGACTTTCTTCCAGACGAACTGGAAGGCGTCGGTGGCGAACCACATGTTCTCGCCGCTGCCGGCGACTGTGTAAGTCTTGGCGGCCGGATCGTAAGTGACCGAGCCGGGATGCAGCACCGTGCCGACGTCGGCGTGGTCTTCAAATAAGCCGATCGGGGTCTGGGCGCGAACGCCGATCGCGAGCGCAAGACACATCAGAGCGCTGATGTTTTTGATCATTTCGAATTGACTCCTTGAACATGCGGGCTTGCGTACAGCTCGCGCAGTGTATTGGCCGCTTCCGG
>DATKNQ010000202.1:0-2297 GCA_035541265.1 Bryobacteraceae bacterium
AAGCTGCCCCACATCTGCCGCACCGGGATGTCCTTGGTCTGGAACTCGGAGAACTCGTCGCAGTAGAGGCCGTGCACCCACTCGCGGAGGGGCGTCGCCAACGGCAGCACCGGCACCTGTACCATGTCGTGCGTGGCGCCGAGGTAGTTGATCCAGCGCATTGACTCCGGATGGATCACGTCCTCGGCATCGTGCGTGACGACCGTATCGAAATGCACGCCCTGCGCCTCTTCGTACGCCAGCATGTTTTGGTAGATCCAGTTCAGGCAATCGGCCTTCGACGTGGGGCCGTCATGCGGGCACAGCGCCAAGTGCACTCGCGGGTATTTACACGCCGCCTCGCGGACGGCATCTAGCGTTTCAAAATCGTTCGGATAGCAGCCGACGAAGAACTCCGGCGCGTAGTACAGCGTCGCCGGAATGTTGCGATCCAGCATGCGGCCGATCACGGCCTGTTCGTGCCACAGCGGAACGAAGATGGCGATCCGCCGGCGCGGCGCCGCATCCACTTCGTCGAGCGTAGGCCAGGGGAACCACGGCTTGCCGAACACGTGCAGCATCAGCCATCGCCAGACAAATACGGCGTCCACAAACAGATCATCCAAACTGCTCAGCAGCACGTACACTGCGAGCGGGACAAGCCAGGCCGCAATCCAGGCATCCAGTGTAGACATCCGATAAGGATGTAGTGCCGGGATACCGGAAATGTCGCAGCCGCAAAAGCGCAGCTTTAGTCGGGAGAAAGCCCGCCGGGCAGAGCGGGCAGTATTGGACTCTGCGCTATAGTGGTTGACTACAGTCATGACCGGAAGAGTCGCGGTATTTGACACCACTCTGCGGGATGGTGAGCAAGCCGCCGGCACCCGCTTGGGCAGCCGGGAGAAGCTCATGATCGCCCGCCAGTTGGCGCGGCTGAACGTGGACGTGATCGAGGCCGGATATCCGAACTCGTCGCCCGAAGATTTTCAGGCCGTCGAACTGCTCGCGCGCGAAATCGAAGGGCCCACCATCTGCGCGCTTTCCCGCGCCGTGCCGGCCGATATCGAAGCCTGCGGGAAGGCGCTCGCCAACGCGAAGCGGCCGCGCATCCACACCGGCATCGGGGTTTCCGATATCCACGTGATGGGTAAGTTCCGCGACGAGCGCTACGGCGACACGCTGGCCGAGAAGAAGGCCACCATGTTGACGATGGCCGTAGACGCGGTGAAGCTCGCGCGCGGCTATGTGAGCGACGTGGAGTTCTACGCGGAGGACGCCGGGCGCGCCGATCCGGGCTACTTATTTGAGATGATCCAGGCGGTCATCGAAGCCGGCGCGACCGTCGTCAACATACCGGACACCACCGGTTACACGGTGCCCGAGCAGTACGGCGCGCTGATCCGTTCGCTGCGCGAGCGCGTGCCGAATATCGATCGCGCCACGATCAGCGTGCATTGTCATGACGACCTGGGGCTGGCGGTGGCGAATACGCTGTGGGGCGTAGCGAACGGCGCGCGCCAGGTGGAAGGCACCATCAACGGCATTGGCGAACGCGCGGGCAATGCCGCCCTGGAAGAAGTGGTGATGGCGCTGCGCACCCGCCGCGATTATTTCGGGCTCGATACCGGCATCGATGCGCGCGAGTTCCATCGCACCAGCCGGCTGGTGGCGGACTTACTCGGCATGGTGGTGCCGGCCAATAAAGCTGTCGTGGGCGGCAATGCTTTCTCGCACAGCTCCGGCATTCACGTGGATGGCTTCTTGAAAGAGCGCGAGACTTACGAGATCATGCGGCCCGAGGATGTGGGGCTGGCCGAGAGCCGCGTGGTGCTGACTGCGCGCACGGGCCGTCACGGGTTGCGCGACCGCCTGGAGAAGCTGGGCTTCGCTTTGTCACCGGAAGAGTTGAACGAGGCTTATGAAAAGTTCCTGACGGTGGCCGACAAGAAGCAAGAAGTCTTCGACGAAGACCTGATGGCCCTCTTGCGCGACGAGATGCGCCCCGCGACGGAGACTTACAAGCTGGAGTATCTGCACATCTACAGCGGCACGTCGGCGATCCCGACCGCGACCGTGCGGCTGCGTATCGCGGGCGAGGTACGGGAAGGCGCGGCGATCGGCGATGGTCCGGTGGATGCGGCGTGCAAAGCGATCGCGGGCGTTACCAAGACTGCCGCCAAGCTGGTGCGCTACGAGATTCGCGCGGTGACCAGCGGCACCGAAGCTCTGGGCGAAGTGACCGCGCAGCTCGTGGACGGCGGACGCAAAGTCATCGGCCGCAGCGCGTCGACGGATGTGATCGAGGCGAGCGCGCGGGC
>DATKNQ010000203.1:0-5819 GCA_035541265.1 Bryobacteraceae bacterium
CTGTAATTGAACGTGGATTGATTTAGGGCCTGTGTGGCTAGGCTCGACTAATTGCAACCACGAAAAAAAGTGCTAAAGGTGAGTCGGTCTGTTCGAAATTCTTGACCCTGGGAGCCTTTGGCCCCAGGGTTTTTTCGTTTATGGGCCGATCCGCCGGATGCTGGAGGATCAGATGAGCGCATGGGTGACTGCTCTCTCGCCTGCTTTGCCCCTTTCCGGTGCCGAAGGCGCCCTCGTTTCCGTCCGGGTTTCCGTGGAACCACCCCGCTTGGAAGCCCTGCTCGACGCGCTGGCGCATCTCGACTTCCCCATTAACCCGCAGCTCCACCACGAAGCTAAGCCCGAAACCGTGGTCGAGTTCCCGGCCTACGAGAACCACCTGCCGGAAATCCGCGACGTCCTGGAGGCCTGCGGCTTCACCGCAAAATCGGTGGACGCCACCCCAATGCTCGATTCCATCCGCCGGCACTAGCTCCTTTGCCGTGCTACAGTACCAATTTGATGCCCGCCACCGCTGCCCTGAAAGCCACCTGTCTCAACGCGACCCATCGTTCCACGGGCGCCCGCATGGTGGATTTCGGCGGCTGGGACATGCCCGTCCAATACGCGTCGCTGGTCGAGGAGCACCTCGCCGTGCGGCGTAGCGTCGGCATGTTCGATGTCAGCCACATGGGCGAGATCGACATCACCGGACCTGAGGCGCTGCAGCTCACCGACTACCTCACCACCAACGCCGCCGGCCGCCTCAAGACCGGCCAGATCCACTACTCCGGCCTGCTCTACGAGCACGGCGGTTTCGTGGACGACATCCTGGTCCACAAAGTCGCCGACGACCATTTCTTCCTCTGCGTCAACGCCGCGAATCAGGAAAAAGACTTCGAGCACATCCGGGCCTACAATCACTTCGACGCGCACGTCCGTCTGTCGAGCGATGATTACGCGCAGATCGCCATCCAAGGTCCGAACGCCCGAGCCACCCTCCAGAAGCTCACCGCCACTGATCTGGCCGCCATCCGCTACTACTGGTTCACCGACGGCGCGGTATCCGGCACGCCGGCCCGCATCGCGCGCACCGGCTACACCGGCGAAGATGGCTACGAAATCTACGTCGCGCCATCCGACGGCCCGCGCCTTTGGCAGCGGATCCTCGAAGCCGGCCACGAATTCGGCATCAAACCCTGCGGCCTGGGCGCGCGCAACACGCTGCGCCTGGAAGCCAAAATGGCGCTCTACGGCCACGAAATCCACGCCTCCATCACGCCCTGGGAAGCCGATCTCGGCTGGATCGTGAAGCTCGACAAAGGCGACTTCGTGGGCCGCGCCGCGCTCGCCAGCCAGAAGGAGCGCGGCATCCAGCGCAAGCTCATCGGATTTGAAATGTGCGGCCGCGGCATCGCCCGCGATGGCTACGAAGTCCTGGTCGATGGCGCGCCTGCGGGCTGGGTCACCAGCGGATCGCCCGCGCCCTTCCTGAACAAAAATATCGGTCTTTGTTATTTGCCGCTGGCGCAGGCCACCGTCGGCCGCGCCATCGAGATCGTCATTCGCAATCAGCCGGTGGCTGCGGTCACCGTGGACACCCCATTCTACAAACGAGCCAAATAATGTATCCGGAAGACTACCGCTACACGAAGGAACACGAGTGGGTGCACGTGGAAGGCGATACGGGCACCATCGGCATCACCGATCACGCCCAGCACGAACTGGGCGACATCGTCTACGTCGATTTCAAGTACGGCCGCGAAGCCCTCAAGCCCGGCCAAACCGTCGAACAGGGCAAGCCCATCGGCTCGGTCGAGTCGGTGAAAGCCGTGTCTGATATTTACTGCCCGGTCTCGGGCGAGGTGGTCGAAACCAACCAGGCGCTGGCGGACGCGCCCGAAAAGCTCAACGAGGATCCGCACGGCAGCGCGTGGCTGGTGAAGATCCGGCTGAGCCATCCCGATGAAGTCGCGAATCTGCTTTCCGCCGCCGACTATCAAACATACATAGGAGCGGAAAAGTAAGATTTGCGTTATCTTCCGAAGTCTGAATCCGAACGTCGCGAGATGCTGGAAGCCTGCGGCGTCGCTAGCTCTGAAGAACTGTTTGCCCATCTACCCGAAGCCGTTCGGCTGAACCGGCCACTTGCGCTCGCGCCCGGCATTTCCGAATACGAGATCGTCGACTATTTCCGCAAGCGCGGCGACGAAACCGCCAACGGCTACGCGAGTTTCTTGGGCGCAGGCGTCTACGCGCATTACCGGCCGGTCTTAGTCGACACGGTCGTCGCGCGCGGCGAGTTCCTCACGTCGTACACACCGTATCAGGCCGAGATCTCACAAGGCACGCTCACCACGATCTTCGAATTCCAGACCATGATCTCCCAGCTCACCGGCATGGATCTGGCCAACGCCTCGATGTACGACGGCTCGACCGCGGTTGCCGAAGCCGCGTTGATGGCCGCGCGCTTCACCAGCAAAGGCGGACTGCTCGTGGCGCGCACCGTGCATCCCGAGTATCGCGAGGTTCTCAAAACCTACGCGAAGAATCAGGGCATGCCGGTCACCGAGTTCGGCTACGATCCCGAAACTGGCCAGGCCGATCTCAACGATCTCGAAAGCAAGCTCAACGATCTCACCGCGGCCGTCATCATGCAATCGCCGAACTTCTTCGGCGTCATCGAAGACGTGAACCGTGCGGCCGAGATCGCCCACAAGCGCGGCGCGCTCGCGATCATGGGATTCACCGAAGCCGTCTCGCTGGGCATTCTGCGGCCGCCCGCGGCCGATATCGTGGCGGGCGAACTGCAATCGTTCGCCATCTCGCCCAGCTACGGCGGTCCGTATGCCGGCATCATCGCCACGCGCGAAAAGTTCGCCCGCCAGATGCCCGGCCGCCTGGTCGGCGAAACTACGGACACCCACGGCCGTCGCGCCTTCTGCCTCACGCTCGCCACGCGCGAGCAGCACATTCGCCGCGAGAAAGCCACGTCGAACATCTGCACCAACCAGGCCCTCATCGCGCTGATGGCCACCGTCTTCATGAGCGTCTACGGCAAGCAAGGCCTTCGTGAGCTCGCCGAACAGAATCTGGCCAAGGCGCATTATCTCGCCGGCAAGCTGAGGCCGCGATTCTCCGGCCCGTTCTTCAACGAGTTCGCGGTCTACGCAGACAACCCCGAGCAACTCAACGCAGCGCTGCTCGAAAAGAAGATCATCGGAGGCCTGCCGCTGGGCCGCTTCTATCCGGAACTGTCCGGCGCGATACTGCTGTGCGCCACGGAAATGTCAAAACGCGCGCACATGGATCGCCTGGCGGAGGCTTTCTAATGGCCATCAAGAAAGTTCGTGCCCACATCTCGCCCAACGAAGCGCTGTTGTTCGAGCGCAGCTCGCCGGGCAAAAAAGCCTATCAACTGCCCGAGCTCGATGTGCCGGCGGTCGATCCCAATACCGCGCTCGGCGCCGCGAACGTCCGCAGCGAAATCGAAGGCTTCCCCGAAGTCAGCGAAGTGGAAGCCGTCCGCCATTTCACGCGCCTCTCCACGTGGAACTACGCCATCGATCACGGCATGTATCCGCTCGGATCGTGCACCATGAAGTACAACCCGCGCGTGAATGAACTGGTCGCGCGCACCGAAGGCCTCGCCTGGGCGCATCCCTACCAGCCGGAGTCGCTCTCGCAAGGCGCCATGCAGGTGATGGCCGCGCTCGAATCCGCGCTGCTCGAAATCACCGGCATGGATGCCGTCACGCTGCAGCCCGCCGCGGGCGCGCATGGCGAGCTCACCGGCATTCTGTTGATCCGCGCGCTGCTCGAACATCAAGGCAATCCGCGCAAGAAAATCCTGATCCCGGATTCGGCGCACGGCACCAACCCCGCGACTGCGGCCATCGCGGGCTACGTGGTCGAAAACATCCGCTCCGACGAACACGGCCTGCTCGATCTCGCCGCGCTCGAACAATCCGTCGACGAAGACGTCGCCGGCCTGATGGTCACCAATCCCAACACCCTGGGCGTCTTCGAATCGCGCATCATCGAAGCGGCCGAAGTGCTGCACCGCAAGGGCGCGCTGCTCTACATGGATGGCGCCAACATGAACGCGCTGGTGGGCATCGCGCGGCCCGGCGATTTCGGCGTCGACGTCATGCACCTGAACCTGCACAAGACGTTCTCCACTCCGCACGGCGGCGGCGGACCCGGCGGCGGTCCCGTGGCTGTGAAAAAGCACCTCGAGCCGTATCTGCCCGTGCCGCGCTTGAAGCGCGTTGACGGCCACCTGGCCTTCGATTACGACCGCCCCTGCTCCATCGGCAAAGTGAAAGCCTTCTACGGCAACTTCGGCGTGCTGGTGCGCGCGCTGGCTTACATCCTGGCGCACGGCGGCAACGGATTGCGCAACGCCACTATGGACGCGGTGCTCAACGCCAACTACATCCGCAAGAAACTCGAGCCCTTTTTCGACCTGCCCTACACGCTGCCCAACATGCACGAAGTGGTCTTCAGCGACGACCGCCAGGCGCGCCTCGGCGTGCGCACCGGCGACATCGCCAAGCGCCTCATCGATTATGGATTCCATCCCTACACCGTGAGCTTCCCGCTGATCGTGCACGGCGCCATGATGATCGAGCCGACCGAGACCGAGGGCAAACTGGAGCTCGACCTCTTCATCGATGCGATGATTTCGATCGCCAAGGAAATCGAGGCCGACCCGCAAACCGTCAAGACTGCCCCACACTCCACGCGCACCAGCCGCGTCGATGAAGTCAAAGCCGCGCGCAAGCCGGTATTGAAATGGACACCCGCCTCGCCTTAGTGCTGGCTGTCGTCCTGCTGATCCGCCTGCCGTTTCTGAACCAGGCGATCCAGGGCGACGACGTTTACTACCTGGCGCAGGCCGAGCACGCCCAGATCGAGCCGCTGCACCCCAATCACTTCGAGTATGTTTCCTCGGGCACGCGCGTGGATATGCGCGGCTTCCCGCATCCGCCCTTGAACGCCTGGTCGCTCGCGCTGCTGCTGGCCGTGATGGGCGACATCCACGAAGTGCCGTTTCACGCCGCGTACATCTTGTTTTCGTTAATCGCGGCAGCGGCCATGTGGTCGCTCGCCAAACGTTACGCACCGCATCCACTGTGGGCCACGCTGCTCTTCGTCGCCGTGCCGCCGTTCGTCATCAATGGCGGGTCGCTCGAATCCGACTTGCCGTTCCTGGCCTGCTGGATGGCGGCGGTCGCCTGCTTCGTTGCCGATAAATGGATCCCAGCGGCCATCGCCATGGCCCTCGCAGCGCTGGCCGCCTATCAAGCCGTTTTCCTGACGCCGATCCTGGCAGCCTACGTCTGGATCTATCGCCGCCAGGATCGCAAGGCGTGGCTGCTGACGCTGGTCGCGCCCGTCACGATCGTCTGCCTGCAACTGTTCGAACGCCTGTCGCTCGGCGCGATTCCCGTCGCCGTCTCGACCGGCTACATGAGCAGCTTCGGCCTGCAATCGATCGCGAACAAACTGCGCAGCGCAGCCGGCCTCGCCGTGCACGCCTGCTTCATCGTCTTTCCTGTGCTGCTGCCTGCCGCATTTCTGGCCTCCTGGAAGAAGCGCGACCGCGATACGATTTTCCTTGCCGCCTGGATCGCGGTCTTCTTCGCCGGTGCGGCCGCGCTGTTCTTCGCCGGATCCGCGCGCTACCTGTTGCCGATGGCCGCGCCCGTCGTGCTGCTCGTCTCGCGCCTGCGCCCGCGCTGGCTCGCCATCGGCTTCGCCGCGCAGTTGACGCTGAGCCTCGCGCTGGCGTTCAGCAATTATCAGCATTGGGATGGCTACCGCCGCTTCGCGCG
>DATKNQ010000204.1:0-3468 GCA_035541265.1 Bryobacteraceae bacterium
GTTGAACATCATGACGACGAACGAGAAGGCGGCGAATACCGAGATCAGCGGGACCAGCCGCGCGTGCAAAGCAGATTTCACCCGGCGCAGAGCAGTGTACCAGAAAGGCAAGGCGGCCGCGGTCAAGACCACGCACGTCGAGGGACTCAGGTAGCCATCGGGAATGTGCATGGTCTTAAACGGCAGGATAGCACGACCATCCACTTCGTGCGAAGCACTACGACAGGTGCAGACCGGACGTGGTGATGGTAAAGCGGCCATGCTTGACGCCCTTGGTGGCGATCAGGGCATTGGCCAGCTTTTCCACCAGCCGCGCCTTGCCCTTAACCAGCACCACCTCCAGGCAATTGTCGTGGTCGAGGTGCACGTGTAAGGCGGAAAGCACGGCCGCGTGATAGCGATGCTGCAGGCCGGTGAGCTTCTCGGTCAGCATGCGGGAGTGATGATCGTAAACCAGTGTGATGGTCCCGAAGACCTCGGTATCCGCGGTTGTCCAAGCTTCCTGTACGAGTTCGTTGCGGATGAGGTCGCGGAACGCTTCGGAGCGATTGGTGTATCCCCGCTGCCCGATGAGTTTGTCAAACTGCGCCAGAAGATCTCCGCTGATGGCTACGCCGATGCGACAGAGGTCGGTCATATGCTTCTATTTGACTACACCCGCGGCATAGCGCAACCGGCGAAGGGTCGCAATAGGAGATCAAGAATATTGCTACGCAGGGCGCGGGGCATGCTAGTATCATGTTTATTGTTTTCGTATTACGATTTCCATGCGCAGGTTGGCCAAAGCCGGCTGTTACGCGATACTGCTGGCCACACCGGCCCTGGCGGAGATCGTCACCGGGCGCCTCACCGATCCGCAAGGCAAGCCGGTGGCCGGCGCCACGGTGACCCTGGCGGCGCGCGCCGGCCGCAGCGGCGAAAGCGGCCTGTTCTCCTTTTCGGGCCTCGCCGCAGGCAGGTATGAGCTGCACGTGCGATGTGCCGGTTTCGCGGATCTGGACCAGGCCCTAGATGTAGATGCGGACTTGCGTCTTGAACTCCGTCTCCAGGTGGCCGCGCAATCGCAAGTGGTGAACGTGACCGCGGACGTAAGCGATGTCAGCGTGCTATTCCCGGATCCGGCCGAGCGCGTCGTGATCCGCGAGGAAACGCTGGATGCGAATCCCGGACGGCCCGGAGTGCCGGTGTCGATTCCGGGACTGCCGGCGGAAAGCGCCTCGGGCGGCATCAAGGCGCCGCAGTATTTCGCGCCGGGCGTCGCCGGAGATCATGGCGAGCCGATCGCGCAATGTTTCCAGGTGGGCGATTTTCTGGTGCCGAACAACTTGTCGGCGAAGGCACACGGCAACGGCTACGCCGATCCGAACGTGATGGTCCCCAGCATCGTCGAGACGGTGCAGACTGACGGCGGCGCATTCAACGTCCGCGAGGGGAATCATGCCGTAGATCTGGCCGCGGTCTACGGCTTTCGCGGCCGCCTCGATCCATTCGCCACGCTCACCGCCGACACGCGCGACGTCGATCTGGCCGCCGGCTGGAGTCCTCCGAATCCGGTAACCAACGCCTTTCTCGCGTTCGAGGCTGCCTACGGCAACGGCTTTCTCGACCGTTTGGAGCATCGCCTGCAATACAAGGTGAACGGCTATCGCGAGTTCGAGACCGGTGCGCACAAGCTGACACTGTTTGGGACCGGCTACTACGGCCATTCGATGGTGCCGGGCCTGGCGCCGATCGGCGTTCCCGGATTGCACGACACGATCGACCCGCGGCAGAAGGATCAGACGCACACCGGCGAAATCGCGCTCAGCGACGCGTGGCATGCGGGAACTTCGAGCGATCTGCGGTTGTCGGGCTTCTTCCGCACCTATAACCTGGCGCTCTATTCGGATTTCGGCGACGCCTGATCCGGCAAAGCGAGTTTCGCACTGTCACCGGCGGCGAGGCCAGCTACGTGCACAAAGTGAGCGAGGCGCTCACGATCATGGCTGGTACGGATTACGATCGCGATGCGCCGCGCCGCGACGACCTGGATCATTACCTCTCGACCGACCCGAACGTCTACGGGCCGTTCGAGAAGGCTACCGCAAACAACCTCACCACCGGCGATGCGGCGCCATTCATCGCGATTGACGGTAGCCCGCTCGCCTGGCTGCACTACTATGCCGGGTGGCGACGGGACGAGATCGGCGTGGACAACACCGACCTGCTGAAGCCGGCGAATTCGTTCAATCAATGGGTGGGCGTCAATTCACCGAAGGCGACGCTGAGCCTGTTGCCGCCGGAGAAGAGCGCGCTACCGAGCGTCTCGCTGAGCTTTGGCCAGACGTTCTTCACCAACGATCCGCGCATCGGGGCGGGTACAACGCCGGGCACGCCGGTGAGCCGCGCGCATGCCTGGCAACTGGTGGCGGGCAAGCCGATCCTGGGTACGGACTTTCGCGTCACGCTCGGGCGCGTCACGCAAGAGCAGTCGCTCGCCAAGATCGATCCCGACACCTGGCTGCAATATTACGAAGGTCCCAGCCGCAACCGGTACGTGACTGCCTCCGCGCGGCGGCACTTCCGGGCAGCGTTCGTGCAGGCATCCCTATCGAAAGCCGACGCGCGCGATCTTTCCGGCGGCACACCAGTGCCCGAAGCGCCGCGCATGATTTTCGATGCGCTGGGCACGCTCGACCGTTTGCCGTTCCATGTGCGGGCGCGCGCGGAGTACGAAGAAGTGGGGCGCAAGCCCTTGGGCGACGGATTCGTGAGCGTTCCGGTGCGGGAGTTCCGCGGCGCGCTGTTGCGGCCATTGGCGAACGGCAGAATCGTGATGGGAATCAATTTCCTGATCGCCAGCGTTTATACCGGACAAACTACCGAGGTGCTCGCGCTACCGGGCGACGCGGAGCCGTTCGAGCGAGTGGTAGGCGTGTACTTGCCGTGGTACGTGACGGCCTCGTTCACTTACCGGTTCCGCTAACCTTCCCGCAGCGCGACCAGCGGATCGACCCGGCGGCGATCCAGAGCAGCGCGCGTTCCCGCGATCGAACGGTGATGCGGCCAGCGGATCACGTCGGGCCGTTCGCCGGGCGTCATGCCGGCGAAGCATTGACGGCTGACTCCGATAATGGTGACCGGCTTTCCGTCGATGCGCAGCGTCTTGCCACTGGCGATCCGGCCCCGCAGGGGCGTGGCTCCGAGGCCGGCGATAGATTACGGATAGCTCCACTAACTCACGCGGCTGGCTTACGGGCAGCTCGCGCAGGGCGTAGCGGATGTTTCGCCGTTACACGCCTAAATTATGACACGCCTGTCCTTTGCGGATGCGGTAAGATCTTGGCGAGGCAGTCACTCGAAGGTCTATGGACACCACTTACTCGAAAGCCGTGGCGCTGGCCGTGCCCGTCTTTCTTTTTCTGATCGCGCTCGAATTCGTGGCCGATCGCGTGAAGCGTACGCGCTACTACCATCTGGCGGACGCCA
>DATKNQ010000205.1:0-45565 GCA_035541265.1 Bryobacteraceae bacterium
ATCGCCTGCAAGGCCGCCGCCAGATCTCTGCCCGCCGCTCCCAGTTCCTTGCGATGCTCCGCCGACAATTTGGCCAACACCGTCTCGCCCATGCCCGTCAGCCGGACCCGCACTTGCCGCCGGTCTTCTGCGCCGCGATCGCGCCGCACCCATCCGCCATCCTCCAGCCGGTCCAGCAGTCCCACCACGCTGTGATGCCGCAGTTGCAGCCGCTCCGCCAGCCACCCGACCGTCGGCTCGCCCTCGCAGGCCTTCACCGCCAGAAGCAGTTGATGTTGCGCGGGTTCCAGGCCCGCCCCGCGCGCGGCTTCCTCGCTGAAACGCAGAAAGCGGCGGATTTGATAGCGGAACTCGGCCAATGCCTGGTAATCGGCCGCAGTCAATTCTTGCAGATACTGCCCTCCATAAATATCGTATCAGGATATATTGGCCCGGCCAACTGCCTGCACGCCTCAGCCGGCCGCCGCGTCATAATAATGAAAAGCTGCGCATGAAGCTCGCCTTGCTCCTCTCCGTCCTCGCTTGTTCCGCAATTTCCGCAACGGCGGGCGAATACGCTGTCCTCGCGAGCGGCGCGCGCCTCCACGCCGATCGCCACGAAACCGATGGCGGCAAAGTCACCCTCTACACCAAGGCCGGATCCACCGAGCTCGACGCCTCCGCCGTAGTTCGCTTCGAGCCGGACGACATCACCCCGCCCCAGGCGCCGGCTGTCGTGGCCTCACCAGCGAAGCCCGCCAACTTGAAGGATCTGGTCGACAACGCCGCCCGCAAGTATGGACTGCCGCCCGCCTTTGTGCGCGCCGTCGTCGCGGCGGAATCCGCCTACCATCCCGAAGCCGTCTCGCCCAAAGGCGCCATCGGCCTGATGCAGCTTATGCCCGGCACCGCTCACGATCTGGGCGCCGATCCCAAGAACACCGCGCAGAACGTCGACGCCGGAACGCGCTATCTCCGCGACCTGCTGCTCAAATACGACAACCACGCCTACAGCGCGCTGGCCGCCTACAATGCCGGCCCCGGCGTGGTCGACAAGTACCACGGCGTCCCGCCCTACCGCGAGACACAGAACTACATCTGGAGCGTGCTGCGCCATTGGCAGCGCCAACCCGCCGACTAATTACTTCCGCCGGCTCTGCCACCACGCATTCACCAGCGTCGCCGATAAGATCAGCACCCCGCCCGCAATCGACGTAGCCGCCGGCCGCTCGTGCTGCACCAGCCACACCCAAACCGGGTTCAGCGCCGGCTCGAGCAGCAACACGGTGGTAGCCTCGAACGCCGGCACGTGCCGGATGGCGCGGGTCACGAACATGTACGCGAGCCCGATCTGAAAGATGCCAAGATATAACAGCACCGTCACGTCGAGCCGGCCGGCGTGCGGCACGGGCAGCGCCTTCGGCAGCGTCGCGAGAAACGCCAGCAGGTTGCCCATCACGACTGTAGCCGTCGCGGCGTTGCTTGCACCCGGCCGCCGCCCCAGCCAGCGCAGTCCCGAAACCGTGAGCGCCCAGCTCAGCCCGGACAGCGCCCCAATCGCGTTCCCCAACCGCGGATTGGGCGCCGTCACCACCGCCGGCTGCGCCGTCCCAACACACAGAAACATGCCCGCCGCCACTGCCGCCAGAAACAACAAATCGGAACGGCTCAGCGGCTCCTTCAACAGCAGCGGCCCGATCAGCAACAGGTACAGCGGCGCCGTCGACTGCAGGAAGATCGCATTGGCCGAAGTCGTCAGCTTGGTTGCCAGCGTGAACGTGATCAGCGTCGCCGCATACGCCGCGCCCACCGGCACCAGCGCCCAATTCCAGCCACGCCGCCCATCGGGAACCAGCAGTGCCAGCGACAGCGCCGCGATCGCCGAACGGAAGCTCGCGATCTGCCACGGCGTCAGTGAAATCGCCTTGATCGCCGCGCCGCCCGTCGAAAACAAAAAGGCGGCTGCCATCAACAATAGCCAGTTGGTTGCGCGCGATTGGGACACGGGACTCACCAGCGTAGCAGGCTATACAAATCCATTTGCTCGACGTATCCTAAATGTTTAAGGATCGGCATTGCGAACCATTTCCAAGAAGACTAAGTACGCCCTCGAAGCGCTCTATTCCTTGAGCCGTCATTATGGCGAAGGTCCGATATTGGTTCACGTGGTCGCCACCGAAGAGTCCATCCCGCTGAAGTTCCTGCAGGCGATTCTGCTGGAGCTGCGCAATCGCGGCGTGGTCAGCAGCAAGAAAGGCCGCGCGGGCGGCTACGAATTAAGCCGTCCGCCGCACGACATCACCGTCGGCTCCGTCATCCGCATGATCGAAGGACCGTTAGCGCCGCTTCCCTGCGCTCGTGAAACCAACTATCGCAAGTGCGACGAGTGTCAGGATGAGCAAACCTGCGGCACCCGCATCGTGATGCGCCGCGTGCGCGACGCCGTCGCGCACATCCTCGACAGCACCACGCTCGCCGATGTCATTCAAGAAGTCGAGAAGGCCAAAGAAATGGAAGCGCGCGGCCCGACCGTCACCTTTAGCATCTAAGCGCAGGGCAGCAACTTCTCCACGATCACCACATCGCGCCAGACGCCGTCGAGTTGTCCATGCTTCTCATAGATTCCCACCTCGCGAAATCCGAGCGAGATCACCAGCCGCCGGCTGGCCGCGTTATCGACAAATATGCGCGACACCAGTTTCCAGAAACCTGCTGCAGTGGCGGCCGCCATCAGCCCAGTCAATGCCATGCGTCCCGCGCCGTGCCCCCGAAGCTCGCGATCCACGTACACCGAAACTTCCGCGATGCCCGCATAGCAAGCCCGCTGCCGGTAACCAAACGTCGCCGCAAACGCCGCCACCGCGCCGCCGACGTCCACCACGACCACCGGATGCTTGCCGTCGAACCACGCGCGGATCTCGACTTCGTCACGCGGCCGCGTCTCGAACGTCGCTGTCCGGTCCGCGATGCCTTGGTTGTAGATGCGCGCGATCGCCGCGGCGTCTTCCGGAGTGGCGGGACGCACCTGCATCGCTTCTCAGCATCGCATGCGCCGAAGCCGCCGCGCTATAATTCCACTTACGAGCACCGCCACTCCCAGTATCGACCACGCTCAGTTAACTGCCACGCTGGCAGCGCAGTGCGCCGCGTTCGCTCGCCAAGTCCCCGATTACAACAAGCGCATCCAAGGTCTGCGCGCTTTGCTGCGTGCCGTCCGCGCGCGGCGCGACGATTTCGTGCAAACGATCTCGGATGACTTCGGCGGCCGCGCCGGTCAAGAAACATTGTTGCTCGAAGTCTTTCCGCTGGTCGATACGATCCACCACACCATCCGTCATCTGAAGCAATGGATGCGGCCGCGAACCGCCCAATCCGGTTGGCAGTTTCTGCCCGGCCGCGCGCGTGTCATCTACCAGCCGCTCGGTGTCGCAGGCATCATCGGCGCCTGGAATTATCCGCTGCTGCTCAGCGTCTCGCCGCTGGTCAGCGCGCTCGCCGCGGGCAATCACGTCATGCTGAAGCCATCGGAACTGGCCCCGCGCACCGCGGATCTGCTCGCCGGTATGATCGCGGGCCTGTTTCCGCCCGATTACATTACCGTCGTCACCGGCGGACCGGAGATCGGCGCGGCCTTCGCAGCGCTGCCCTTCGATCATCTGCTCTTCACCGGTTCAACGCGCATCGGCAAGCTGATCATGCGCTCGGCGAGCGACCATCTCACGCCCGTCACCCTCGAACTCGGCGGTAAGTCACCCGCATTGGTGCACTACGATTTCCCTGCGGCAACCGCGGCTGAGCGCATCATGGCGGGCAAGCTCTACAACGCCGGCCAGACCTGCATTGCGCCGGACTACGTCCTGGTCGAAGAAGGCGCGCGCGACGAGTTCATCCGGCTCGCATCGAAAGCCGCCGCCGCGATGTATCCGCGCCTCGCCGATAATCCCGACTACACGCGCATCATCAACCGCAATCACTATCAACGCTTGCGCGGCTTAGTCGCCGACGCTGCTGCCAAGGGCGCCACCATCGAGGAGTTGAACCCGACGCACGAAACAACGGATGAGAACAATCGCGTCTTCCCGCCCACATTGCTATGGGGCGTCCGCGACGAGATGGCCGTGATGCAGGAAGAAATCTTCGGTCCGCTGCTGCCGCTAGTCACTTACCGCTCGCTCGACGAAGCCATCGCTTACATCAACGCGCGGCCGCGCCCGCTGGCTCTTTACTATTTCGATTACAACTCCAGACGCATCGCCTCCGTGTTAGAGCGCACTACCTCCGGCGGCGTAACAATAAACGACACGATCTTGCACATCGCTCAGAATGACCTACCCTTCGGCGGAGTCGGTCCCAGCGGGATGGGCTCCTATCACGGATTCGACGGATTCCTGACCTTCTCGAAGAAGAAAGGCGTCTTCCTACAAAGCCGCTTTACCACGCTCGGCCTGCTGCGTCCGCCTTACGGCGCGCTCGCCCGCCGGGTGACCGATTTCCTGATTGGCCGTTGAATGACCCGCCGCGAACTCCTGGCCCTGGTCCCCTCCGCCGCTTTCGCCCAGATGGCCAGCCGCGGCGTGAAACCGATGCCGCGTGGCAAGCCGTCGGGCCTGCCGTTCTACGCCCATTTCACGGATGTCGCCGCGCAGGCCGGCCTCCGCGACACGATTGTCTACGGTGGCCTCGAACGCGACGCGTACATCATCGAAGCGATGGGCAGCGGCATCGCCTTCCTCGATTACGATAACGACGGATGGCTGGACATCTTCGTACTCTGCGGCACGCGGCTCGAAGGTGCGCCCCAAGGCGCCACCAACCGGCTATACAAAAACAACCGCGACGGCACTTTCACCGATGTCACTGCCAAGGCCGGCCTGGAACGCGTCGGCTGGGCGTTCGGCGTCACCATCGGCGACTACAATAACGACGGCTTCGACGACATCTTCATCACTTACTGGGGCCAGAACGTCCTCTATCGCAATAACGGCGACGGGACCTTCACGGATGTGACCGAGCAAGCTGGTCTTCTGGGAACGCCCGGGCGCTGGGCTAGCGGCTGTACCTGGGTCGATTACGATCGCGACGGCCACTTAGATCTGTTCGTCGCCAATTATTTGAAGTTCGATTTCAAGACCGTGCCTCCCGCCGGCCTGCTAGCCAGTTGTAACTGGAAAGGGATTCCGGTCAACTGCGGACCGCGCGGCCTACCGCCTGAAACCCACCTGCTGTATCACAATAACGGCGATGGCACGTTTCGCGATGTCTCTGTGCACTCGGGTATCGCGGCGGCCAAAGGCAGCTACGGACTGACGGCGGTCGCCGCCGATTTCGACAACGACGGCTGGCTGGATATCTATGTCGCGTGTGACTCCACTCCTAGCCTCTTCTTCCGCAACAATCACGACGGTACGTTCAGCGAAGAAGGTCTCGAGCGCGGCGTGGCCTTGAACGAAGACGGACTCGAGCAGGCCGGCATGGGATTAGGCATCGGCGATTACGATTGCGACGGCAACCTGGACGTTTTCAAAACTCACTTCACCGAAGACACGCCGGCGCTCTACCACAACGACGGCAAGGGTAACTTTCAGGATGTGACTCTGCGCGCGGGCCTGGGCGTCGAAACGCGCTTCATCAGTTGGGGCGCGGGCATCATGGATCTCGATAGCGACGGCCGGCCCGATCTGTTCTGGGTTACCGGCAGCGTCTATCCGGAGGTCGAGAAAAAGTATCCCGAGTATCCGCACCGTACGCCACGCGTGATCTTCCGCAATCTCGGCGGAGGCAAGTTCGAAGAACTGATCGGCATGGGCGGACCCGGCATCGAGGAAGTGCATGCCAGCCGCGGCGTGGCCTTCGGCGATTTCGATAACGACGGCGACGTCGACATCCTGATCATGAATCAGAATCAGCCGCCATCGCTGCTGCGCAACGATCTCACCGGCGACCATCATCATTGGCTGAAAGTGAAGCTCGAGGGCACGAAATCCAATCGCAGCGCCATTGGCGCGACGGTCATCGTGAGTTACGGCGGCAAGAAGCAAGCCCAAGCGGTGCTCGCACAGTCAGCTTATCTATCGGTCAGCGACCGCCGCTTGCATTTTGGATTGGGACACGTCGAAACGGCGGACCTGGAGATTCGCTGGCCAAGCGGCGCGCGCGAGACGTGCGTCAAGGTCGCCGCCGACCAACTGGTGACCATCAAAGAAGGCGCGGGGATCGTGAAGCGCGACGCATTCAGTATGGCCAAATCGGCTGGCTGAACAAGCCGCCATCTACATACACAGTCTGACCAGTGATAAAGCCTGCCTGGCTACTGGCCAGAAACGCCACCGCGCGCGCCACATCGAGCGGCCGTCCCACGCGGCCGAGCGGAGTCAGTCCGGCCCACGTCTTTCCGTAATCCGAGGCTTCGAGCTTCGTCCGCTCAATTTCGATTGCGCCCGGCGCCACGCAGTTCACGCGGATGCCGTATTTCGCCAGCTCCAAAGCGGCCGACTTGGTGAACATCTCGATGCCACCCTTGCTGGCGGTGTAATTCGAAAGATTCGGAAAGGGAGTCTTGTTGCAGCCTGACCCGATGTTGATGATGCATCCGCCGCCGCGCTCGCGCATGTGCCGCCCGGCGCGCTGCGTACAAAGAAAGCAGCCTTTCAGGTTCGTGCGGATCACCTGGTCCCAATCGGATTCTTCCAGATCGAGCAGCGCCTTCCAGGTCTGCATGCCGGCATTGTTCACCAGAATGTCGAGGCGGGGGAATTGCCGGGTCACTTCGGCAAACATGCGGTCCACATCCGCCGCAAGCCCCACGTTCGCCTGCACCACGACCGCCTGCCGGCCTAGCGCGCGCAATTCGTCCGCCGTGGCCGCGGCTCCCGCCGCGTCGCTATTGAAGTTCAAGGCCACATCGCAGCCACAGCGCGCCAGTTCGAGCGCGATGCCTTTTCCCACGCCCTTGCTCGCGCCGGTCACCAGCGCAGTCTTCGATTCGAGAGTCATGACAAGTGAATTGTAGCGCGGGCCAATCGGGGGTTTGACAAGCGCGGCGCATCCGTGTCAGCTTGATTTCATGCCCGAAGTTCGCTCCTCGCAGGAAATCGTTCACTGGACTCGTGAGCTGAATTACGGCACCTGGCGCTTTCAAAAGAACTGGAACCCGCTACACATCGTCGATGCGGAAGGCTGCTACTTCATCGACGTGGACGGCAAACGCTACCTGGACTTTTCCTCGCAACTGATGTGCGTCAATCTCGGCCACAAGAATCCGGCGGTGATCCGCGCCATCGAAGAGCAGGCGCGCGCTTTGCCTTATATCGCGCCATCGTATGCCACCGATGTGCGCGTTGAGTTGAGCCGCCTGCTGACCGAAGTTCTGCCGGCGAATCTCGGCAAGTTCTTCTTCACCACTTCCGGCACCGAAGCGAACGAAGCAGCGTTCAAGATCGCGCGCATGTACACGGGCCGCACCAAAATCATCGCGCGCTACCGCTCTTATCACGGCTCGACCATGGCCTCCATCGGCGCCACCGGCGATCCGCGCCGTTGGCCCACCGAGCCGGGCGCCAAAGGCCCGGGCTTCATCTTCGCGCCGGAAGTGAACTGTTACGATTGCCCGATCAAGCACACTTATCCCGGCTGTGACATCGCCTGCGCCAGCTATCTTGAACACATGATCGAAAACGAAAGCGACGTCGCTGCGGTGATCGTTGAACCGGTCGTGGGAACGAACGGCGTGCTGGTGCCGCCGCCAGAATATCTGCCGCGCCTGCGCCGCATTTGCGACGCGCACGGCGTGCTGCTGATCGCCGACGAAGTCATGAGTGGCTGGGGCCGCACCGGCAAATGGTTCGCGGTCAATCACTGGAACGTGCAGCCGGACATCCTGGTCACCGCCAAAGGCATCACATCGGCGTACGTGCCGCTGGGCCTGTGCGCCACCACGCGTGAGATCGCCGCGCATTTTGACGATCACTTCTTCGCGCACGGCCACACTTACGAAGCGCACCCCATGACGCTCGCGCCCGCCGTGGCGGCGATCCGCGAGATGCAGCGGATGGGCCTGGTGGAGCGGTCCGCGCGCATGGGCGAGTATCTTGGCGAGCGCTTGAACACGCTACGCGAGAAGCACCCATCGATCGGCGACGTGCGGGGCCTCGGCCTGTTCTGGTGCGTCGAGCTGGTGAAGAACAGGCACACCAAGGAGCGGTTCAACACCATGCGCGATAAGATCTCGGGCAAGCCGCTGCTGGTCGATCAGATCGCCGCAACCATGATGAAGAATGGCGTGGCCGTCAACGCGTGGCTCAGCCATTTCGTGATCGCTCCGCCGCTGATCATCGAACGCGAGCAGATCGACGCGGGCGTGGCGGCGCTCGATGCGGCCCTCGCGCTGGCCGACGCGCAAGCCTCATAGCCGGATGGTGCGATGGCCACGGACTTCCGCCTGTTCGGACCGGCCCACCTGGCTATCATCGCGGCCGTACCTGCGACGGCCGCGGGCCTCGCCTCCGTCGCGCGCCGCAGCCTGCCGGCCACGCGCCGCGTGCGCCTCGGCATAGGCGCGTTTCTGTTGGTCAACGAACTCGTCTGGTACGTCTACAAGTATCATGGCGAGGGCTGGCGCTTTCCGGAAGGCATGCCCCTGCAGCTTTGCGATCTGACATTGTGGATGACGATCGCCGCGTGCTTATGGCGTGTCGAATGGTGCTTCGAGTTCGCTTATTTCGGAGCCATCGCCGGCAGTGGCATGGCGATGATCACGCCCGACCTGTGGGCGCCGCTCTGTTCTTACCCGAGCATCTACTTCTTCCTGGCGCACGGCGGCGTCATCGTGGCCGTACTGGTGTTGATCTGGGGCGAGCGGATCAGGCTGCGCCCCGGATCGGTCTGGAGAGCGTTCGGCGTTCTCAACGCGTTTGCGCTGGCGGTGGGAACGTTCGACGCCGTATTCCGTACCAACTACATGTTCCTGCGGCAGAAGCCGCCGGTGTCGTTACTCAATTACCTCGGACCGTGGCCGGTCTACATCTTCGCCGGAGAGGCCGTGGCGCTGGTCCTGTTTCTGCTGCTGGCGCTGCCATTCCGGCGAAGTGCGCGGCGGTAAGCTACGGCAACGGCTGATGGGGAATTAGCTGCCCAGTCACCGAGCCTGAAGATAGCACCTTAGTGATGTTGCCAATGACTTGATCTGTTGTGTAAGTGCCGGTAAATTGATTCCCCGTGCCGTTTGGTGTGACCATCATCGTCGTGATGTTCCTGGCGTACAACGCCCCGGTGGACTCGAACACGAGACTGAAGTACTGCACATAAAACGTGCCGGGCACGGGCGCTATTTCCCAAATGCCATGCCCAGGCGAGGATCCCACGGACAGCGGTGTGGTGGCCGCCGGGCTGGGCACGAACTCTGTGCCGTCCGTTTCAATGACGGAGCCGTCCGTGGTGAAGGTCGCGAGGCCGGGCATCTGGACCGGCGTACTCGAACTCACAGGAGTCAGAGTGAATTGCCACGAGCCTGTCAAAGCCGGCGTTGCGGCAGTCATAGGCGTGGGCTGAAGGGCCGTAACGATCAGCCCGCTGAGAATCGTTCCAAGGAGCAGTCCCTTGCGCATAAACCCTCCTGGGCAGAATTGTAAACTGGCCGGCCGCAGGCTGACGGAGTTTTTTGGTGCTAGCGGTACTACACGCGCCAAATTGGTGAAGGTTCTTACAGATTTCGATTTACAATTGATTACACGAGATACAAAGTACATTTACCCTGGCGCATTACTCTGAAACTGGAGGCAGTAACCAACATGAAGAACAGATTATACCGGCTCACAGCCGCGGCGGTTTTGGCAGGCGGCACTTTCCTGGCTCTCGCGCAGGAAGTTCCGGCACAACCGGCGCAACCGGCGCCTTTCCAGCGGCGCGCCGCGCGGGTCGCCCAATACCTGGGCCTCACGCCGGACCAGCAGACGCAGATCCAGGCGCAGTTCCAGGCTTTGGGCCAGTCCACGCAGCCCGTCCGCCAGCAGTTGAAACAGCTTCGTGCGAATATGTTTCAGGCGATCCGCACTAACGATACCGCTACCATCCAGCAACTGAGCGCCCAAGAGGCCAGCCTGCGGGGCCAACTGATTACGGCGCGGAGTGAGACGATGGCCAAGGTCTACGGGATGCTGACTCCGGCGCAGCAAGCTAAAGCCGATCAGCTTCCGGCCATGTTCCGCCAGATGCGGCAGCGCCGGATGCAGCATCGCCAAAATGCCAACAATGGCTAGGAGGCGCGCGGTGTGAGGCAGGCCGTCCACGCCTGCCTCGACGCTTCATCGCTCATCCGGCTCGAAACCCAGTCGCCAGCCCAGCTTCGCGGTGTCGAACCACGACACCTCGACTCCAAACCAGCGCGTCTTCGATGCCGCTAGGTAATGCCCGCGGCGCTGCGCAAGCAGGAAGGCGCAGGGCGCTTCGCCGAACTTTGCCAGCCGCCCCATCAGCCAGGCATTCGCGTTCAGCGGCTGCGCCAGAATCACCGGCACGCCGCCTAACAGGGCCAGGTGCGCGCCGAACTCCGTATCCACCTGCTTGATCGCCGGCGGCACACCGTAGGCCTGATGGTAGCGCTTCAAAGATTCATCCAAATTGCGCACCGCGATCACCACCTTGATCACTCCGCGAAAGTCTTTGTTGAGGGGCTTGCCTTGCGGAAAGGCGCGCTGCTCGCGCGGGGTGAAATCGTGAATCAGAAACGGGAAGAATGTACCGTTCGGCTCTTCGCCCACCTGGGCGGTTTCCCATTCCAGATGCACGCCATCGGGCCGCTGCCGTCCGTTGCGCAGCGGCTCTGAAACCGCGATGCCGGCCGCTTTCAAGCGCTTCACCTCGGCGGCAACATCGGTTTCGCGGGCGGCCCACGCGCATGGGCCCGCATCCGCCTGCATGAACTTCGCCCACGGCTGGTGCGCGAGCGCTTGAGGATCGGCGTGCGCTTGCGGCGCCATCAGCTCCAGGTACGAGCCATCCGGGAAGCTCACCATCGCCATCCCGGTGGCGCCATTGCTATGCGGCCCGCCATAGACCGACTCGATTCCAACGGCCGCCAAGCCGGCCTGAAGCTGTTTCAGACTGCTGCCGGCCACGGTCACGTGATCCACCTTCAGGCCGGCGGCGGCCATCGCCACGGCGCATATAACTAACATCAGTAGACAGCGCATAGCTAAATTATGGCGCGGTACGATGGTGGGATGGCACTCGATCCGAATGCTGGGAAACCCGCGACACCCGCGATGCTGGCCAATATCCCGCGCCTGATCACCGCCTACTATGCGGACAGGCCTGACCCGTGCGTAGGCGCGCAACGCGTGGCGTTCGGCACGTCCGGCCACCGCGGCTCGTCATTCGCTTTGTCGTTCAACGAGGCGCACATTCTGGCGATCACGCAGGCGATCTGCGCGTATCGCGCCCAGCAGCAGATTACCGGGCCGCTGTTCCTGGCGATGGACACACACGCGCTATCCGAGCCGGCGTGGGTCACCGCGCTCGAAGTGCTGGCGGCCAACAGCGTGGACGTGATGATCGATTGCGATCGCGGCTACACGCCGACGCCCGCGCTCTCGCACGCTATCCTGACGTACAACCGCGGGCGCACGGAAGATTTGGCCGATGGCATTGTCATCACTCCGTCACATAATCCGCCGGAAGACGGCGGGTTTAAATACAATCCGCCGAGCGGCGGACCGGCGGATACAGGCGCCACGCGCTGGATCGAGGACCGCGCCAATGCGCTGCTGATGGGCGGTCTGCGCGAGATCCTGCGCATGCCTTACGAGGAAGCGCTGAAGGAGCCCACCACACACAAGCACGATTATGTTTCGGCATACGTGAACGACCTCGCGCGCGTGGTGGACATGGAAGCCATCCGCGGCGCAGGGCTGAACATCGCCGCCGACCCGCTGGGCGGTGCGGGCGTGAAGTATTGGGGCCGCATCAGCGAACACTATAAGGTGCCGCTGCAGATCCTCAACGACACGGTGGACCCGACCTTCCGTTTCATGTCGGTCGACTGGGATGGCAAGATCCGCATGGACTGCTCGTCGCCCTATGCCATGGCCAGTTTGATTGCGCTGAAGGACCGCTTCGACGTGGCCTTCGCTTGCGATACGGATCATGACCGCCACGGCGTGGTGACACGCAGCGCGGGCCTGCTGAATCCGAACCATTACCTGGCGGTGGCGATCTCGTTCCTGTTTCAGCATCGCCCTGGTTGGCCCGCCGATGCCGCGGTGGGCAAGACGCTGGTGAGCAGCAGCATGATCGATCGCGTGACAACCAGCTTGAAACGCAAGCTGGTGGAAGTGCCCGTGGGATTCAAGTGGATGGTTGACGGGCTGGTAGACGGGTCATTCGGCTTCGGCGGCGAAGAGAGCGCGGGCGCATCGTTCCTGCGCCGCGATGGCCGGGTGTGGACCACGGACAAAGACGGCATCATTATGGGCCTGCTGGCGGCGGAGATTCTGGCGCGCACCGGCAAGGATCCCGGCGTGTTGTATCGCGAGTTGACCGAAAGATTCGGCGCGCCGGTTTATGAGCGCATCGATGCGCCGGCTTCGCCCGAACAGAAGGCGGTGCTGACCAAGCTCTCGCCGGAGCAACTGCATGCTTCCGAATTCGCCGGCGAGAAGATTGTGGCGACGCTTACGACCGCGCCCGGCAATGGCGCGCCCATCGGCGGGCTGAAAGTCGTGACCGCGAACGGCTGGTTCGCGGCGCGCCCATCGGGAACTGAGAGCGTGTACAAGCTATACGCGGAGAGCTTCCTGGGCGAAAGCCATCTACGCAGAATTCAGAAGGAAGCGCAGGAACTGATCGCGCAGACGTTCGCCGCCGCTTAGCGTCCGTCGAGCGCTTTCACGATCGCATCCGGATCGTACACGCAGCCGCCCCAGGTGCCTCCGCTCGCCTGCTGCAGCACGGCCCACAGGCGCGTCTCGGGCGGCAGATCCGGATCGGGCGCGAGATCGGGACGCAACGGCCGCGCTGCCAGCACACGCGTGCCTTCCTCCGCACCGAATCGTGCATCGCCGTGGCCGACTAAGTTGACGCTGCCTTCCAGATTCACACGGTCCACGACGATCTCGATCACGTCGCCGTCGAGCACCTTGCCGATGGGTCCGCCGGCCAGCGCTTCGGGCGAAACATGCCCCACGCAAGCGCCGGTCGATACACCGCTGAAACGCGCATCGGTCAACACAGCAACGTGCTTGCCGAAGTCGAGATACTTGAGCGCCGAGGTGATCTGGTACGTCTCTTCCATGCCGGAACCCATGGGGCCGCGGCAGATGAGCACGATCACGTCGCCCGGAAGCACGCGGTCCGCGCCTTGGCTCTTGATGGCCGCAATCGCCGCGGCTTCGGTGCGGAAGACGCGCGAGCGGCCGGTCAGGCGATAGACGCCGTCCGGATCGACCACGCTGGGGTCGATTGCGGTGCTCTTGATGACCGATCCCTGGGGCGCCAGATTGCCCTGCGGGAAAGTGACCGTAGACGTCAGCCCGGTGCGATGCGCGCGCTCTGGATCCATGATCACGTCGCCAGGATCGACGCCGTCGCGCTCGCGCAGGATGCGGCGCAACTCCGCTCGCCGCGCGCTCTGTTCCCACCAGTCGAGCGTAGCGCCGAGGGTCTGCCCGCTGGCGGTCAGCACGCTGGTATCGAGTAGGCCGGCGCGGCGCAGATGCAGCATCACCTCGGGCACGCCTCCGGCCAGGAAGACCTGCACGGTGGGGAAGGCGCGCGGACCGTTGGGAAGCGCATCGACCAGGCGCGGCACCTGGCGATTGATGGCGGTCCAGTCCGCGACGGAGGGCCGCGCGAGTCCGGCAGAGTGCGCGACCGCGGGCAGATGCAGAATCAGGTTGGTCGATCCGCCGAAGGCCGCATGCGCGACCATCGCGTTGCGCAGCGCCGCATCGGTAAGGATGTCGCGCATGCGGATGCCGCGCGCTTCGAGCGCGAGTACAGCGCGGGCCGAACGCCGCGCCATGTCGAGCCAGATGGGATGTCCGGAAGGCGACAGCGCCGCATGTGGCAGTGACATACCCAGCGCCTCGGCGACCACTTGCGAAGTCGCCGCCGTGCCCAGGAACTGGCAGCCGCCGCCGGGAGTCGCGCAGGCGCGGCACAGATTCTCGGCGGCCGCGTCGAGCGTGATCTGGCCGTGCGCGAAGCGCGCGCCCACGCTTTGCACGCGCCCGGCATCTTCGCCTTCTTCGGCCAGCAGCGTTACGCCGCCGGGGACCAGCACGCAGGGCAGATCGTGCATTGCAGCCAGCGCCATCATCATGGCAGGCAGGCCTTTGTCGCAAGTGGCCACGCCGATCGCGCCGCGGCGCGTGGGCAGCGAGCGGATCAGACGGCGGAACACGGTGGCGGCGTCGTTGCGATAAGGCAGGCTGTCGAACATGCCGGTGGTACCCTGCGTGCGGCCATCGCAAGGATCGGTGCAGTAGGCCGCGAAGGGGATCGCGCCGAGCGACTGGAGTTCTCGCGCCGCGGCTTCCATCAACAGGCCGACCTCCCAATGACCCGTGTGATAGCCGAGCGCAATGGGCGTTCCCGAAGCGTCGCGAATGCCACCGTGCGTGCTCAGGATGACGATTTCTTTGCCGCCCAGCGCGCGTGGATCCCAGCCCATGCCGGCGTTCTGGCTCCATCCGAAAAGATCGCCGGACGGGCGCGCCAGGAGCATCTCTGCTGTTAACGGAAGCGTGCCCTGCGGTCCGGGGGCTTTGGAGGGGACGTCGAAGAGCGATGCATCACCGGAGTCGAGGATCCGGCCGTTGGCCCACGGCATATCGAAAACGATGGTACCAGTCCTATGTTGGGGTGCGCAGGTAGTCCGCCCGCTGGTACTGCGCATGGGCCGGTACGGTCTCGGGATTGCGAATCCGGCGATGCTAGAATCCGAGTCAACTGTATTATGCCGACGGATTCACGCAAGTTGCCGAACTGGGATGCTTCGATAACCGGAATGATCGCCGCACAGAAGGCAGACGCCCTGGCAATCGCGGCCCCTGCCTTTCGCATGAGCTACGGCCAACTCAACGAGCGCGCCGCGGGATTCGCGCAGGGGCTGCGTTTGTTGGGCGTCGCCACCGATAGGCCGGTCGCCGTTTTTGCAAATCGGACACCGGCAGGGATCATTGGCGCCTTGGCGGTCTTGAAGGCGGGCGCGGGCTACGTGCCGCTGGATCCGGCACATCCGGAAGCGCGCAACGAATATATCCTGCGGGATGTGGGGGCCCCTTTTGTCCTGGCGGAGCGAAGCATTGCGGGGCTGGTGCCGAAAGGTGCATGGAAGGTCATCCCCATCGATGACGCGCCGCTATTCTTCAGCAAGCCGATGGAGCCGACGGCACCTCCCGCGCCGAATCACCTGGCCTACGTCTGCTACACATCCGGGCCGGCGGGACATCCGATTGGCGTGGAGATCTCGCACGGCAGCCTGCTGAATCTGGTGCGCTGGCACCAGCGTGTATTCAAGGTCGAGGCGGCCGATAACGCCGCGCAACTTGCCGGGCCGGCACTCGATGCCGCGGCCTGGGAGATCTGGCCGTATCTGACGGCCGGCGCCAGCCTGCATTTCCCCGAGGAGGGCTCTACGCGCACGGCCGCGCTGATGCGTGCCTGGCTGTGCGACGAGTACGTCACGATCGCGCTGGCGCCCACACCTATGGCCGAACAGTTGATATCGCTCGATTGGCCATCGTCCGCCGCGCTGCGCGTTCTGCTGACCACCGGCGAAGCGCTCAAATACCACCCGCCGGCCGGGCTGCCGTTCGTGCTCGTGAACAATTACGGCCAGGCAGAAACGACGATTGTGGCTACATCGGCGCTGCTGTCGCCGCGCTCGAATCCTCTGGAACTGCCGCCCATCGGCCTGGCGATCGATCATACCAGCGTGGCGATCCTGGATGAGTCCTTGCGGCCCGTGCCCGATGGCCGGTCCGGCGAACTCTGCATCGGCGGGGCTGGCCTGGCACGCGGTTACCTCAATCAGCCCCAATTGACGGCTCGTAAATTCGTGACGGCGCCTTCGGGCGCACGTTTGTTTCGTACGGGCGATCTGGCCCGCCGCCTGCCGAACGGCCAGATTGCTTTTCTTGGCCGCCGCGACGGGCCGATCAAGGTTCGTGGCTGCCGCGTGGAACCGGCCGAGATCGAATGCCTGCTGAACAGTCACGCGGCAGTACGGGAGAGCGCCGTGGCGGTGCGGGAAAACGGGACCGGCGGCCGGTGTCTGATCGCATACGCCGAGCCGGCGGAGGGCGGGGAGGTAACCGCGGAGGATCTCGAACGGTTCTTGTGCCTGCACCTGCCGGAAGCCATGCTACCGGACAGCATCGAGATCATGGACGAACTGCCCCGCACGCCGGATGGAAAAGTAGATCGCGGCGCGTTGCCGGCGGCTCAAACCGGGAGTGAGATGGCGGTCCGGCCGTCGGTCGCGGTGCGATTGGCGGGTCTGATGGCGTCAGTGCTGGCGGTCGATGCCGTGGCCCTCGACGACAACTTCTTCCGTCGCGGCGGCCATCCCCTGCTCGGCGCGATACTCATCGACCGCGTGCATCAGACGTTCGGCGTAACACTGAGTCCACAGCAGCTTTTCGAATCTCCGACGGCCGGCGGGCTGGCCGCGGAAATCGAGCGCGCGGCCCAACTGGCCCGCAAGTAGCCGTTCGCGACCGCCCCAACTTATTTCATATTTGCCATCTACCGCCCGCGTTAACTCATGCTATCTTCGGTTAATTTGTTCGATTAACCACAGATAGCGAATTCACAGTGTAATAACGCGCTCTGAAACTGTCCTTTTCAATTAACTCCGGAAAAAAATAATGGTAAACTCGATCCATTCACTCTTGACGGGGAGGATGGAAACTCGATATGCGAATCGTTCAATCGTGTAAATTAGTGTCTCTAGTGTTGTGTTTCTGGACAACTTCGCGGATAAGTTCAGCCGCAGTTGTCCCTGAAACTGCTCCTAATGTAGTCTTTCAGGCATCCGGGCACTTTACCGAGCCGCCCATGAGCGGCACCGACACATTCCGGCTGCAAGGCGAACCATTCAGCATCAGCGTAACCGCCAGTTCGGCCGCGGTACCAACAAAAGACGGCCAAACGTGGGCGGTTTACAGTCCACTGCACATGGTTGGCACCGTAAGCTCGGGTCTGTTACAGGGGCCAACAACGATCAATAGCTGGAGCACCAGCATTGAGCTGTCCTATAACGCCAGCGGCGAGCCCTTTAGTCTGGCGACTCCGCTGAAGATCATCGATCTGAACATTACCATTCAAGCCAACATCGTGATGCCCGCGGGCACCATGAGCACGTTGTTAGTCCATCCTTTCACCGCCCCGGTGACTCTTACTCCGGCGAATGCCACGCTCACTTACACGGATGGTAGCGAAACGACGGTGCTGGGTATGAGTGGAACACTGACGACGTCCGTGCAACAGACTTCCACTTTGATGCTTCACGACACGGCGGCCAGCTCCATTACGGTGCATCCTGACGGAACGCAAACCGTGCGGCCCTTGAAGGCCGGACCAGTGGTTTTGGGTGGGCCGCAAGATAACACTATGCTGCGATTCTATGCGAGCGGAGTGAAGGACGCCGGTGGCGTTCAGGTGCGGATCGCCGGGCAGGAGGTGCCGGTCTTGTATCACGGGGCTTCCGACAATTTTCCGGGGCTGGACGAGGTGACGGTTCAGGTGCCGCGGAGTTTAGCCGGAAGCGGCGCGGTGGGGGTCGAACTGGCGGCCCAAGGCCAGACCGCCGGCCCTCTATATATCAATATTCAGTAGGCCGGCGTACATCAATAATTAGCAAACTTTCGGGCTAGCAGTTTAGAAGTCCGGGTACCCGATAGGCGGCACTTGGCTGCGCACCTGCCGGGTGTGCTTGGTTTCATATTCAAGCTAAGCGAGCCTTATTATCTTAAGCTTACCGTTGTGCACGCGGCAGCCGCGGCAGACTCGCGTGAGTTGCAGATCTTACTTATCCGGCCCGGTACCGCTGAAATCACTCCAACCCCTTCGCCTCGCCTTCCCCTGAGAGAGTGCCCGTCTATGTGGCACAGTATTCTTAGCTGCGTGAGATTTCGTACGCTCAGCGGAGCCGGCCACTGCGGCAACAGCGGCCGACTCTAAGAACACTTCGCGCAGCTTCCCGTTCAAGGAGACGGCAGAGGTTGCGTAAGCGTATAGTGATTCTGCTACTTTGTAGCACTGGCCTGTTCGGCCAATCGTTCGCATCCGGTTCCAAGCTTGCATCCCGTTCCAAGCAGTTACTAGCCGCGAGTTTCGCGGCCGTCACCACCGCCGAGATGGCTGACTGCGCTTCGTCGTGGGGCAAAATGGAAGCGAACCCCGTATTGGGACAATCGCGCTTTGGAATCGGACATACAGGCATTAAACTAGGAATTGTCTCGGCGATCCTGACGGGCCAGTATTTGTTCGTGCGGCATCGCGGCCCAACCACATACAAGGCCCTGGCGATCGCAAATTTCGCCAGCGCCGCGGCGCTGGGGGCCGTCGCCTACCGGAATACGGGAGTCCCGAAGGCCGCAAATTAGACTGCGGAGAAACGCCGCGGCGTGCTAGAATCCGCCTAAGTCGGAATGATGCCCGCAGGCTCTTTCGCCCGCTCGCAGGCTCGCAGAATCCCTCTCCTGGCGGCAATCCCCGCACTGGTCTTCCTGGTCTACTGGTGCGCGCGCCTGGCGTGGGCCGATCACCTTGCGCACGCGGCCGTACCGGAGACGGTCGCCCGCGGCGTCCGCCTGGCGCCGGGCGATGCCGCTTATCGGCTGAAACTGGCTGAGGTCCAGGCGGCTGCGGGGGCCGATCCGGCGGCCGCGCTCACATCCGCGGTGGCGCTCGATCCCACTAATGCCATGGCCTGGATCCGGCTGGGGGTGACCGCGGAAATGCGCGGCGATCCGCATTCCGCCGAGCGCGATCTCCTGAAAGCCGCCGAAGTCAGCCGTCAATTCGCGCCACGGTGGGCGCTGGCGAATTTCTATTTTCGCCGCGGCGACCGGCCGCATTTCTGGACCTGGGCGCGCGCATCATTGCAAATATCGTACGGAGATTTAAATCCTATTTTCCGGCTTTGCTGGAATATGAGCCAGGATTCCCGGCTCATTTTCGAGCGCGCCATTCCGCAGCGCCGCGACGTGCTCGATGCCTATGTGCGTTTTCTGTCGGATACCGGGCGGCTGGCGGCTGCTGAACCGGTGGCTGTCCAGTTAGCGGGTATGGCCAGGCCTGAAGACGTGCCGGCGCTGGTCGCGTGGTGCAACAGGCAGATTGATGCAGGATTGGACGGCGCGGCGGTAGGAGTCTGGAATCAGCTTTGCGCGCGGCGCCTGCTTCCTTACGCGCCGGTCGATCGCGACCTCGCACCGGTGACCGATGGAAACTTCGCCGCCGTTTCTTCGGCTATCGGCGGCTTCGCGTGGCGGGTGCCACCCGTGCCGGGCGTTACTTGGGGAACAAGCCCCAACCCTTCGTATTTATGGCTGACATTTAGCGGCGATCAGCCGGAGAATTGTGAACCGCTCACGCAATTTGCGCCGGTAATTCCGGGCGCTGGCTACAAGCTGCGATTTGAATATCAAACGTCGCAAGACATTCCGGCTACCAGCGGCCTGCGTTGGAGCGCTTACGACGCGCGCACCGGCGCCGCGCTGGCATCTTCCAGCGGGTGGCTCGCGAACCCGGACTGGAAGGCCGGCGAGGTGCGGTTCACCGCGCCGCCGAACGGACTGGTGCGCGTGGCGCTGAGCGATCAGCGGGTGCTGGGATCCACGCGGATTGAAGGCACGCTCGAACTGCGCGGCGTCTCGATGGAGCGCCTGCCGTGACACGTCCTGCACTGGCGTTCGCCCTGCTGCTGGCCTTCGCGATCCTCACGATCTGGGTCGATGAGCGCTGGGCGTGGAGCCTGGTCCAGTGCGCGGCGTTCGCGGCTGCGGCCGTTTGGGCAATGCGGCAACTATGGAAGCCATCGCCCATACGGCTGAGTTTGTGGCTCGTGCCGCTCGCCGCCGCGCCGCTGTGGGGATTGCTGCAACTCGCCAGCGGCAACACGATCTATCGTTGGGGCACTTGGAACGCCGCGCTGACCTGGACCACCTGGCTGGCCTTGTTCTTTCTCGCGCTGCAATTGTTCCAGCACGCAGCCGCGCGCGACTGGTTCCTGCGCTTCGCACTTTACTTCGGGTTCGCGCTCAGCGTGGTTTCGACTCTGCAGATGTTCACGTCCGGTGGCAAGATCTTCTGGCTGTTTCCCAGCGGCTACACGGATTTCGTACTCGGACCGTTCGTCTATCGCAACCAATATGCCGCCTTTCTGGAGCTGATTCTGCCGATCGCGCTGTGGCAAGCGCTACGCGACCGGCGGCGGACCTTTGTGCATTGCGCGATGGCCGCGGCGATGCTCGCCTCCGTTGTGTCCGGCGCATCGCGCGCGGGATCTGCGCTGATGTGCGCCGAGGTTGCGCTGGTGCTGCTGCTGGCGTGGTGGCGCGGTGTGGCTCCCGCCGGCGCGGTGGCCCGCGGCTTTGTCACGTTCGCGGCGATCGCCGCAATCTTTGGCGCGGTCGTCAGTTGGCAAACACTGCGCCATCGTTTCCTCGAAACGGGCGCCTACGAGGGCCGCCACGAATTCGTGCGGTCATCTATAGCTATGGTGCGCGCCCGGCCGGCGACGGGCTTTGGGCTGGGCAACTGGCCGCGCGCTTACTCTGCGTACGCGCTCTTCGACGACGGCACCTACGTGAACCAGGCGCACAACGATTGGATGCAGTGGGCTGTGGAAGGCGGCGTGCCGTTCTTCCTGATCATGCTCTCGCTGGCCGTAATGGCGGCGCCGGCAGCGCTCCGCTCGCTATGGGGAATCGGGCTGCTTTCGGTCTGGACGCATTGCCTGGTGGACTATCCTTTCCAGCAGCGGCCCGGCATCGGAGCCTGGTTCTTCGTCCTGCTGGCGGCTCTGGCGGCCGCCGACGCTCCGGAATTTCCTGGTATCTTTCATAAATGACTCCTCAACTGGAAGCGGCGGCCGCCGGCGCGACCCAATCCAAGCAGCCCGCCACCAAGCGACTGGTCTCGCTCGACGTGTTCCGCGGCGCCACCATGGCCCTGATGGTGCTCGTGAACGATGCGGGAGATGGCAGTCATACTTACGGCCCGCTGAAACACTCAGTCTGGAACGGGTGGACGCTCACCGATACGGTGTTTCCCGCCTTCCTGTGGATCGTCGGCGTGACCCTGACGTTATCGATGAACCGGCGCATCGCCGCAGGCGCTCCACGGTCCCGCTTGTTCCTGCAGGTGCTGCGGCGCGCGGCGATCCTGTACCTGCTCGGTCTGGTGGTGTACGCCTGGCCGCTGGATCTTTCCACGCAGCGCCTGCTGGGCGTGCTGCAGCGGATCGCCATCTGCTACCTGGCGGCATCCGCGATCTATCTGACGACAGGCATCCGCGGGCAACTCATCTGGATCGCTTCGCTGCTGGGCGGCTACTGGCTCCTCATGATGCTGGTGCCCGTGCCGGGTTATGGCGCCGGACATCTGGATGTGCAGGGCAACTTCGCGCACTATGTCGACAGCCTGGTGCTGGGCCGGCACAATTACGCGCACACGAAGACGTGGGATCCGGAAGGCATCATCAGCACGCTGCCGGCGATCGCCACCGCGCTGTTCGGGGTCATGGCGGGGCATATTCTGCGGTTGAAGCGCGAACTCGCCGAGCGCACCACCTGGCTGTTCCTGACCGGCAACCTGCTGATCGCCGCCGGCCTGATCTGCAACGTCTGGCTGCCCATCAACAAGAGCCTGTGGACCAGTTCGTTCTCGCTGTTCATGGCGGGCCTGGATTTCGTAGTCTTCGCCATGTGCCTCTGGCTGGTGGATGGCTTGGGCATCCGCCGCCCGTTTATGCCGGCGGTGGTGATCGGCATGAATCCGATCACGGTCTACATGATCTCGGAACTACTGGACGAGCTTCTCGGCGGCACGGGACTCCGCGAACGGATCTACCAGTCGGTCTTCGTGCCGATCGCTTCGCCGTACAATGCGTCGCTGCTCTACGCGCTCTCTTACACGCTGCTGCTTTGGCTAATCGCCTATGGCATGTACCGGCGCGGCTGGTTTTGGCGTGTATGACAGGAGCAGGCGCAGCGTCACAATGCCATTGGCCGGCAGATCGACCGCAACCGCGTGGTTGTTGAGCGCGACTTCGCGGCGATCGTCTTCCACGGCGCTTGTCTCCCAGACGCGGTCGATCTGGAACAAGCCTGAGGCGACGCTAACAGAGTGCGCGCGGCCTGAAGTTTCGAGAAGCCGCATCACGTAGCCGCGGCCATCCTCCGCGGGCTTGAGCGTCTCGACCTCTGCGCCCTTGCCATCGACACCAAGGAAGGCGCCTTCGGTTGCGGGCAGCGATCCGCGCATGCCGACTTTATCGTTCGAAATCAGCTCGCCGGTTTCGAGCGGCGTGAGCACTTCGCGCCCCAGCCGGCTGAGCGATGCTGGGTCGAGATCCGCGCCGCTCGAGAGCACGTAGCGAAACGTGAAATCGCCGCTCTGCACGCGCGGGAAATTGGTGTGCCAGTAATTGTTCAGCGCGTAGGCGAAGATCGTTGACGATTTCGGCGCGAAGTCGTGCGGCCAGAGTCCGCGGTCGATGTCGCCGAAGGTCGCGAGCGGTCCATCCTCGGGAATGATGGCGGCGCTGATGCCGCCGCCGGACACGCGCGCCCAATGGCCCACGGTGAACCATTCCCGATTGGCCCCGGCCAGCGAGTCATGCGCCGGATTCACGATGCCGGTCTGGCCTTCGTACTCGAACCGCGGGTCCGCGGCGGCGAATGGAAACGCGAAGTAGATGGCCTCCTTATTGTGAAACGGCTCTTTCTCGACGCGATTCACGAATTCGATTTTCTTGGCGTCGTTATAGAGGCGGATCTCGGTGGTGATTTCGCGCGCGCTGCGCCCGTGGAGCTTATAGGTAAGCGCCTGGCCCCACGGAGTCGCGCGCAGCATGGCGCTACCGCCACCTTTAGCTGCCGTGATTTCGAGCTTGGCGTCCGGCAAGTGATCGCGCATGTAGACGATGCGGGTTCCGTCGCCACCCGTCACATAGAGATACTGATCGAGCAGGTACGGGCTGTGCGCGTCGACGATTTCGCGCTGGGCCTGTTTGTCGAAGATGCTGGTGACGCCTCCGCGGGCCGGATCGACGGTCACGCGATAGAAGCGGTTCTCGATCGTATTGGCCGCATTCCCCGGTTCCAGTGCAGGGGCGCTGCGTGAGGGTTGCATGCGGTAGACGCGATAGCCCAGCGCCGGCACGTGTTCGGCAAGAAAACGGACGTGACGATAGCCCTCGCCGCTGCGCACCGTCTCGAGCGGCACGGCTTTGCCGCTCGCCGCATCCACGAGTTCGGTGCCGTTGTCCAGGTCCACTTCGGCCAGCGCATCGCGCGCGTGGCCGAGCGAATTGAAGACCACCAGCGCGGGCGGCTCGATGGCGATGTTGTCGAGCAGGCGGCTCATCGCCTCCTGGGTAAGCCAGTGGTTCTGCTCGTGCGCATCGGCGACATAGAAACGCTTGGTCGCGATCTGCTCCACGCTTTCGTTGCTATCGGGCCGCGAGTAGCCGCCCCAGGAAGTGTACGTATGCTCGGCGTAGAGCATGAGGTCGTGCCAGATGCGGTGCAGCCGGTCGAGAGGCGCGGCGAATTGCGGCTCGAGCTCCGCGGCTACGGACGCCAGGGTTTCCGCCGATGCCGCGCGGCTCTCCGCCTCACGATATTGCGCGGCGACCTGCGAATCGGCGCCGATGCCGTCTTCCCAATACGGACCGAAGTCGCCGCGCACGGTCTCGAGCTTATCGCCGAACTCGCGCTCGACTACCTGGAAGTAATCGCGGAACGTCGCCAGTTGCAGCTTGGGCCACGCGTATTTCGTGTTCCAGCTTTCGACGAACTTGCCTTCGCCGGGAATCAGGTCGGTATTCTCGAGCTGGCTGCCGAACATCAGCAGCTTGTCCGGCACGTATCCCGGGGCTTCATAGGTCTGGAACAGGGTGGGCAGACCTTCGCGGCACCCGGCCTCCTGCGGCGGCAATCCGCAGACGAACCAGAGCTGCGAATATTGCCGCGTGTAAGCCATCAGCACTTTCGCGCCGTCGGGCCCCTGCCACCAGAATGGAGAATGCGTCTGCCAGCGGCCGTACAGGGGCTGGGGGCCACGATCGTCATTCGCGCCCGCCGCGAAATATTTCACGCCCGCCGCGTGCAGCACCGATGCGTACGACCACGGGTACGCGGGCACGTCGGTGATGTTGGCGTAATCGGCATCTACGCCGGCGCCGCGATTCACTGTTTTGCCGTCGTAGAGCGATCGCACCAGCGTCTCCAGATCCGCGCCGCCCATCATGAGGTTCGCGTACTGCGCGGGAATGGCGATGCGGCCGCTGCGCACACGATCGAGAAATTCCTTGCGGGCCGGCTCCGAGCGCGTGCGCAGATACTGCTCGGCGGGCCAGACACCGTCGAGCGAGAAGCGCAGCAGGGCATCGGTGCGCATTTCTTCGAGCAACCGGTCGAAGTTGCGGTTCTGCAGTTCTTCAATCTTCGGCTGGTAATCGGTGAACCCGATGTCGAGGTGATTGTGCGGCACCACGTAGACTGTGAACTTGCGCTTCGGGGTAAGCCGCGCCGTGTGTTCGGTGCGATTGCTACCGAGCGTTGCCGCCACGGTGGCGGCGGTGTCCGCGGCAAACTCCGGGATGGCGAATTCGAAACGCTGCTGTCCGAAGCGGCCGGCGGCAGGCCCTGCCGGATACTCCTTGCCCGCGACCGTCAGGGTCAGCGCCGCGGGACCGGAGACTCCGGCGAGCGAAAGCGTCACATCCACGAGTTCGCACAATTCGCCATTCTTCCGCACATAGAAATATGTGGGAGTGACTTCGACGCCCATAGCGGAGGGCGTGGCGCCTGCATCGTGCGTAAGTTCGAGCGCGTCCCACTCGATCGACGAATCGCCGGTCACATCGGGCGAATCGTCCACGGCGGTGATTGTCAGTGCGTTCTGCCCCGCATGCAGGAGCGCGGCCGGCACGTTGATGCGCACGTGTGCTTCGCCGTTGATGGGCGAGTCCATGCGGCCTTCGGCAAAGTAAGTCAGCTTGCGGTCAAGATAAGCCGAGCCGGGCGTGCCGTTCAAATCCAGATCCAGGCGCGGAACCCGGGGATTGCCGGCCAGCACACTCAGGACCAGCGTGTAGGCGCCGCTCGGCGCACCGTGCAACGTGAAGTGAATGATGCGGGGGTGCGCTTTCGATCCGGCCTTGACGTTGCCGGAGCCTGCCTGGTCCGCGGGCCAGTGCGCCGCAGCGTCCGGCGCATCCGCCTTGATGACGGGCGCCGTGCCGGCCTCGCGGCCGTGGAACTCGGCTGATGTGTGATCGAATTTTCCGATGCGCCAGACAGGTGCATCGGCGAAGGCGAGGGCCGCGATGACAGGCAGCGCAAGCGCAAATCGAAGCAAGGTGTGGCCGCGCATAGGATCAGCGTAAACCGATTCATGCGCGAGCGCACACCCGGCTCGGCCGGCCTACTGGGCCGGTACGACCGCCACCCCGTTGACGGCGTCGTTGATGGTGACGACGGAATGTAAGTTCAGATTGCCATCGTCATCGATCGAGAAGATCGAGAGATGCGAGACGGAACCACTGCCATCGATCACGCCGACCAAGCCGTCGCTCGATGCGATGTCCGTCGGGCTGCCGTTGAACGTCGCGGCGACGGCATCCACCTGCACGATGCGCTGCCCGAACACGGCATAGCGCGAAACGCTCATGCTCGGCGAGTTGGCCGAATACAGGAACGGTCCGACGAGCGTCACCCAGCAGGGCGCCATTTGCGTGCCTGAGCTGGTGGTGGTCAAGACCGCGCCATTGCGCACGAGGGAGATTTCATTAGCGTGCGCGATGGTGACGTAGGCGTTGTTGCCGCTGGTGACCAGGCCGAACGGCGTGTTCACGTTCGACGGAATGTTTTGCACGGGTGTGGAGTTGCCCACCACGGCGCCTCCGGGAGCCAGATTGACCGTTTCAATCATGTTGCTCTTTTCCGCGATGATGAGTTGGGACGGAAGAACGCCGACCTGTGCGGCGGAACCATCGGCGACCACCAGGGAGACTTCGCCATCGGGAGCCGCGCTCACTTGCGTTCCAGTGATCCGGTGCGATTCCACTTCCGTGGTCCCGAGAACATAGAGATGCGTCGCACTGAACGCCACACTGACCGGATTGGAAATCGTGGGAACCAGTTGGGTCATCGCGAAGCCCACGGTGCTGCGCGCGAAGATCGAGACGTTGAGCGAGCCGTAATTCACTACCGCGAGCATATTGCCTTGCGCTTCGATGCCGCCCGCGTTACCGCTCACGCCGCCCGTTCCTTGCGTGGGAACCGTCTGGACCAGCGTGCCGCTGGTGTTGTAGACCATCAGCTCATTGGTGGCCGCATTCGATGCGGTCACCACCAAAACACCGTTACCGGCGGCTTGGATGAGGCCGGCGGCTCCGAAGAGCGCAACCAGTGCGCCGAGCGAATATAGCTTCTTCATTTTGAGTTTTCCTCCTGAGAATTGTGGTGCGCCAAACGAGGGCGCGACTCGCGGCCCACTCGTTGTCGGATATGATTTCGCTCGCCGGACATGAAAAGTTACGGCGCGTATTTGCACGAAATGTGCGCACGGTCACCAACTCGGTAAATGACAACACCGTAACTTTTGTGTCTTTGCGAACGTATATGTTCCCTGGTAAGATCGGTGTGACATACCTGCTGAAGGCGCGGGCGTGGCATCCTGGCAATCGCTGGATTTAGCAGCTATCCCCCAATGCAGCCGAACGGCGATCTGGAAATGCTGATGGTCCGCTACCAGCAGGGTGATTTTACTGCTGCTACGGATCTGATCCACTGGTTGAGCCCGCAGTTGCACCGCTTCTTTGTGATACAAAGCGCGAGCCGCACGGACGCGGACGATTTGCTGCAGGAGACCTGGCTGCGCATCCACGAGGTGCGGCATACGTACCGCCCAGGCGAGCCGGTGCTGCCGTGGTTCTACGCGATTGCCCGGCACATTCGCGTGGATCACTACCGCAAGGCCCTCCGTACAGCCGGTCGCGAAGGGCGCCTCGAGAGGATGCCCGAGGCCGCGGCCGCCGGTTCGCCGGGGCCCGGCCCGATGCCGGACCTGGCGACTCTGTTGGCGCCCCTTCCCGAGAGCCAGCGGGAGGTGATCGAGATGTTGAAGGTGGCGGGTATGTCGCTCGAGGAGGTCGCGCGGGCTACTTCATCGAGCGTCGGATCGGTGAAGCAGAAGGCACATCGCGCGTACGAAAGATTGAGGGAACGTTTGAGCGCAATGGGGCTGAATCCGGGGGCGCGCGGAGGGATTTCGTGAAAGAGAAGGAAATCGACGAAATCCTGCGGCAAGCGGGCCGCGCACCGCATCCTGTCGATCCTGCGCTGCTCGACCGCGTCTCTCAGTCGATCGAACCATCGGTGCAGCCGGTGCGCAGTCTGCCGCGCGGACGGGTGCTCGCCGGCGGCATGGTGTTGCTTTGCGCCGCCGTGGCTTTGGCCGGTGCGGCGCGCTCGGGATTCTTCGGCTTCGAGAAGCTCGGCGTTTTGGATCGCGTTCTAATCTTTGCCCCGATTGCCATCTTCGCCTGGCTCGCGGCCAGAGGATGGGTCAGCGCGATGATTCCCGGAAGCCGGCCTGGACTGTCCCCGCAACTGCTGCTTGGTGCGGGCAGCTTGGCGTTACTGGCCGTCTTCGCGCTGATATTCCACGATTACCGGACCGATCACTTCGTGGCGCAGGGAGTTGTCTGTCTTGTGGTAGGACTGCTGCACGCGGTTCCGGCTGGCATCGGCGTGTGGTTCGTTTTGCGCCGCGGCTTCGCCGTGGATCCAGTTGCCGCCGGGCTGGCCGCCGGCACGCTCGCCGGACTGGCCGGCGTGAGCATGCTGGAACTGCACTGCGCAAACTTCCAGGCGCCACACATCATGGTATGGCACACGGCCGTGATCCCGATCAGCGCGGCCGCCGGCGCGCTGCTGGCGTGGGTTTTTCGCCGGCGCGCTCAGGGCCAGTGAACCAGGCCGTCCGGATCATCCACCAGCACGACGTCATACTTCTCGATCATCGGCATCAGAATGTTCTCCAGTTCGCTCTTCCAGAGCTCGCCTTCGTAGAATTGCGCTTTCATCGGCTCGCGGGAAGGGAGATCGGGAAAGCCGCGCATGAAGAAGAACGTATCGGCATCTTCTATGGATAGGAACGGCCCTAAGATCTTCATCCCAATTTCATCGTGGGCAGGCATGGACTTCGTACGAAAGATTTCGAGAAATTTCGCGCGCTTGCCAGGCTTGAGCTTGTAGGTCCGCATTTCGATGATCATGCATCCAGATTGACACGTCCCAGCGGAATCAAGGCGCGACTCATCTGCCGTACGCGCAGGCGGTGGGGAAGGCATCGCGGCGCAATTGCGGAGGCTGGCGCAGAATTAGAATCCGGACGTGCCAGTCGGCCAGGCCGAGCCTCTCGAAGAACTGGTATCAGGCTCGATCGCTAACTTTCGCGCGGCCATCCGCGTGTTCATCAGCTTCGCCGCCGCGATCCTGCCGTCCGCGATCGGCATCTACGGTCTGGTCTCGTACTGTGTGTCACAGAGGAGTTATGAAATCGGTCTGCGCATGGCCATCGGCGCTACACGCCATCGCATCATCAGCATGATCCCGGCTGCAAGGTCTGCGCGTTGCGCTCTACTGCGCCGGCGCCACCGATCTCTCGACTTTCGCAGCCGTCACGACGCTGGTGCTGACAGTCGCCATTGCGGCGACTGCCGTGCCGGCCTGGCGCGCCTCGCCGATCGACCGCATCAAGTGCCTGCGGGTGGACTAGGACACTTTTTGCTAACGATTTGCCCGCTGTAACGTTTCTCTAGTTACGGAGTATTAGAGTCTATGGGCGATCTGGCACACGACTTCCGCTATACCCTGCGCACTTTCAAGAAATCGCCGGTCTTCGTGGCTGTAGCGGTACTGTCGCTGGCCCTTGGCATCGGCGCCAACACGGCGATCTTTACGCTCGTTGACCAACTCCTGCTCCGCCTCCTGCCGGTGAAAGATCCGCAGCAGCTCGTGATGTTCTGGGGCCGCGGCCGGCACTACGGCAGCAACAACGGCCGCTACAAGCTGTCGTATCCGATGTACGAAGACTTTCGCGATCACAACAAAGTGTTCAGCGGCATGTTCTGCCGGCATGAAAGCTCGTTCAGCATCGCGGCCGACGGCAGGACGGAACGCGTGGACGGCGAAATGGTTTCGGGCACGTATTTTCAGGTGCTCGACGTGCGCGCGGCGCTCGGGCGCGTCTTCACTCCGGATGACGACCGCGTCCTCGGAGGCAGCCCTTATGCGGTGATCAGCTACCGTTACTGGCAGAATCGCTTCGCTGGCAGCCGCGACGTGATCGGCAAGAAGCTGTTGGTGGATGGCTACCCGATCACGATCGTGGGCGTCAGCCAGGCCGGCTTCGACGGCACGGACCCTGGCACGTCGCCGCAGATTCGCATTCCGGTGATGATGCAGGCGCAGCTCGATCCGCAGTTGGCCGAGTTCTACAACCTGAAGAATCGCCGCGGGCGCTGGGTGACTGTTTTCGGACGGCTGAAGCGCGGCATCACCATGACGGAAGCGAAGGCCGCGCTGCAGCCGTTCTTCCACCAGATCCTCGACATGGAGGTGCAGGAGAAAGAATTCTCACACGCGGCGCCCGAAACCAAGCAGGCGTTTCTCAAGATGTCGCTCGAACTGCTGCCGGCCGCCAAAGGCGATTCCAACCTGAGGCGGGAGTTTTCGAGCCCGCTGCTGGTGCTGAGCGCGCTCGTGGGCTTGGTCCTGCTGATCGCCTGCGCGAACGTGGCGAACCTGCAGGTGGCGCGTGCTACGGCGCGCCAGAAGGAAGTAGCCGTGCGCCTGGCGTTGGGCGCCAGCCGCTCGCGGATCATTTCGCAGTTGTTGGTGGAGAGCCTGACCCTGTCCCTTGCGGGTGGCGCACTCGGCCTGGTGTTGGCCATCTGGATGGATCGCGCGCTGCTGAATTTTCTGCCGGCGGGCGACGCGCCTCTGACGCTCTCGACCACGCCCGACTGGCGCATCCTGGCCTTCACGTTGGGCATCTCGCTCGTGACCGGAGTCATCTTCGGTCTGGCGCCCGCGCTGCAATCGACGCGGCCGGAGTTGGCCGGCACGCTGAAGGATCAGGTTGGCTCTATCGCGGGCGGCACTTCGGTCGGGCTGCGCAAGACGCTGGTCGCCGCGCAGGTGTCGCTGTCTCTGCTGCTCCTGATTGGCGCGGGACTGTTCGTGCGCAGCTTAGGCAATCTGAAAGGTCTCGATCCCGGATTTCGCACCGCCAACCTGATCGGCTTCGCGGTTGACCCGCCCATGAATGGTTACAAGCCCGAACGCAGCCTGGACTTCTACCGGCAGTTGCGCGACGGCTTGGACGCGCTGCCGGACGTTGAGTCTTCCAGCTTGGCCGTCATGCCCGTGCTCACCGGCGATGAATGGGATAGCAGCATGGCGGTGGAAGGGTTTCAGCACAAACCCAGCGAGACGCCCGATCCGCACATGCAATTCATTTCCCCGGACTACTTCAAGACGATGAACATCCCGATCCTGCTGGGCCGCGACTTTCGCATGACCGACGGCAAAGACGCGCCCAAGGTCTGCATCGTGAACGAGAAGTTCGCGCGGAAATTCTTTAAGGATGGGCTGGCGGTAGGCAAACACATCGGCATGGGCGGCGATCCGGGAACGAAGCTGGACATCGAAATCGTCGGAGTAGTACGCGATACGAAGTACGAAAGTATGCGCGAAGAGGTGCCGCTGGAGGTTTACCGCCCGTATCACCAGATGAACTTTGTGCTGGGCATGTTCGCCTACGTGCGCATGGCGCGCCAGCCGGAACAGGCGTTTTCGAGCGTCCGGCGCGTAGTGAATAATCTGGATCCCAATCTGCCTGTCTTCCAGATGAAGACCATCGAAACCCAGATGGAAGAATCGCTGATCACGGAACGGCTGGTGGCAACGCTCTCGTCGGGCTTCGGCATGCTAGCCACACTGCTGGCCGCGATCGGCCTGTATGGAGTAATGGCTTACATTGTGGCGCAGCGTACGCGCGAAATCGGCGTGCGGATTGCGCTGGGCGCCTCGGGCCGCGACGTGATGATGCTCGTCATGCGCGACGTTTTTATCCTGACCGGCATCGGTATCGGCATCGGGCTGCCCGCTGCCTGGGGACTGACCCGCATGGTCAACTCGCAGCTTTACGGCATTCAGCCGAACGATGCAGCTACCGTGGCCGCGGCGACGATCGGCATCGCAGCAGTCGCCCTGATGGCGGGCTACATTCCGGCTTTGCGCGCCACACGCGTGGATCCGATGCGCGCGCTGCGCTGGGAGTAGCGGCAACCTTGCAAATCATCCACGGCGTGGATAATATGCAAGGATGATTCCCCGCCGCGCGCGCGCAGCCGTTCAGGAGGCTCTCGCGCGTCAGGCCGCCGTCGCCCTGACCGGGCCGCGCCAAGCCGGGAAAACCACTTTGGCCCACGCCATCGCGTCCGAAACCTCGTCGATTTACCTGGATCTGGAGGCGAGCGAAGACCGCGCCAAACTGTCGGATCCTGCGGCGTTCCTGGCCCGCTATGAGGACCGCCTCGTGGTCCTCGATGAGATTCAGCGCGTCCCGGAATTATTTCCCACGCTTCGCGGCCTCATCGATCGCGGCCGGAGGCGCGGACACAAGACGTCCCGCTTCCTGATCCTCGGCTCAGCGTCAATGGACCTGCTCAAACAGTCGAGTGAGTCGCTGGCCGGCCGGATCGCATACGTGGAGATGGGGCCGTTCGACGTGCTTGAGGCAGCGGGCGTTGGCGACAACAGTACGCTATGGCTGCGTGGCGGATTCCCGGAGAGCTACCTTGCATCGGACGATCGCGATAGCCTGGCGTGGCGCCGCGATTTCATCCGCACCTACCTGGAACGCGATGTCCCCATGCTTGGTCCGCGCATCCCTGCCGAGACGCTCGAGCGGCTCTGGACCATGCTCGCCCATGAGCAGGCGGCACTCCTCAATGCTTCACGCCTGGCTACGTCTTTGATGACCAGCGCACAAACCATAACGCGGTATGTCGATCTACTCGTCGATCTCCTTCTCGTTCGCCGTTTGCGCCCGTACCACGTCAACACCGGCAAGCGGCTTGTGCGATCCCCAAAGGTCTACGTGCGCGACAGCGGCATCCTGCACGCGCTCCTCGGCATCGCCGATTACAGCGCATTGGCGGGGCACCCGGTCGTAGGCGCCAGTTGGGAAGGCTTCGTGATCGAGAATCTGATCGCCGCCGCGCCTCCCCGTACGATGCCGAGTTTCTACCGGACGGCTGCCGGCGGCGAGATTGATTTGGTGCTCGAGATTCCCGGCCATGGCATCTGGACCTTCGACATCAAACGAAGCGCATCGGCGAAGCCCGAAAAGGGCTTTTACCTGTCCGCCGAGGATCTCAAGCCCGCTCGGCAGTTTCTTGTGAATTCAGGCAGCGGCCGTTTTCCGTTGACGTCAGAGCTCGAAGCGATCGGCTTGCGAGAGATGGCCGCCATGCTGGCGGCCCTATAGTCGCCTCCTCGCCCCACTTGCCCGGGTGTAAGCTAATTGAAAGCAAACCCGGAGGTGGATGCCATGAGATGTGTTGCTGCCGTTGCGTTGGGTGCACTGCTCGGAGTCGTGCCCCTGTGCGCGGACGACGCGCCATCCTTCGCCAAAGACGTCGCTCCTATCCTGGCCGCGAACTGCGCGGGCTGCCATTCCGGAAGCACGGCCATGGGCAGCTTGCATCTCGACACCTTCGCGGGCCTCGAGAAAGGCGGACATAGCGGAGCCGCAATCGTGGCCGGCAAGAGCGCTGGGAGCCTGCTGTATCTGCGCATCACCGGCAAGATCACGCCCGCGATGCCGATGGGCGGGCAAAAGCTGGCCGATGGAGAAATCGAGATCATCCGCAAGTGGATCGATGCCGGCGCCCCTCCGCCTCCCGCGGGAGAGGCGATTGCCGCGCATGGTCCGGCCATTCCCGATATCAAACCACGCACCGCCGTGAAGCCGCTCATCAGCGCGCTGGCCTACCGTCCCGACGGCAGGATGCTGGCGCTCGGCACGTTTCAAGCGGTCCGGCTAGTCGACGCGAATTCCGGCAAAGTGGATGCGACCCTTTCAGGCGAGGCCGACGACGTACGCGGCGTGGCCTTCTCGCACGATGGCAAGCTACTCGCCGCGGCCGGTGGCCTGCCCGCGCGCAGCGGGGAAGTCAAAATCTGGGATGTCGAGAAGCACGCGTTGCTGCGCACCATCACCGGCCATGCGGATTGCATCTACGCCGTGGAGTTCGCGCCGGACGGCAAATCGCTCGCCACGTCTAGCTATGACAAGCTGATCAAGCTGTGGGACGTCGACTCGGGCAAAGAGATCCGCACGCTGAAGGATCATATCGACGCGGTCTATTCGCTGGCCTTCACTCCGGATGGCAAGCGCCTGGTCTCGGCCTCCGCCGATCGTGGCGTGAAGGTTTGGGATGTGGCTTCGGGCGAGCGCCTGTACACGTTGAGCGAACCAACCGACGGGCTGAACACCCTGGCGCTCGACCCTAGCGGCAAGCGTGTCGCGGCCGGCGGCCTGGACCGCACCATTCGCATCTGGTCCCTGGGTGACAAGAGCGGCACGCTGCTGAACTCGCTCATCGCGCACGAAGACGCCATCCTGCAACTGGCCTGGTCGCCCGACGGCAGGTATCTGATCTCGGCTTCCGCCGACAAGGAGCTGAAGGTACTCAACGCGGACGACTTGACCGTGGTCAAGACCTGGCCGCAGCCGGACTGGGTCCTATCGATGGGCTTCGCGCCCGATGGGAAAAGCTTCGCCGTGGGCCGTTTCGATGGTTCGTACGAGATCTACCGCGCGGGCTGGGGCGATCACGCCCTGGCCGCCGCAGCTCAATAGGTTTCTGAGGGGACAGCTATGAAAGCGCTACTCGCACTCGTCAGCGCCACCGCGGCTTTTGCCGCCAGCACCACCGGCTCCGACTGGCCCACCGGCGATCGCACCACGCCGCCGACCATCACCTCCGTCTCTCCGCGGGGTGTACCGCGGGGCGCGACCACCGAGTTGACCGTCGAAGGACTGAACCTGGCCAAGGCCAGCGCGATCTTCTTCAGCGAGCCGGGCGTGAAGGCGAGGATCCTGCACATCAAAGAACTGCCGGATCTGCCCGATGTGCGCCTGGGTTCGAATGGCGGAATCTCTACGGTGGATCTGGGACCGCTGCCGCCCCGCAACGAAGTCACTCTGGAACTGGACGTCAACCCGGATGCGGACATCGGCCCGGTGGATTTCCGTTTGCAAACGCCGCTTGGCACCAGCCCGCGCGGCCGTTTCCTGATCGAGCCTTACTACGGCGAGAGCGCCGACCGCGAGCCGAACGATACGCCCGACGATGCCGTGGAGGTCTTTACGCCGGCGATTCTGGTGGGTACGATTTCGAAGCCGGGCGATGTGGACTATTACAAGGTCACGGTGACCGCGGGCGAGCAACTGGTGTTCGAGAACGGCGCAGTGAAATTGGGATCGGCGCTGAAGCCGGTGGTCAGCATTTACGACGCCGGCCAGAACCTGATCGAGCAGTACGGACTCGAAGGCGGCCGATCGGCGCAGTACTTCGCGCACAAATTCGACAAGGCGGGAGCGTATTACATCAAGGTCGAGGATTACGAGAAGGAGGGCAACGAGCGCCACTTCTATCGAATCAAGATCGGCAAGTTTCCACTGGCGCTTTCCGCTTATCCGCTGGGCGTCGCGAAGGGCAAGACCGCGGAGATTGCGCTTACCGGATATGATCTCGGCGCGGGCAAAATCCAGGTAACGGGCGAGCCTTCACCGGGCGAAGAAGACGCGGTAGTGTTGCGGCCGAAGGTGCGCGCGGGCAAGACGTTCAACGAGCTGAAGCTGGCGGTCGATAGCAGCCCAGAGATCGAGTCGTCGGGCAAGAACGCGGCGGCCGCGGAGGCGCAGCCGATCCAGACACCCGTGATTGTAAATGGCCGTCTGCTCGCTGGCGAAAACTATTTTCGCTTCCCGGCGCACAAGGGCGACAAGCTGGCGCTCGAAGTGAATGCCCGCCGTCTCGGGTCGCCGCTCGATTCACTGCTTGAAGTGTTGGACGCCAAGGGCCACCCGGTGGAGCGCGCCACGATCCGCTGCGAGCTCGCTACAGCGGTCACGCTCAACGATCCGAGTTCTGGCGGCTCGGGTATGCGCATTCTGTCGTGGACCGGGATGGCTGTGGGCGACACACTGATGGTGGGGAGCGAACTGATCGGCGTCAGCGCCATGCCGCGCGGTCCCGATGATGACATCCGCTTCCTCTCGTTCGAAGGGCAACGGCTCGGTCTGCTCGACACCACGCCGGAAGCGCACTCGATCGACACGCCGGTATATAAGGTGCAGATTTATCCGCCCGGCAAGACTTTCGTTTCGAACGGGCTGCCGCTGGTGCGTCTGCCTTATCGCAACGACGATGGCGGTCCGGGTTACGGCAAAGATTCGCGCTTACGCTTCACCGCGCCCGCCGATGGCGAGTACATCGTGCGGTTGCGCGACGTGCGCGGCTTGCACGGCGAAGACTACGCGTACCGCCTGAGCGTGCATCCACCGGAACCCGATTTCCGGTTGAGCGTGGAGCCGCGCAATCCGAACGTGCCAGTGGGCGGGCGCATTCCCGTGACCGTGACCGCATTACGGCTGGATGATTTCGACGGTCCCATCGACGTGGCCATCGGGGATCTGCCCGCGGGCCTCGCCGCGACCAAGGGTGTCATCGAGCCGGGACAGGTGAGCACCACGCTGCTGCTCAGCGCCGGCGAGAACGCGCATCTTACGGAGGCCGTCCCGCTGCGCGTGAGTGGCAAGGCTGCGGCGGGCGGCCGGCAGCTTGCGCATTGGGCAAATCCCGACGACAAATTGAAACTGATCGCGCTGATGCCGAAGCCGGACATCACGCTGGAAGCCAAGACGCAGGAAGTCGTGCTCGAACCGGGCAAGTCAGCCACCGTCGAAGTGGCCATTCAGCGCAACAACAATTTCGGCGGACGCGTGCCGGTGGACGTTTACAATCTGCCGCCGACCGTTATTGTTGCCAACGTCGGATTGAATGGCGTGCTGATTCACGAGAACGGGAATCACGTCACATTCACCTTGCAGGCATTGCCCAACGCCGCGGCCATCGACCAGCCCATCGTGCTATCTGGTACTATCGAAACGCGAGCCGACCAGCAGAACGAGTACGCTTCCGAGCCAATCGTGCTGAAGGTGCCCGCCAAGAAATAGCCATGTCGAAAACATCGTTAGTACGGGACGCCCTCGCGGCCGGCGAGGGTATCGTCAGACTTGCGCCTTGCTGGGTGCCGCGTTCGTTCCTGATGCCCGGCGGGCGATTGAAACTCGATCCACGCGATCTGTACGCGCTGGGCGCGCATCGCGGCGGCATCGATGAACGGTGGTTCTCCTCCACCACACAGGCGGCCAATGGACCGGGCACGCCACCCGATGAAGGACTCAGCTACATCGCTTTCGACGGCAAACGCGTGCTGCTGCGCGACGCCGTGGCGAAGATCGGCGACGAAATCCTGGGCGCGGACGTGATGGCCCGATGCGGCGGTTGGAACGTGCTCTGCAAATTCTTCGACAATCTGGGGCCGATACCACATCACATGCACCAGATGGACGAGCACGCCAAGAAGGTCGGCCAGAAGGGCAAGCCGGAAGCTTACTACTTTCCTCCACAATACAATTTCAAGGACAACAATTTTCCGTACACGTTCATGGGCCTCGAGCCGGGCACGACGCCGGACGACGTGCGGCGCTGTCTGGAGCGCTGGAACCAGGGCGACAACGGCATCCTGTATCATTCGAAGGCGTATCGCCTGCAACCGGGCACGGGATGGCAGATCGACGCCGGCATCCTGCACGCTCCGGGCTCGCTGGTCACTTACGAGCCGCAAGTAAACTCGGACGTGTTCGGCATGTTCCAGTCTATGGTGGAAGGCCGCGCCGTACCGTGGGATCTGCTGGTGAAGGACGTGCCGCGCGAGCACCACCACGATCTCGACTACATCATCGGCATGCTCGATTGGGACGCCAACGTGGATGCGGAATTCGCCAAGCATCGTTTGTTCCATCCGAAGCCCGTACGCGCGGAAGAAGAGATGGCCGAGTGCGGTTACTCGGAAAAATGGGTGACTTACTCGACCCCGTATTACTCGGCCAAGGGACTGACTGTCATGCCGGGGCGCTCGGCCGTGATTCACGACGCCGCGGCTTACGGCCTGATCGTGGTACAAGGCTGGGGCACGGTTGGCAAGATGACCGTGGAGACGCCCTCGCTGATCCGCTACGGCGAAATGACCAAGGATGAGCTGTTCGTAACCGCGCCTGCGGCCAAGAACGGCGTCGTGGTGCGGAACTGCAGCGATCAGGAGAACCTGGTCATGCTGAAGCATTTTGGTCCGGGCAACCCGGACGCCGAGGGACTGACTCAATGAAATTCGGCGTGAACACGTTCATCTGGGCGGCGCACTTCGACGCATCCAATCTGCCGCTGCTGCCCAGGATCAGGGCCGCCGGTTTCGATGGCGTAGAAGTGCCGATGTTCGATCCCGCGCGTTTCGCCGCCACCGATATTCGGCGCGGGCTCGCGGATAACGGCCTGGAATGCACGATCTGTTCGGTCTTGACCGGCGGCATGAATATGATTTCCGATGATGCCGCGGTGCGTGAGAAAACGCGCATCCATATGCAGGACTGCGCGAAGGCGGCAGCCGAAGTAGGTGCGAAGATCATCGCCGGTCCGCTGTATTCGCCGGTGGGATTAATGACCGGCCGCCGGCGCACGGCGGACGAATGGAAGCGCGCGGTGGATTGCTATCAGTCCATCGGGCCGACGCTGCGTGCGTACGATGTCACCATCGCCATCGAGCCGCTGAATCGCTTCGAGACTTACTTTCTGAACGTCGCTACCGATGCGGTTGCGTTGTGCGATGCGATCGGCCATCCGAACGTGGGCATTCTGTTCGACACGTTTCACGCCAATATCGAAGAGAAGGACGTGGCGGCCGGCTATCGCACGGCGGCCCCCCATCTGAAGCATGTGCACACCTGCGAAAACGATCGCGGCATTCCGGGCACGGGGCACGTGGATTGGCCAGGCGTTTTCCAGGCGCTGCGCGACATACACTACGATGGCTGGATCACGATCGAAAGCTTCGGCTTCGCCTTGGGCGAGATCTCAGCCGCCGCGTCCATCTGGCGCGATATCGCGCCGTCGCCGGAATCGATCGCGTTTGAGGGCGTGAAGTTTCTCAAGCGCGGTCTGGCGGCGTAACAATCCGTTCTATCGAGTGACTTGCCCCGGGGCTATTTCGGCGAGGGCGCCGTCACGTGCGCGAAGGCCCGGTATAGCAAGCCGAAAACGTAGCCCGCTATGGCGCCGTCCACTAATCCGTAAATCGTGCCGAGTATCACACGTCCTAAGTTAGGCGCGGTGTCAGCACCGGGGTAGACGGAACTCATCATGCGCAGAAACTCGCCACCATAAGACGGCTCTGCCATGTGGATCAGGCCTACAAACAGCATCGCGAATCCCCACAGGACCGCCGAACTAAGTGCAATAGCCCTGAGTGAGTACTTCATGTTTGTCACCTCCAGTTAGTTGGATGCGATCCAGATGCGAAAGGGTACTCTGCGACGTCAGACTCGCCGCGCCGGCTTCATACAATGTTCACCTAAGTGAAGGTCTTTTTCTAAAACCGGAATCATCTTGGCCGCATAGGCCTTTACAGCGGGGTTCTCGCCACGCTTGGCTTCCAGCCGGAAGATCGCGAGGGCACGGCGCTGTGCGGCGATTTCATCCGCAATGAACTGCCGGTCGAAGCTGGCTCCCTTTAAGTGCGCCAGGCGCTCGATACTCTGGTATCTGGCAACGTCGATGCCTTTGGGAATCGATGCGCCTGTCTGGGTAGTCAGCTCGCTAAGATCTGAGTAGGATGTGGTGTGATCCTGCACCAGAGTCTGTGCGAGGGTCTTCACTTCCGGCCGTTTGGCCTGGTGTTCGGCGATCTGGCTCGCATGCGCCGCGGTCATGTCGACTTTGGCGGCCACGACCATGAAGTGCTGGTCGGCATGGCTGAGTGACGCAGCGGCAGCAACTCCGGCCGTGACGGGCATGGCCAAGCAGCAAACGATTCCCGCAATGTTACGAACCTGCATAAAGCATCCTCCTTTACGATTCTGGCCGGAACTGATGCGTGCGCGGAATCCTGTTGGCACAGGATTTTTCAGGAATTGTGACCCGGAGTGGCCTGCGGGCCGGGGCTAATCTACAATGCGGCCGTCCCGCATACGCACCGTGCGATGCGCAAAAGCGGCGGCTTCGGGATTGTGGGTAATCATCAGGACGGTCTGTCCCAACCGCCGGTTCAGGTCCCGCAGGACGTCGAGCACGGCGCAGGAGTTTTCGCTGTCGAGATTTCCGGTAGGTTCGTCGGCCAGCAGGATCGCCGGATGATTAACGATCGCGCGGGCGATGGCCACGCGCTGCTGCTCGCCGCCCGAGAGCGCGGCGGGTTTATGATCGAGGCGTCCGGAAATGCCCAGGAGCTTCAACACCTCTTCGAATTCCGGCTCCGGCTTCAGGTCCCGGCCCGCGATATAGCGGGCAATCGCGATGTTGTCTCCAGCCGTCAGGTTCGGCAACAGGTTGAACTTCTGAAACACAAAGCCGACCTTTTGTTTGCGCAGCTCCGTGCGGCCGGCATCGGTGAGCGACGAGATATCCTGTCCCGCGATGCGCACGCTGCCCCCAGTCGCCGGCGTCAGTCCGCCGATGATGTGGAACAAGGTCGACTTGCCCGAACCCGATGGCCCGACGATCGCGAGGAACTCGCGCGTCGGCACATCCAGATCGACGCCGCGCAACGCCGGCACGTCGACCTTCCCCACGCGATAGACCTTGCGCAGGCCGCGGACTTCGATGAGCGGCTCACTCATAAGCCAGCGCCTCAATTGGATCCTGGTTAGCCGCGCTCAGGCCCGGGTACAGCGCGCCGAGCAGCACGCCGGCCAGGCTGATGGCGCCCGCAATCGGCCACCATCCCGGCGTGATCGCCTGCGTCAGCGAGGCTGGATACAGCGCGAGGATGAGGGCGCGTGCCGCGAAGCTCAGCCCGATGCCCACGATGGTGCCTCCGATGCCCATCACCACGGCTTCGGCCAAAATGATCTTCAGGATGAACCAGCGCGAGGCGCCGAGAGACTTGAGAATCCCGATCTCGCGCGTGCGCTGCAGCACGGCCATGTACATGGAAAGCAACACAACCGCGAAGCCGATCACCACGCCGATTCCGACCATCACATGGATGAAAGTATTCAGCCCGCCAACGTTTTCGACCGTGAGCAACGAAGTGAACTCTTCCATCGTATAGATGTTGTAGCCGGGCAGAAACTCCTTCATCTCCTCCAGAACCGTGGATATGTCAGAGGGCTTGTCGGCCTTCACGAAGATCTGGCTGACCTTGCCCGTGTTACCCGTGAGATCCTGCAGCGTGCGCATGGGTACGGCGAGACGGGCGAGTTTGCCGCCCTCGGCCACACCGGAAACGTGCCACGGGTGATTGAGGATTTCGGTGACCGTGTCGCCGGCACGCAGGTGATGCTGCTGCGCATAATACTCGTCGATGATGATGTCGTCGGGGCCCCGGAACGGGCCGCCACGCAAGTAACGGAAGCCGCCGCTCATCTTGTTGAAGCCGGCGAGATCGATGCCGCTGACATACGAAACGCTGGTCACCGGAAATGAGATCATGCCCATGGCCAGCGCTACATGGGGCTTTTGGTCGATGGCATCGATCAGTTTCTCGGGAATCGGAGCGCCGCTCAGAGTGAGCATGGAAGTCTTGGGCGGCCGTATGATGATGTCGGCGCCAATGCCGCGCGCGCGGCGCGCGGAATCGGCCAGCATGCCCTCGCTCAGCCCGACCAGGCACAGGATCAGCGTCACTGGCACGGCGATCAGGAACATGCTCAGCAGGCTGCGCATGGGTTTGTGCTTGAGATTCTCGAGAACGAGCCGTGCAGTCACGGTTTCTTCTTCTTTCCTTTCGGTTCCCCGGACGGCGCGGCCGGCGGGCCCGGCGGCGCGGGTTCGCCCAGTTTCTGAAGCTGGCTGCCTTCGGGTTGCTGGAGCGCGAACTTGTCGTTCGTGACACCGTGGTTGATGTCCATTTTAACGACTGTCAGGACAACTCCGTATTCGTCCTGCGGACGCTCGACATCGATGGTCTTGGGAAATGGCACGCCGTCATAGTTCCGCCAATCACTGTATCGCGCGTCGGTCAGGATATTGCCCGAGGGATCGAAGACGAGTTGCCGCGCGATGTGCAAGTTGATGCGGTTGAACCAGACGCTGCGCGTGGGCACCAAGTCTCCGTCGGGCAGCTCGCGGATGAACTGCAGGATGTAATCGGCGTTGTCTTCATCGGTGTAATTCAGCAGATCGGTTTTTTCGTCCGGCAATTTGGGCGTCACCATCAATGCTTCCAGAAAGTGCTGCGGACGAAGGTTCTCGATTTTGTTGGCTGCGGAGGGCTTCGGGGGGAGGTCGTTCGCGCCGAGAATGAACCGGTTCTTGGAGGGCAGATAGAGGCGGAACTCCTTTCCGTTCGACACCATGTCGAAGGCCTTGCTGCGCACCACGGGATAGAGACCGATGATGCGGATGTCAGCCGGCTTGCGGAGCAGGATGTAGCCGCGCACATCTTTATATTCGGTGATCTTGTTCTTCTCGGAACTGCCCAGGGCCGGCACCATGTCCACGGTCGCGCTGAAATTTTGGATATTGGCGTACTGTTGACCGATGCGATCGATGAGCGTTTGCTTATCCGCCGTGAGAAGCGGCTGGGGATTCTTGGCGCCTTTACGGGTGATGATGCGTCTGCGGACGAAGCAGGCCGCCGAACTCAATAGGTACAGGCAGAGGAAGAGTGTGAGCGCGCGCCTGCGGGGCATCATACCATTGTAGGCAAGCGCGTGCGCGGCATGTCAAACCGCCGTTTCCAGTGTCTCGTGGTATAGTGAAGGAAATCGGGTCGGGCCTGTGGCGCAGTTGGGAGCGCGCTTCCATGGCATGGAAGAGGTCGTGAGTTCGAATCTCACCAGGTCCACCAAAACAAAGCCCAATAAAACATAGACTTACGAAAATGCTTGCGCGCTTCCACGTCGCGGAAGAGGTCACGCGGAGTCCGTTAGGAGTCCAAATTCGCCAAAATTTGGACTCCAGCCAGCGGATCTGAATGTGGGGGCCGTTTGAACGCCGGTCGTGTGTCCGGACCGCGTGGCGATGCTCTCCGTAAGGTCCATCCAAGTGAGGTCCGACCAAGGTCCACGGTCACTTTCGGTTGGTAAGCATGGACCGCACCGCCCAACCCTGCTGAACCTTCGCGCCTTGATATCCATGGTGACCCAAGGTAGCCATCGTCATGACCCGCTTGGTCCAGGACGAAGGGAAGGGTACCCTTATATAGCAGATCCCCCGACGGCTCCCATCGGTACCAAGCCGAGTTCCTACAGCGCGCCCTCCCCGCGTCAGCGCTGCCGGTTGGAGGTCCTGACAGGGGGTGTCGTACGTTGATGCTCGCGCTCGTGTCTCTCCCTCGACATCCAAGTGGGGTAACACTCGACCTTTTCCCCGGCCGCATTGACGACAACCTGTGGAAGCAGCGCTTTTGCAAGGTCGGTTTTCGTTAGTTGAGCGACGCGTATGTTTTGCCCAGAGAGGGGTTTCCAGATGCGCCGCGCACTTGCCTCGGCATTATCCGATGACGGCGGTAGCAGCACGTGGACACGGCGGTTGAATGGACCGCCAACGAGGATCTCAACCGCCGGCACGAAGTCCGAATCTCCGGAGAGCAGCACCGCCTCGTCATACCCAGGCTGCCAAAGCCATTTTCCTGGATGATCGGAGTCGCGCTCAATCCGGCTACAGTCGGCAATCATGTTTGATGCGAGCGCGATGTCCGTCTGCTTCTCACGCCACTTCTTCTGATCCTGTCGGATCTGCTGCTCGACTTCGACGCGGGTTGAACGGAACTCCCCTTTGATAATTTCGAAACCGCGGTACTCCAGAGCCCGCCACCAGATCGTCGCTTGCCGATCTGCGATTTTCTCTGGATGCGGCTTGTCTTCGGAAGTGAAGTACTTGACTTTCACGGTCGCAGTCGGCAACCCCGTCTGCTGCTGGGCGAGCAGCGCAAAGTCGCACCACCCGTATGGTTTTATGTTGGCGTCCACAAGCGACCAATAGAAGTTCCACCCATCAACAAACATCGCGAGTCGAGTCATTTCACTCCTCCCCTTCGATTGACGCTCCTTGGCGACCGCGTACAGCCAACTTCGGGCTGACAAGCCGTATGGCAATGCCCGCCTCGGCCAGCATAGCAAGCGCCATCCGGTGCTCGCCGGAATATCGTTTCCCCCTATATTCGGCGGAGCGGTCGTGGTTAATGACGACCTGGACGACCCCGGCCTGAATGATCGCCCTTGCGCACTCCACACAAGGCGTCAGTTCGACGATCACTGTGCATCCTTCCGTCGAGATGCCGCGCCGCGCCGCGGTGTAGATTGCGTTGCGCTCGGCATGCTCGATCCAGATATACTTCAAAGGCGCCTCGGTCCGCTCCGGAATGTCATCGAGGACGCCGGTCGGGTATGTGTTGCAAGCCTCGCAGCGAACTCTGCGGTCCGGGCCGACGATGACGCAACCGACTTTCGTCCTCGGATCAGGGCTCAATTGGCCTTTCGACGCGCAGAGAGCCAGCCATCGTGATTCGTCCACTGTGGGGTTGGCCGCCATAGTCAAGGTCCTACTGGGACACGCGGAATCGCTCTGCCCGCGCCGGAAGCTTTGGGTAGTGATAGATGCCACCTTCGCTGTAGCTCTTTGATTCCACAACATTCTGAAACTCGCGATAGAAATCCGATTTCGTCATCTGGAACTTGCCAACAGGTGTGACCACCTGGAAGGATTCGTCCGGCCCCAGAGACTCGATAATGTCCCGTCGGAAGCAGAGCCGCGAAAAGTAGTACGTGGCGGCAGGTGCCGAGGTGGTGGGCGCAACAGGGGAATCTACATGGGTAAAGGCCGCCCGTCTGAGCCCTTCGATAGCTGTCCGCGACTCCTCCGGAAGGGAGGACAGGTACGAAACCGACATCAGGTCGACCACAGCACCGTGGGATCTCTGGAACATCGCGGCCAAGGCCTCGATTACGACCTTCGTGTCCGGCAACACCGAGACGTTAAGGGAAACTCGCATGATTGGATCATATCACTAGATATGATCTAATCAACAAGAAATATTCTGGGTCGCGATTTAAGGATCGACGGCAATCTCTCTTGTCGAGAGAACTCTTGTATTGCGAACGGGTTGAGGTCTCCCACCTTGCCTCCTTAAGCGCCCAGCCCCCTGGTGCGCCGCCGCATATCACGATGACCCGCGCGTGTAGCCTGACACAACTTGAAAGTTGCGTCAGGCCGCCAGCAGCCGTTCGTGCCGCAGGCTATGCCGACCGCCGAATCGGTATAAAACGGATCTCGACCCGCTGATTCAACGCTCCCGCTATCCTGCGCAACATCGCCAGGGAGTGGCCCTCATAATCGGCGTCCTCAAGGCGGCAGATGACCGATGCGGTGGTGCCTATGAGCTTGGCAAGCTGAGTTTGGGTGAGGGCCGCCGCTGCCCTCAGTTCTTGGATTTTGCGGGCGATCTCTTCATTCGCGCGCGCCTCTTCCAGGTTCTTTAGCCGGGCCGGTTTGCCCTGGTGGAGCCGGCGGTGAAGGATCTCCACTGCGTCGCGGGTCGGTTTCGGCGTCTTTACTTTTTTATCTGACATGGTCAAGCCTCCTCATAAGTGTGCTTCGCCGGATTCGCTTCAAACCGCTTCTTTCGTTCGATGGCGCGATCGATCTCTCTCGGCGGGACCGCCCGCTCCTTCGCAAGACCGTGAGAGACCACGGCCGCTACCGCGCCGTGGAAGAAGTACAGGATCCGGTGATGAACGCCTCCCAGGCTGGCGCGCAGTTCATAGATGCCATCTCGCAAGATGTCCGCTTCGGGCCGACGCAGCTCGTGGCCCATCTCGCGCAGGCGCTCCAACCGGAGATAGCACTTGTCCTGCACTTTTGCCGGCAACTTGTCAAACCACTCGATGAACGGGCATGATCCGTCTTCCTCCCGGTAGAGGCGACTCTTATCTTTGGCACTCGACCCAGTCTATTCGCAATATTGCGAAAACGCAAGTTTGCTTT
>DATKNQ010000206.1:0-25475 GCA_035541265.1 Bryobacteraceae bacterium
CCGATCCCAACGCCTACACGCCCGAGTTCAAGGGCTTCTTAGTGAAAATCGAGAAGGCCTAACCATGAGCAACGGACCCCTTCAGATCAAGGCCATTTCCGGGCACGCTGGAACAGTGCCGGGACGCGACACCTCGCGCGACTACGACGTTTGCAAAATGATCGACGTCACCACTTGCATCGGCTGCAAGGCCTGCGAAGTGGCGTGCCTCGAATGGAACGGTTATCCCTTCCGCGAAACCGTTTTCGATAACACGTATCAGACCATGCCGGATCTGGCGTGGAACTATTACAACCTGATCCGCTTCAACGAGCATGTCGATGGCGACGGCACCCTAAGCTGGCTGATGCGCAAAGATCAGTGCATGCATTGCGCCGAGCCAGGCTGTCTCCAGGCATGCCCTGCTGACGGCGCCATCGTGCAGTATTCCAACGGTATCGTCGATTTCCAGCAGGACCACTGCATCGGCTGCGGCTATTGTGTTAGCGGGTGCCCGTTCAATATTCCCAGGTTCAACCAGACCACGCGCAAGATGTTCAAGTGCACGCTGTGTTCGGATCGCGTGAACGAAGGGCTGGAGCCGGCCTGCATCAAGTCGTGTCCCACGGGCTGCCTGCACTTTGGCACCAAGGAAGACATGAAAGATATGGCCGAGAACCGCGCCCGCCAACTGCGCGAACATTACGGTTACGAGAACGCCGGTGTGTACGATCCCGCGGGTGTCGGCGGCACCGGGGTCATTTACGTGTTGCACGACGTGACGAATCCGGAAGCTTACGGCGGATTACCCAGCAATCCGCGCATTCCCTGGGTAGTGAAGTTCTGGAAGGGTCCCTTGAAATGGATCGGCAACCTCGCCATGCTGGGCGGCCTGATCGGCGTCACGCTGCACTATCTGCGCTTCGGTCCAAAGTATGTGGAGCCCGAGCAGGAAAAGGATAGCCGCGCATGAGTACGACATCGACCGTATCACCACGGCCCATGGCGCCGCATCGCCGGGCGCTCCTGCGGTACACGCTGGCTGAGCGTGTCAACCACTGGGTTGCGGCTCTTACTTACATCTACTGTCTGGTTACCGGGCTGGCCTTCTGGTCTCCCTACCTTTTCTGGCTGGCGATCCTGGTGGGCGGCGGAGCGGCGGCTCGCTTATGGCATCCCTGGTTTGGGCTGGTCTTTACTGTGTCGGTGTTCTGGATGTACAAGATCTGGCGGCGAGACATGCTGACGACGGAGACAGACCGCGCATGGAAGAAAGCCATCCGGTTCTACGTCCGCAACGAAGATAAGAATCTGCCTCCTTCGGGACGCTTTAACTACGGACAAAAGCTCTTCTTCTGGGTGATGTTGTATGGCGTGATCCTGCTGCTGGCCTCGGGATTCGGGCTGTGGTTCGTGGAATCCGTTCCCTGGAGCCTGCGCTGGGTGCGATATCTGGCGGTGGCTGTGCACGTGGCTTGCGCTCTGATCACCATCGGCGCCTTTATCATTCACGTCTATATGGGCACAGCCATGGTGCGCGGCGGATTCACCTCCGTCATCCGCGGCGAGGTGTCCCCCGAATGGGCGAAGATGCATCACCGCCTGTGGTACGAACAGATGACCCGCGGCACATCAGAAAGATGATCCGGTCGAGGTGGGACCAGCGGATCCGGCGCGCCGGCGAGCTCGCGGCCGAACTCCCCTTTTCGGCTGAGGTGCTGCGTTTTTACTGCCATATCACGGAGTTCCAGAACGATCTGTTTGCCGGAATGCCAGGGACGCCTACGACCCTGGATGCGCTGCTGCCGAAGTTCCCGAATTTCCTGGCCCATGTGATGAAGGCCGCGCCAGAGCCGATGCGGCGATGCGTGCGGGAGTTGCGGGAGTGCCCTCCGGGGAGGTGGCTCGATCTTCTGCATTCTTTCTGGTCCGGTATGGCGCGCTTCCAGCCGGAACCCGGCCACGAGGCGGAACTGCTGGCATCGCTCTTTCTGCAGCCCTACGCGGAGTACCTGGCCGATCACCAGGGAGGTTCGCTTGCATCCGAAGAAGCGGGCCGCTGCCCGTTCTGTTTCGGGCTGCCGGTGGCTGGAGTATTGCGGCAGGAGGGAGACGGCGGCAAGCGTTCCCTGGTCTGCGGCCTGTGCGCGACCGAATGGGACATCGGGCGCATGTTGTGTCCGGCCTGCGGCGAACAGAATCCCGAGCGCTTGCCGATCTACACAGCCGAGCAGTTTCCCTATATGCGGGTGGAAGCCTGCGAGGCGTGCCACACGTACATCAAGACCGTGGACTTGACACGGAATGGCCGCGCGGTACCGGTGGTGGATGAACTAGCCACCCTCCCGCTCAACCTGTGGGCGGAGCAGCACGCATTTGCAAAGCTGCGCAGGAATCTGCTGGGCATGTGAGGCGGGCCTCGCGTGGCCGAGTACCCAGCTTGAGGTGGACCATCGACATGATCCTCAGGGAGTCGGACAAGAACGTTCCGTATTTCTCCTTGAGGCTAAGTCCATGCTTCATATTCCGGAATTCCGGGTAGACCTCCAGAATGGCGATCCGGCTGTCCCATGCCTGCAGGTCCCTTGCATGCGCGAGGCCCCATTTGAGGAGTGCGCTGTCGTCCATACCGCCAGCTTTGATCACCCTCTGATTCGCCACTCGTAAGCCCCGCGGTGAGCAGGCATCAAACAGGAGCTCGCTACCGGGAAATGCATCGGCGAGCCTGATCAGGAGCGCCTTGACCTGAGCCTCGTCGAAATAATAGAAGACCCCGGACGCCAGGAAAAAGACCGCATCGCCGGCAGCGATCTGCTTCATCCACCGGTCGTCAAGGATGGAGCAGGCCATCAGGCGCCGCCGGTCGCGTTCCGGGATGTACTTCCTGCGCAGCTCGATGACATCAGGCAGGTCCAGGTCATACCAAACGATGGTCCCGTTATCGACGCGCTCAAAGGTCGTGTCGAGTCCACAGCCGAGGTTGACCAGGGTCGCGGCGGGATGGCGCACCAGGAATTCCCGGATCGTGCGGTCGGCATGAATGCTGCGTGCGATCCAGGCGAGCCGGCTGACGAAGCTGATGTTGCGGGCGATGGTGGAAAAGTCGTAGCCGATCGCGGCGACGATATCGGCCGCGGTTTGATCTACGAGCAAGGGATGAGCCTTCGCGGCTTCCACCGCGCGTCCCCAGAGCGGCAGGAGAAGCGTTTTCTGAACACCTGCGAGGTCAACGGCGGACATTAACTCCTCGATCCTTGTTATTCTGCGCCCAAAACGGAGGCGACAAGCTGACAGCTTACGATGACGAGACTGGCGGCTTTTGCGACCCTTAGAGCCAATGGTGTAGCCCCCATCGCCAGTATACGCGAAGTTCCGATAATTGGGATAGGGGCATCCGAAATACGGAACGGAGAGCCAGAGAGGAGAACGGAGATGCGCGAAACTCGGGCCTGGCAGGTTATTGAACGCTGGAGCGGGAGACGGGAATCGAACCCGCAACCAACAGCTTGGAAGGCTGTGACTCTACCATTGAGTTACTCCCGCGCACGGTTAGTTTCCATTATATCAGGACCGTTTAATGGCGCAGCACACTGTCGTCCGGATCGAGCAGCACTTTCGCCGGCGTCTGCGCTACTTGTACGCTGAAAGTCGCCGCACCGTCCGCCGTGCGCACCCACACGGTCTTGCTCTTCCCGTGACTGAACCGAATGTCGACCGGCACCAGCGTGCTGAAGTCCGCTCCGGCGTCGCTCTGCGTGATGGTCCCGTTCAACCGCATCGAGGGGCCCTTGCCGCGCACCGTGTATTTCAACTTCAGCGACGGGATGCCGGTCCCGTAGACCCACTGATCGAAGAAGCTCTCCAAGTCCGGATCATCGGAATGGGCGGGCAGGAAGCGCGCGGCCACCGAGCGGAAATCTTCCGTCGACAGCGGCTTGTGCTCGTACTCCTTGCGCAGATCCGCCAGCATGGCAATGAAGCGATCGTCGCCCATACGCCGCCGCAACATGTGCATGATCCACGACCCCTTGCCGTAGGTGATGGCGTGGTAGGCCTGGGGAGCCTGCGAATTCTCGAGCCGCAGACCGAGCACGATCGGCCCGGTCGATTCCACCGTTTGGCCGGCGGCGGTCTTCTGCAACAGATTCGCTTTGTACTCATCCAGTTCGAGGGCCACCGGCTGCGGGCCGCTGCGGTTTTCCAGATAAAGCAAAGCTGAATAGTCGGCCAGGGCTTCCATCAGCCACTCGTCGTGATAGCCGGCGGCCGTCACCACGTTGCCCCACCACTGGTGCGCGGTTTCATGGGCCTGCAGGACCTCCGAAAAGAACAGGCGTCCGTGCGCGTCCAAAGTGCGCATGGCACTTTCGCGCGGCGCCAGGTACGACATCGTGGAAAGATAGATCAGCCCGGGGAAGCCTTGCCCGAAGCGTCCAGGGACGGGCGCCACGGTGAGCGTCTTCAAAGCCGGCGGACCGAAGCGCGCAGCCATGAATTCCAGGGCGGCGGTGATCTCTGAAGCGATCTCCCGCAGGCGCTCGACTGGCTCGTGCGGCGCCTGCGGCATAGGCGGCAAGACAATCTCCGGCTCTCGGACCCTGTGCGGCGGCAGTGTTTCGGGAAGCGCCTCGGGCTGCTCACCGGCCAGCGCGGGCTCCACGGCGCGGTTGGCACAGACTTCGACCGTATAGCCATCGCGCGAAACGCGCAGGCGCTCATATCGGCCCAGGTTAAAGCCCGCAAACCGGATCGGCACACCCGTCTTGCGATGGGTGATGCGCCAGTCGCCTTCTTCGTGCTCGTCCACCAGGTCACCGGGTATCACCAGATCCAGGTCCTTGGGGTAGCGGAACGTCAAATCGTACTTGGCGAACTGCAGTCCGGAATTGGGAAACCAGTTGGAGCGCGCGCCGACGTAGTAGACCTGGTTGCCCGCGTCGAAGATGACCTTGCCTTCATTGCGGAACTCCACCTCGTATTCCCTGCCCGGCTCGAGCGGGCTCGGTGGCACGACCAGAAACATTTCGTTGCCCACGTTGCGCACCAGTTGCGCACGCAGCGAGTCGCGCTCCAGCACTTCGGCCGGCCTGCCGTCCACCAGGACCGCCGTTACTGTCATGGGCTCCGCGATGTCGAAGGCCAGGACGGGCAACTCCCGCGTGGGCTTGAGCGTGACCTTGGTGTGCACCTGCAAATTCAGGTCGGGCTGCAAGGCGGCTTGAATGCGAAAATCATCGAGCGAGAAGTCCGGCTCGATCTCGCGATTGCGGAAGGAGCGCGCCACGAAGCTGCACCAGATATCAAAGAACAGAACGTCATCGCGCGTGTTCAACTTGCCGATGGCGATCTGTTCGCGCGACCGGCGGTCGTAATACAAATCGAAATTGCCGAGCGTGTTCCCGATCATGGACATGGCGAAGAAGCCGCGCGTTTGGGGCTCGCCCATCAGCAAATCCCAAACCAGCCGGCTTTGAAAGCTGGTGGCCACGTTGCGCACCACGGGCGTCCAGCGATCGGCCATGAGCGCACCCATCTCCGCGCTCTTGCGAATTCCGGAGCTCTGGTGGATCTGCTCCATCAGTTTGGCATAGGTATCGTCCGAGAAGATCAGAACGGCCGCCGCCAGGTGTTCATCGAGATTCGGCGAGCCGGTGTAGGATGCAAGCGAACGGCGCTCGCCGAGATTCGGCGGCAGCAGGAGCAACTCGGCGTCGCCGCCCTCGACGCTGGCGGTAAACACGGCGGACATGCGTACACCCGTGACAGGCTTCGCGAAGATGAGGTAGCCGTCGGTAAGAAACATGCGCGCCTCGTCTTTGTGCAGCGCGACGTCCCGCACGCGGTAGCACTCGGCCGGATCGAGCGACATTTCGCGCACCTGGCGCGCCAGATCCGCGGCGTTGGGCGCGGCCATGGCCAGCGCCGGGCACAGGCTGAAGAATAAAAAGCAGACGCGTCTCATTCCGTACACGCCATGCTTCAGGATAGCGCGGCCCGGGGTTTGCTTGGCCCGCCGGGCAGCGCCGCAGACCACGCGGCGAAATTCATATTAAAGGATGCTAATATCTTATGTTAGGCGCTGACAACAGGAGGTGCCACTAACGTGAAGGCCAAACTGGGCGACCAGGAATTCACGGACCAGGTCATCGCCGCCTGTGACGACCGCACGGGCGCGCTGCTGAGCATCCTGGAAAAAGTTCAGGAGCATCAGCCACACAAGTACCTGCCGCTCGAAATGCTCGAATCCATCTCAGAAAAGACCGGCATACCGCTGGCACAGGTGTACGGGGTGGCCACGTTTTATGCCCTTTTCAATCTGGAACCGCAGGGCGAACACACCATCTGCATCTGCCGTGGGACGGCGTGCCATACGCGCGGTTCGCGCAATCTACTGGAGCGGCTGAAGCTGGAGCTGGGCCTCCAGGACGGCACGGAGGAAGGCGGCGCCGACAAACTGTGTGTCACCACGCCGGACCGCAAATTTTCCCTGCGCACGGTGGCCTGCTTCGGGCAATGCGCGCTCGCACCCGTGGTGGAAGTGGATCACGCTATTTACGGGCACATGAATGAGCAAGCCTTGCACCGCGAGGTAGAGGCGCTGGAACACGAAAAGGGGAAGTGACATGCGCATTCAGGACATCTCCTCTTTCAGCGCGGTGAAAGAAGCGGGACTCGCCAAGCTGTTGCCCAATCGCCCGCGCATCGCGGTCGGCATGGGCACTTGCGGGAACGGCAATGGCGCCGACGGCGTTTTCCATGCGTTCTCCGAAGCCATCCACCAACGCGGGCGCGACGTGCGCCTGGCCACCACCGGATGCTTCGGTTTCTGTGCGCAGGAACCGCTGGTGAACGTCTGGCTGCCGGGGCACCCGCTGGTGATCCTGCGCCGCTTCCAGGCGCATGATGTCGACCACCTGCTGGATCTAATGGCCGAAGGGCGAGTCCCAGCCGACTTGGCGCTCTGCAAAATCGAAGAGTGGGACCACCTGACCTCACAGGTGCGCTACGGCGAGGGCTTTCCAGACATTCCGCACTGGCGCGACGTGCCGTTCTTCAAAATGCAGAAGAAGATCGTGCTGCGCAACTGCGGCCTGATCAACCCCGACGATGTGGAGGAGTACATCGCGGTGGGCGGCTACCAGTCGTTATATAAGGTCCTGATCGATGCCATGCCGGAAATGGTGATCGAGCAGATCAAGGCTTCGAAGCTGCGCGGCAGAGGCGGCGCGGGATTCGCCACGGGCTTAAAGTGGGAATTTCTAAGAAAGGCCGAAGGCGACCGGAAGTACATCATCTGCAATGCGGACGAAGGCGATCCGGGCGCCTATATGAACCGCAACGAAATCGAGAGTGATCCGCACGCGCTGCTGGAAGGCATGCTCATCGGCGCATACGTGACGGGCGCGACGGAAGGTATCGTGTATGTGCGCGCCGAGTATCCCCTGGCGGTGCATCGCCTGCGCCGCGCGCTCGACCAGGCACGTGCCTATGGCCTTCTGGGCAAGAACATCATGGGGCGCGGATTCGATTTCGATATCCGGCTGGTGGAAGGCGCCGGAGCGTTTGTGTGCGGCGAAGAGACCGCGCTGATCGCCTCCCTCGAAGGCTTCGCCGGCCGTCCGCGGCCGCGGCCTCCGTTCCCCGCGCGCAAAGGCCTGTGGGGCTGCCCCACCAACATCAACAACGTCGAGACCTGGTACAACATCGCGCCCATCGTCGCCAAAGGGCCGGCCTGGTTCACCGAGACCGGCAGCACCAAGAGCGCCGGCACGAAGGTGTTCTCCTTGGTGGGCAAGATCACGAACACCGGCCTGGTCGAGATGCCCTTGGGCACACCGCTCAAGGCGTTCATTTACGACTCGGGCGAGGGAGGCGTGGACGGCCGGCACATCAAGGCCGTGCAGACCGGAGGGCCCTCCGGCGGATGCATCCCGCAGGACTTATTCGATACGCCCGTCGACTACGAAACGTTAGCGCAGCTCGGCTCCATTATGGGATCGGGCGGCATGGTGGTGATGGATGAAGACAACTGCATGGTGGATGTGGCACGCTACTTCATCGAGTTCACCCACTCGGAATCGTGCGGCAAGTGCATCCCTTGCCGCGTGGGGCTCGACAAAGCTCTGCGGATTCTGAATGCCTTCACCCGCGGCCACGCCAGCAGCGACGACCTGGAGCGGCTCGACGAAATGGGCCGCATGATCCGCGATACGTCGCTGTGCGGCCTGGGCCAGAGCGCACCGAATCCGGTGCTGACCACCATGCGGCACTTCCGGCACGAGTTCGAAGATCACATCCGGTCGCAGCGCTGCCGCGCGGGCGTGTGCGAGGATCTGGCGCTTTCGCCCTGCGAGAACAGTTGCCCGTTGCACATGAACATTCCGCGCTTCCTGCAACTCTACCGCGAGGACCGCCTCGAGGACGCGTTTCTCTCGGTGGTGATGGACAATCCGCTGCCGGCCTCGACGGGCCGCGTCTGCCAGCATCCCTGCGACAATCGCTGCCGGCGGCACGCCATCGATGAATCCGTGAACATGCGCGAGGTGCATCGCACCATCGCGGATTCCGTTTACGAGTCCAATCGCTTCGAATCGCTGGTGGACCGGGTGGCCGCGTATAAGCTGCAGCCGACCGACCGCAAGGTGGCGGTCGTGGGCGGCGGTCCGACGGGCTTGACGGCGGCGTTCTACCTGGCGCTGCTGGGCCACGAGGTCACGGTCTACGACAGCAATCCGCTGCCTGGCGGCATGTTGCGCTACGCGCTGCCCGAATACCGGCTGCCGAAAGCGGTGCTCGATCGCGAGATCGAACTGATCGAACGCATGGGCGTGGAGTTCGTCTGCGACACGGCGGTTGGGCGCGATATCTCGCTCAACGAGCTCGACAACATGTACAACGCCGTGTTCATCTCGATCGGCACATGGAAGGAGTCGTGGGTCTATCTGCCCGGCACGGAACTACAAGGCGTGCTGCCCGCGCTGATTTTCCTCGAAGCCGTGTCTAAGAATCAGCCGGCGCAATTGGGGCAGAAAGTCGTAGTGATCGGCGGCGGCAACGCCGCCATCGATTCCGCCCGCACGGCGTTGCGCAAGGGCGCCGACGTCACGGTCATCTACCGGCGCGAGCGCAAAGACATGCCCGCCATCAAGGAAGAGACCGACGCGGCGGAAGCCGAAGGCGTACGATTCATCTTTCTGGCTACGCCGCATCGCATCGTGGGCGACGACCAGGGCCGCGTCAGGGCCATCGAAGTGGTCAAGACGCGCCTGGGCGAGTTTGATTCGTCCGGCCGCCGCAAGCCTGTGCCGACCGAGGAAATTCGCCGCTACGAATGCGACACCGTGATCCTGGCGGTGGGTGAAGCCGTGGATCCGGATTTCGGCCGTGGCTCAGGTCTGAAGATCAACGAAAACGGCACCATCGAAGTCGACCGCTACACGCTCGAGACCAGCCGCAACAAATTCTACGCGGGCGGCGACGCCATCACCGGCGCTTCGAACGTCTCGAACGCCATGGGCTTGGGCAAGAAGGCCGCCCGCAACATCGACCGGCGGCTGATGGGCGCGGCGCGTTTCGACCGCATCATGCCGAAGTTCGAATATTCGCAGACGGTTCCCGCGCAGGCCAGCGAATGCCATCGCCACGAGTTAACCGAATTGCCCGCGCGCGAACGCGTGCTGAACTTCAACGCCGCCATGCTGGGGCTCACCCGGCAGGAGGCGCTCGACGAGGCCGCGCGCTGCCTGCGCTGCGACATCAACGAGAGTCAGCACGGGCGCCGCGTCGAGGAACTGATCGAAGCCTAAGGAGCTGACATGTCCACCAGCCACCAGCCACTCACCACCAGCCAGCACCCGCCGGCGATGCCGGAGAGGGTCTCCATCAAGATCGACGGCGAGTATGTCGAGGCGGCGGCGGGCCAGACGATTCTGGAAGCCGCGCGCGCCAGCGGCAAATACATTCCCACGCTGTGTTACCTGGAGGGGCTGAGCGCCGTAGGCGCCTGTCGCCTGTGCATCGTGGAAGTCTCTGGCGTCGGGCGGCTGCTGCCCGCTTGCACCACTCCGGTACAGGACGGCATGTCGGTAACCACCAACTCCGAACGCTTGACGCGCTACCGCCGCATGGCGATCGAGTTCCTGTTCTGCGAGCGAAATCACGTCTGCGCCGTGTGCGTCTCGAACGGACACTGCGAGTTGCAGGCGATGGCGCAAAAGCTCGGCGTCACCTACGTCAGTTATCCGTACAGCTACCCGCACCTGCCGGTGGATGTGTCGCACGAACGCTTCGTGCTCGACCACAATCGCTGCATCCTGTGCACGCGCTGCGTACGCGTCTGCGATGAGGTGGAAGGCGCGCACGTCCTGGACGTGGCTTCGCGCGGCATCCACTCGATGATCATCGCCGATCTGAACCAGCCCTGGGGCCAGGCGCGCACCTGTACCAGTTGCGGCAAGTGCGTGCAGGTGTGCCCCACGGGCGCCATGGCTGAAAAAGGCTGGGCCGCAGAAGAAATGACCAAGCGGCCGGATAACATTTCTTCGCTGGCGGTCAGGCGCGGAGGCCATCGATGAGAAAAGCCAGAGTCGCAACAGCGTGGCTGGACGGATGCTCCGGCTGCCACATGTCGCTGCTCGATATCGACGAAGCGCTCGTGCCGCTGGCGGGGCGATTGGAACTGGTGTACGGCCCCCTGGTGGATGCGCAGGAGTTTCCCAAGGCCGTGGACGTCGCCATCGTCGAAGGTGCCATCAGCAGCCAGGACGATCTCGATAAGGCGCGGCTGATCCGGGCGCGCAGCAAACTGGTGGTGGCGTTGGGCGATTGCGCGGTCACCAGCAACGTGCCGGCCATGCGGAATTACATCCCCGTGAAGAAACTGCTCGAAGGCATCTACGGCACGCCGCCCACTGACGGTGTGCCGCCGCTGCTGAAACACGCTGTCCCGGTGCACGACGCCATCAAGGTCGATCTGCGTGTGCCGGGCTGCCCGCCGCCGGCCAAGGCTATCGCCTTCGTGATCGGCGAACTGCTGGAGGGCCGCGTGCCCGATCTGACGGGCAAGGTCAAGTTCGGATAATCTCTGGTGCCTGTATGAAGACGCTAAAAATTGAACCGGTCACCCGCATCGAGGGGCATGCCAAGGTCACTATCCAGATCGACGATGATGGACACGTGACGGATGCGCAATTGCACGTCACGCAGGTCCGCGGCTTCGAGAAATTCACTGAGGGCCGGCCGTTCTACGAAATGCCGTCGATCACCGCGCGTATCTGCGGCATTTGCCCCGTGAGCCACCTGCTGGCATCGGTGAAGGCTTGCGACGCCATCATGGCGGTAGAGATTCCCGAGACCGCCGCGCTGCTGCGTGAATTGCTGCATTGCGGCCAGTTCGTGCAATCGCACGCGCTGAGTTTCTTCCATTTGTCGGCGCCCGATTTACTGCTGGGAATGGATTCCGATCCTGCGCACCGCAATGTGCTCGGTCTGGTGGAGCAGCATCCGGAGCGGGCCCGCGACGGCATCGCTTTGCGCAAGTTCGGGCAGCAGGTCATCGAATGGCTGGCGGGCGAACGCATCCATCCCGCATGGACCGTGCCCGGCGGTGTGAACGCGCCGCTTTCCGCCGAGACCCGCGACCGCATCCGCGCGGCGCTGCCTGCGGCCAAGGTGATCGCGCACCGCACGCTCGATTTCTTCAAAGGCGTGGTCGACCAATTCGGCGAGGAGATCGCCAACTTCGGCAACGCGCCGACTCTCTACGCCGGCCTGGTGGATCCTACTGGCAACTTGCAGCTCTACGATGGCAGGTTGCGTTTCCGGAACCCGGAAGGCAACATCGTGGCCGACCAGATCGGCGCCCGGCAATACGCGCGGTACATCGCCGAAACCACCCTGCCGACCAGTTATCTGAAAGCGCCGTACTACAAGCCCATGGGTTACCCGGATGGCATCTATCGCGTGGGGCCGCTCGGGCGCCTGAACGCCGCCGATCGCTGCGGTACTCCGGAAGCCGATGCCGAGTTCGCCGAGTTCCATCAGCGCTACGGGCGCGCGGTGCAAAGCGCTTTCCATTATCACTATGCGAGGCTGATTGAAGCGCTCTACGCGCTCGAGCGGATGGAAGCGCTGCTCGATGATCCGGCGATCCTCGACACGCACGTGCGCGCCCGCGCGGGTGTCAATGCGCTCGAAGGCGTGGGCATGGTGGAGGCGCCGCGCGGCGTGCTGATCCATCATTACAAGGTGGACGAGAAGGGCGCCATCCGCTGGGCCAACCTGATCGTCGCCACCGGGCACAACAATCTCGCCATGAATCAGAGCGTGCGCCAGGTGAGCCAGCATTTTATCGACGGCAATCATCTGCGCGAGGGCATGTTGAACCGTGTTTCGGCGGTGATCCGCGCGTTCGATCCGTGCCTGAGTTGCTCCACGCACGCCGCCGGCATGCCGGATGTCTCGATCCGGCTGCTGGCTTCCGACGGCACGCTGCTCGACGAAGTACGATCGTGAACACCCTGGTGATCGGCTACGGCAATTCGCTGCTTGGTGACGACGGGGCTGGACCCTTTGTAGCGCGGAAGCTCGGTGGAAGCGCTATCGCCTGCCATCAACTGACGCCTGAATTGATCGAGCCGATCGGCCGGGCGGACCAGGTGATCTTTGTCGACGCGCATGCCGCTGTGCCGGCAGGCGAGATACGGGTCGAGCCGGTAAGACCGCGCGCCTGTTCGGCTATACATCGCTTCGAGCCGGGAACGCTGCTGGCCTGGACCGAGCAACTGTATGGCCGCGCGCCGGAAGCGCTGTTGATCGGCATTGGCGCCCGGTCGTTCGAGGCCGGGGAACAACTGACGCCGGCAGCGAAGCGCGCTGCGATCAAGGCGCTGCGCGCGATACGGAGAATCACTTCGAACCCCGCGTGATCCCGTGGTTGCTATAATAGTGGACGTCTGACCGCTTCCCCTACTTACGGATCACCTCAAACTAAGTCGTACGATCTGATCCCTCTTTTGGCCACTTGGCGGTTTTCGCCCGCGGTTTGAGCACGAAAGGACTTTCAGCATGCAATTGATATTGTCGGGCTTCAAACAGGACCAGGGAGATCGTGTGTTCGAATTCGAACGCGTCACAGAGGATCGGGCTCGGACCACATTCACCGTGCGAGCCGATCTGGCATCGGCGCGGAGATACGGCATCCCCATGCAGGAATTGCCGTTACTGTGCCTCAGCCTGCTCGAGCGCAAGGCCGGGAATGCCGAAACACACAATCTGACCTTTACCGAAGAAGAAATGCGCGCCTGCGCGGAGGAACGTGCCGCTGCCAAGGAAGAGGCTGCAAAGCGCAGAAAAACTCCGCGCCGCACCGCTGCCGCGAGCTACGGCGCCGCGTGGCGTACGCCACAACTCTAACGTCTCCCAAAAACCGCGCGAAAAGGAGTTTGCGGGCGCAAACTTGGGGATACGGGTGTATGCGCCCGCCAGGTGTAACGGAGTTATCTATACAGACGCGGCATCCGTGAAAAAGGTTAGCATCCGTTTGTGAAATCGAGCACGATCCCAAGGCCCTAAAATAAAGATCTGGGATTGCCTGCATTCATGACCCAATCATATGTAGGATTTCGGCTGATCCTGGTCGGGCTGCTCATCGGGTTCAACGGCTTCTTCGCCGCTGCGGAAGTGGCCCTGCTCTCAGTTCGAGGCTCGCGTTTGCGGCAACTCGCCGAGGAGGGTGTCTCCGGCGCGCAAACGGCTCTCAACCTGCTTGCCAATCCGCCGCGCCTGCTCTCCGTCACGCAAGTCGGCGTGACGCTCAGCAGCCTTGGCCTCGGGTGGGCCGGCGAGGACACACTGGTCCTCATCATCCAATCCGTTTTTCACCCGGCCTGGGGACCTCTCGCTGTAAAAATCATTAGCGGCGCGAGCCTGGCGCTGGCTTTTCTGGCAATCAGCTATCTGCATGTCGTGATTGGCGAGGTGGTCCCCAAGAACCTGGCCATCGCCACGGCGGACCGCCTGGCGGTCACGATCGCGCCGGCGCTGTTGATCTTCTGGCGGATCTCGCTGCCGTTCGTCTTCGTCATCGAGAAGTCGAGCGGCGCGATCGCCAACGTGCTGCGCCCCGGCGGAGCGCATCGTCCCGGGGGGCATTCCGCTGAGGAACTGAAGCTCATCGTCACATCCAGCCGCGGCCTCGGTTATCTGCCCGAGATGCAGGAAGACATGATCCATCGCGTGCTCGATCTGAATGAAGTTTACGTGCGCGAGATTATGGTGCCGCGCAACGATATCATCTCGGTGCCGGTGGAAGCCACGCTCGACGAAGTGCTGCACACCATGATCGAGCAGCAGCACTCGCGGCTGCCGGTTTACGGCGAGAAGCCCGAACAGATCATCGGGCTGCTGCATTACAAGGACCTGCTGCCGGTTTGGGAGGAACGCCGCAACGCGATTCGCGTGGGGCGTCCGAGCCGCGCCTTCCGCATCCGGCGGCTGCTGCGCAAGCACCTGGTTGTTCCGGAAACAAAACCCGTCGGCCAAATGCTCGCCGAGTTCCAGCAAGGCCGCTCGCACATGGCCATGGTCGTCAATGAATTCGGAACCATCTCGGGCATGCTGACGGTGGAGGACGTGCTCGAACAGATCGTCGGTCCGATCCACGACGAATACGATGAAAAGAGCCAGGTCCAGTCCGGCGCCGAAGCCGCCACCGTGGAACTCGAGGGCGCAACCCGGATCCGCGATCTGGAAACCGAATACGGGATCGAGATCCCGACCGAGGCGGGCTTCGAGACCCTGGCCGGCTTCCTGCTCTACCGGCTCGGCTATATTCCACGGGCGGGCGAATCGATCGAGTACGAGGATCGCCGCTATACGGTGCTCGAGATGGAGCGGAACCGCATCGCACGCGTGCGCATCGAGCGCGTGGCGCGTGCCGCGCCACCCGCCGCTCCAGCCGCCGGTTAATCCCCGGCTGTTAGAATGCTTACAGACTTCCATGCTGGGGATTGATGCACGCGCCGCGCGCTACACCTTGACCGCGGCACTCACTCTGCTGCTCCTCTGCCTGGTCTACACGATACGCACGACCCTGTTCGTGTTCATCCTGGCGCTGTTGTTCGCCTACCTGCTTTCGCCTCTGGTGAACGTAATCGACCGTTTCCTGCCCGGCAAGGGAAAACACACACCGGCCCTGTCGATCGCGTACATCATCTTCATCGCGGCGCTGTTCGCGGCGGTTACGCAGATCGGCTCGCGCGTGATCGAACAGGCCAACCTGCTGGCCAAATCCATGCCCGCCCTGCTTCAGAGATTCGAGCAGCCGATGCCCGGCGACTCTCTGAAAGCGCAGGTCATGCAGAAGATCCAGCAGCAGGTCGCGCGCGGCTCGGGCGATCTCTTCGCACTGCTGCCGCAGGCCGGGTCGCGCGCTCTGGCCCTGGCCGGCAACCTGATTGACGTGATCATTATCCCGATTCTGGGATTCTTCTTTTTGAAGGATGGCGGCGAGATCCGCGTGCACTTCCTCGCGCTGATCGACGATGAATCGCGGCGCGCGCGCGTGGACGACATTCTGGCGGACATCGACGTGCTGCTGGCGCAGTTCATGCGCGCCGTCGTGCTGCTGTCGCTGGCCACGTTCGTCTCGTATTCGATTTTCTTTTCGATTCTGCGCGTGCCTTTCAGCATCCTGCTGGCTGCCGTGGCGGCCAGCCTCGAGTTCATTCCCATGATCGGACCGCTCACGGCGGGCGCTGTGATCCTGATCGTCATAGCGGTGAACGGTGGCCCGGTCCTCGGCGCTTTGGCGTTCCTGGCTGTTTACCGGCTCTTTCAAGATTACATCCTCTCGCCGCAACTGATGCGCGCCGGAATGAAATTACATCCGCTGCTGGTTTTGTTCGGCGTGTTTGCCGGCGCCGAGTTGTCCGGCATTCCAGGAGCTTTCCTCTCGGTGCCGGTGCTGGCGTTGATTCGCATCGTCTACCTGAGGTTGCGCAACCGGCGCACTGCGCTGGTCAGTCCGAAAGTACCGGCCGGACATCCATGAAGCTGTTGGCCGGAGTGATCCTGGCTTGTCCCGCGCTGGCACACGTGATGAGCATGAGCTCCGGCGACTTAGTCATTCGCGGCACGCGCGCGCACTACGAACTGCGGCTTCCGCTGTACGAAGTACCACATGTCGCGAGTCCCGCGGAATCGCTGCTGGCGCACATGGAATTCTCGAGCGGCGGACATACAGCGCGGTTGCTCGAACATCACTGCCGCGAAGCGCCGGCGCAGGGGAGCTACGTTTGTGAGGCGGATTACCAATTCGCCGCGCCGGTCGAAAGCCTCGACGTGATGTGCACGTTCTACGCCGTCACGGTGCCGAATCACGTGCATCTGCTGCGAGCCGATAACAACGGCAAACACGATCAGGCTCTGTTCGATATTTCATTCCCCTGGGCGACGCTACGCTTCCGTCCGCCAACGGCATTGGAGACCGCGGTGACGCAAGCGGCCGGAGGCTTTGCGCGCGCGCTGGGCGGCGCAGTTCAGATTCTGTTTCTGGCGAGTCTCGTGCTCGCCGCGCGCGGGCGCCGTGAGCTGATGCTGCTGACGGCCATGTTTCTCGCCGGCCAGATCGCCGCCGCGGTCAGCGTGGCGCACATGCTTTGGCAGCCGCCGGCGCGGTTCGTGGAAGCGGCCGCCGCGCTCACCGTCGCGTATCTTGCGGTGGAGATTCTGTTTCTGCCGGAGGCTGGCATGCGCTGGCTGATTGTCAGCGCGTTAGGCGCCTTTCATGGACTATACTTCGCGCTATTCGTGCGCACGACCGGCTACAGCGCCGGGTACGTGCTGGCCGGCGCGGCTTGCGCGGAGATCATCGTGATCGGCGCGCTGGCGGCGGTATTCGGGCAAATCGGCAAACGCCTCCCGGCGCTTAAGCCCGTGCCGGTCTCCGCGGCAGTTTTGTTGGTTATCGGACTTTCGTGGTTCTTTTTGCGGCTACGGAGTTAACGTTACGCCGCGATGCGCAACTTCTTGGCACCCAACCGCGTTTATATCTACAAGTGCTACATGCAAGACCAGTGGCGGCCGCATTTACGGCCTTTAATCTTTGCCTGTTCCTGGGTATTTCAGCCTACGCCAGAAAGAACCCGGCCCAGCGCACCGCATTCCGCCAGCCCATCTCGAAGCAGGAAAAGATCGAGCAGGCGTTGAATCGTCTGACCTTCGGCCCGCGGCCCGGCGACGTCGAACTCGTACAGTCGATGGGGCTGAAGAAGTGGATCGACCAGCAGCTCCATCCGGAGCGCATCGCCGAGAATCCGCTACTCGATGAGAAGCTCCGTCCGCTAGACTCGCTCGTCATGAACACGGCGGATATGTTACGTAGTTATCCATCGCCCGAAATGGTTCGGGAAATGGTGCAAGGAAGGCTCGCTTTTCCGGACGATCCAGACAAGCGCATGATGGTCCAGCGCCTTGCCGGCCGCTTTGAAAAAAAAACCGGCCAGGATATGCAATCCGGAGCCGAACCGTTGGCCCGGATTCTCGAGCCGGATGAGCTGCTCGCCTGGAAAGAGGGGACGCCGCAGCAGAAGTACGAATTGTTTGCGTCGCTCCCGCGGCAGCGCCGCGACGATTTATTGCTCGCTGTCGGCCAGGGTGCGCGGGTGCAACTCTATGCGTCCGCGCCTCCCGATCTGCGCCGGTTGATCGAAAGCGCGGACGGTCCGGTGGCCATCATCGCGCGTGACCTGGCCGACGCAAAACTGCTGCGCGCTGTGTACAGCAACCGGCAGTTGGCCGAAGTTCTCGCGGACTTCTGGTACAACCACTTCAACGTTTTTCTCGAGAAAGGTCCGGACCGCTATCTGGTCACGGCCTACGACCGCGATGCGATCCGTCCGCATGTTCTCGGCAAGTTCGAAGACTTGTTGCGTGCGACGGCACAAAGTCCTGCGATGTTGTTTTATCTCGATAACTGGGAGTCGGCCGCGCCGCTATCGCCCGCGGGTAAGCGGCGCCGCATCGGGCTGAACGAGAATTACGCGCGCGAGTTGATGGAATTGCATACGTTGGGCGTGAACGGCGGCTATACGCAGAAAGATGTGACGGAAGTCGCGCGCTGCTTTACCGGCTGGACCGTCCGCCAGCCACAGCGCGCGGCCGAATTCGAGTTCAACCCACGCATGCATGACTATGGCGCAAAGACCGTGTTAGGCGTGACGATTCCTGCTGGCGGCGGCATCGAGGACGGCTACAAGGTGCTCGATCTGCTGGCGCACAGCCCCGCGACTGCGCACCACATCGCGTATGAGCTGGCGGTGCGCTTCGTAGCAGACAATCCCCCGCCCGCGCTGGTGGACCGCATGGCCGCGACGTTCCTGAAAAAAGACGGCGATCTGCGAGCCGTGATGAAGACCATGTTCGACGCGCCGGAATTCTGGTCGCGCGGCGCCTATCGCTCGAAGGTGAAATCGCCATTCGAACTGGTGGCCAGTTCGCTGCGCGCCGTGGATGCGAACCTGGATTTCATGCTGGCCGTCAATCATCAGTTGGCCCAACTCGGCGAGCCGCTTTACCGGAAGCTTGAGCCGACCGGATACTCCAACGCCGGCGGCGAGTGGCTGAACTCGGCAGGTCTGCTGGCGCGCATGAATTTCAGTGTGGCACTGGCGGCGAACAGAATCCCTGGCGTGAAAATGCCGGCTGACAGCCCGGACGGCGTGAAGCTGGGCGCGCCGGAGTTTCAGAAGAAATGAGAAAGCCGTATGTTTACCCGCAGGTTTTTTCTTCGTAATTCCGCGCTGGCGATGGTAGGCGCCGGCGCCGCTCCTCTGTGGCTCGAACGCGCGCTCTATGCGGAAGGCGCGCCTTCGCCGCGCAAGAAGATCCTGGTGGCCATCTTTCAGCGGGGCGCCGCCGATGGCCTCAACATCGTGGTGCCGCACGCGGAGAAACGCTACTACGAATTGCGGCCGACGATTTCGGTCCCGCGGCCGTCACAGAGCTCGAATGCGGCCATCGACCTGGATGGTTTCTTCGGGTTGCATCCGGCACTGGCGCCGCTCAAGCCGGTTTGGGATAACGGGCACCTCGCCATCGTGCACGCCGCCGGGTCGCCCGATCCGACGCGGTCACATTTCGATGCGCAAGACTTTATGGAGTCCGGCACGCCGGGCGTGAAGGCGACTGCCGATGGCTGGATGAACCGGGCAGAAGGCGCAGCCGCCGGGCCGGTATCGCCCGTGCGCGCAGTGGCTATGGGACCAGTGCTGCCGCGCGCGATGCGCGGACCGCGGCCGGCTGTGGCGATCGCGAATCTGCGCGATTTCCAGGTGCGCAATACCACCGCAGCCGCGGCCTTTGAAATGCTGTACACGGATAGCGCTGACCCGCTGTTGGCTGCCGCGGGACGCGAGACCTTCGAAGCCGTATCGCTGCTCCGCGCGGTGCAGAAGCAGCCTTATGTGCCCGCCGCGGATGCGCACTATCCGGGAGGCCGCTTCGGCGACTGCTTGCGGCAGATCGCACAGCTTATCAAAGCGGATGTGGGCGCGCAGATGGCATTCGCGGACGTGGGCGGCTGGGACCATCACATCAACGAGGCCGGACAACTCGCGGCGCGGCTCGGCGAATTCGGCCAGGCGTTGGGCGCGTTCTGGCTCGACCTGGGCGATCGTATGAACGATGTCGCTCTCGTCACCATGTCCGAGTTCGGGCGCACCGCGCGCGAGAACGGCGATCGCGGCACCGATCATGGCCACGCCAACTGCATGTTCGTTATGGGCGGCGGCGTGCGCGGCGGCAAGGTCTACGGCCAATGGCCGGGCCTTGCCGAAGAGCAGCTCTACGAGGGGCGTGATCTCAACCTGACAACGGACTTTCGCGATGTGCTGAGCGAACTGGTGCGCGTCCAGTTAGGGAACCCGAACGTACACACCGTGTTTCCGGGTTACACACCGAAACTGCTCGACCTACTGCGCGGCTGATCAGCGCTCGGGAACCTGCACGGTGATGTTGCGGAACTTCAGACCGCCGGTGTGGTCGCCCTGGATGTAGAACGGTCCAGGCTCACCTTCATCCGCATTGAGCGCGCCGCCCGTGATTCCTTCGATTTCCTTGTGATCGATCGTGGTCACGCCGTTGTGGATCACGGTCACGATGCGGCCCACCAGCATCACGTCAAACGTCTCCCACTGGCCCGGCGTGCGCGGCACGGTGGGCGATGGCGCGATCCGTCCGTAGATGGATCCGATGCGGCGCTCCGGCGGATTGTCGCTCAAGGGTTCGTATTCGATCTGCACTTCGTAACGGCCGCGCAGATAGAAACCGCTGTTGCCGTCCTCTGGACAATTCACTTCGTAGTGCACTTTGAAGTCTTCGAACTTGCGCGTGGTCCGGAGGTTGGCGCCGTGCGCTTCGTTGATGAGCAGCCCGTCTTTCACTGTCCAATGGTTGTGGGCCGTATCGCCGATGGGCTCCCATCCATCGAGATCCTTGCCGTCGAATAGCGGCTCGGGCGCGCTCCACGCTTTCGGCTCGCGGCGCTTTAGTTCCGGCGCACGGTAACCGGTCAGCTCAATCGTGTTCGCACCGGTCTGCTCGACACCGACGAGCTTGCCATCGCGCAGTTCGAGGTTCCAGGTGGTGGCCGGATGCTGCCCGCCGGGCGGAGACACGGTGAGGATCAAGTGCGACTCGACGAGCGCCGGCTCCTTTAACTGATAAACGTTTCCCCCCGGAGGCTGATACCAAACATCCAGCGCGTCATCCTTTTCGGTGATTCCCAACCAGCAGGCCTGCGTGCCGTGCGGCGTGGTGATATTGAAGTCCCATCGTCCAACGAACGGGTGGCCGCTGGGACGGCGAGCCGCAGCCGGGAGCGCAATCGCAGCGACCACAATCAGATTAGCCAAGAGAATTCGCATACGTAGATTGTCACGCGTTGTAGGGGATTTCGCCACCCCGCACGGCGGCACCCGGTGATCTCCACACTTTAATTGATAGTTGTAGTACTCAAACTCCGAAAAATAAACGGTTGTTAGCTTCGTTTACGCGCGCCTGAAATGTTAAGCTGACACGGATTCGCAGCAAAGGCTGTTCGCGCATATCCAGGATTTACCAGATCAAGAGGAGTCTTATTGACGATGCAGTCTCTACGTTTCTTCGCCAAAGTCGCGGGAGTGCTCGTGGTGGGGATTCCGGTGTTTGCTCAATCGCCGGACGCCACGAGTGACATCCTCAAGGGGGTATCGCATCCGCCGCTTCATAGGATTATCAGGCCGAATGCGACACCCGACGCCGGCCCCACGGGAATTTTCCCCGGCAAGATGAAGGTGGCATACGGCCTCAATAACATTAAGAACTACGGAAAAGGGCAAGTGATCGCGATTGTGGATGCGTATGACGATCCCAACGCGGAAGCAGACCTGGGCACGTTCAGCACGCAGTTCGGTCTGCCCGCATGCACCACGGCCAACGGCTGCTTCAAGAAAGTAATGGAGAGCGGCACACCGGCCGACACGACGGGCTGGTCAAATGAAATCGCCATCGATACGCAATGGGCGCACGCCATCGCGCCGCAAGCCAGGATCATTCTGGTGGAAGCCAAGAACAACGGCAACTCCGCGTTGTATTCGGCTGTCTCAATCGCGGTGAAGTACGGCGCATCGGTCGTTTCGATGAGCTGGGGCGGCGGCGAGGCCAGCAACGAGTCCACCACAGACTCTTATTTCAACGTGCCGAACGTCACGATGTTAGCTTCTTCCGGCGACGGAGGCCACGGCGTTTCGTACCCGGCAGCTTCGCCTTATGTGGTGGGTGTGGGTGGCACCTCGCTGACGATCAACTCCTCGGTCGGCGCCTACGTCAGCGAGACAGCATGGAGTGACAGCGGCGGCGGCGTGAGCTCGTATGAGCCGGAGCCGGTCTACCAGGGCGGCGTGCAATCCACCGGCATGCGCGGTGTGCCGGACGTGGCCTTCGATGCCGATCCTAACACGGGCGTGCCGGCCTACAACAGCTACGCTTGCAAGGCATGCTACACCGGGTGGGACCAGTGGGGCGGCACCAGCATTTCCGCTCCGCAGTGGGCTGGGATTATCGCGATCACCAACTCCATGCGCGTGGCGGCCGGCAAGACCAATCTGAGCCAGGTGCAGTTCCTGCTCTATCCGCTCGCCGAGGCGGACTACCACGACATCACCAGCGGGACCAACGGCACCTGCGGCTCGGTGTGCACGGCCGGCACCGGGTACGATTTCGTGACTGGGGTCGGCTCGCCTAAAGCCAACTTGCTCATTCCGGCGCTGGTAGCGACTCCGTAGTCCCATTATCGGACACGAGACCCCGAAATCGAACGCAACGCGGCATGGCCGGCTAGCAGATCCTCCACTTAGAGGCGGTATTCCAGTTGCATACTGGAAGAAGAACATCATGCGCAGCCTCTATGAGGATCTGCGCTATGCCATCCGCGTTGTTCGGGGTAGCCTGGGGTTCACGGCGGTCGCCGTGCTCACGCTGGCGCTGGGCATAGCGGCTAACAGCACTGTATTCGGCTGGATCGATAATCTGCTGCTGCACCCGTTTGCGGGAGTGGGCGGACGGCTGGCAGCAATTGAAACAGTTTCACCAACAGGCGAGTATTCCAACACGTCGTATCGCGATTACCGCGATTATCGCGACCGCGTAAAATCCTTCTCGGGCCTGGCGGCATCGCTTCTCAACGCGTTCAACGTGGGCCCCGTCGACCATCCGCGCCGCGTGTTCGGCGAGTATGTGTCGGGCAACTATTTCGCGGTGCTGGGCGTGAAGCCGGTTCGCGGCCGCGCCTTCCTTCCCTCGGAATCGAGCGACAAACCGGGTCAGTTTCCCGTGGCGGTGATCAGCTACCGCTTGTGGCAGAGCCTGTTCCAGGGCGATCCGGGCGTCATCGGCCGGCCGATCCACGTCAACCGTTATTCGCTCACGGTGGCCGGCATCGCGCCGGACGAGTTCCGCGGCACCATGCCGGGCATGCAGGCGGAGATCTGGATTCCGGTCGGCATGGCGCCGTTGCTCAACGGCCAAGGCGACTGGCTGCTGGAGGACCGCGGCGCGCGGCAGATGTGGCTCACTGCGCGCCTCAAATCCGGTGTGACGCTTTCTGAAGCCAGCGCGGAAGTGGACGCGTGCGCGCGGCGCATTGCAGAGGAATCGCCGCAGACATCGGCAGGCTGCCACGCCAGCCTGATGCCGGTGTGGAAGGCGCACTTTGGCGTGCAGACGATGTTGCTTGCGCCGCTGCGGATTCTGATGGCGGTGTGCTTCGTGCTGTTCCTGATCGTGGGCGCCAACGTGGCCAATCTGCAGCTCGCCCGGGCCACCGCGCGGCGGCGCGAGTTGAGCGTCCGCATGGCGCTGGGCGCAAGCCGCTGGCGCGTGGTCCGGCAGCTTTTGACCGAAAGCCTGCTGCTGGCGGCAATGGGTGGATTGGCCGGCGCCGTGCTCGCGGGCTGGTTGGGACGCGCACTGCTCTGGCTGCTGCCCGCCACCGGTTTTCCGATTCAGCTCGACTTCAAATTGAACGGGGATGTTCTCGCGTTTATTGTGCTGTTGTGCTGCGCTGGTTGTTTGTTGACCGGCCTGGCGCCGGCGCTCCATGCGGTCCGCAGCAGCCTGATGGAGGGCTTGCACGAAGGCGGGCGGAGCGGCACATCCGGCGCGGCGCAGAACCGCACGCGCGGGCTGCTGGTGATATCGGAAGTGGCGCTGGCATTGGTTGCGTTGGTGGGGACCACGCTGTTCGTGCGCAGCTTCGAGAACGCGCGCGCGATTCGCCCCGGCTTCGACGCGCACAATGTTCTGTTTGCTAAGTTCCACCTGGATACATTCGCTCCGGACAACGAGCAGCGCGCGCTGTTTTGCCTGCGGCTGCGCGACCGCATCCGCGCGCTTCCGGGAATCGCGGATGTGAGTTTCGCGGACACGGTGCCGCTCGAGATCGGCAGCGGTCCGCGGGCGTATGTGGAGCCGGAAGGATACGTGCCGGGTAAGGGTGAACAGATGGGCGTGCCCAGCGCCACGATCACGCCGCGGTTTTTCGACACGCTGCGCATCCCGGTGCTGGAAGGCCGCGACTTCAACGAACGTGACGACCGCGCGAGCGCGCCGGTGGTGATCGTCAATCAGACTTTCGCGCAACGCTACTTCGGCGGCCGCAACCCGGTGGGGCGCAGAGTGCGCGTCGACGGCGTTTGGTCTACGGTGATCGGCGAGGCGCGGGACAGCAAATATCACCGGCTGACGGAGCCGCCCACGCCGTTCGTCTATGAGCCGTACCTGCAGCGGCACGGCGGTGAATTCTGGATCGCGTTTTTCATTCGGACGCAGGGCTCCGCGCGGGCCGCCATCGCGCCGGTCCGCCGGGCGGCCACTGCCTTGGACCCCAGCGCCGGCGTCACGGAGGTGGTCGAGTTTGGGGAAACGGTCAGCGGGTCGCTATTCGCACAGAAAGTGGCTGCGGCGCTACTGGCGGTGTTGGGCGGGATTTGCATTCTGCTGGCGGCGCTGGGCATGTACAGCGTGCTGGCGTATGCCGTGAGCCAGCGCGAGCATGAATTCGGCATCCGCATGGCGCTGGGCGCCGATCCGGCGAGCGTGGTGCGGCTGGTGCTGCGCCGCGGCCTGGCGCTGACCACGGCCGGAATCGCGGCCGGCGCGGTGCTGGCGATGGCGTCGATGCGCGAGGCGGCCGGAATGCTGGTGGGCGTGAGCCCGGGCGATCCGGCCGCCATCGCGGGGTCGGCGCTGTTTCTTGGGACGGTCGCGGTACTGGCGAGTTATGTGCCGGCGCGGCGGGCGACCAAGGTAGATCCGATGGTGACGTTGCGGGCACAGTAAGCAGGAGTTAGTGATAGAGACAATATGATTTTGTCTGGCGCAGTGAGTAGTCACATTGGCGACAGCCCAACCTGTCCGCGAGGCATTCATCGTTCCCAGGGCGGTTCGGTGTGGAGGAGTCGCATCAACTGCGCATTGCGCTTCGGAGGCCGGTCCTGCACGGCGTGTGACCTTCGAAGCTCGACGGGAGAGAGCGTGAAATAGCGGCGGTCGAGCAGTACGGTTTCAAGCTCACAGCAAGACGCTTCCAGCATGAATTCTGATCGCGATCGGTCCGTGGCGCCGACCGCACGATCGATCAGTTGCTTCTGTTGGCGAGTTGCACGCAGAAGGATAACCGCGCCCCGTGAGATCACATCGCGTGTTGATGCGGTGGACATAGTGGATTTTCGTCTATGCAACCAGCATGCACGATTCTCTTGTTGTTTGTGATCACGTTTCTGCTTTTCCTTGCCCGGATTCCAATGGTAGGGTTCTCAGTAGCCAGTCCTGAAGGGCCAGGGGCAGAATCCGCAGCAGCGTCCGCAAATCCGATTCTTCCTGGTGGCCGATAGTATCCATTAGCCACCGGCCTTCGTCAAGAGACATAATCGACGTGCCGTGTGTGATCTCTGATCGGC
>DATKNQ010000207.1:0-3668 GCA_035541265.1 Bryobacteraceae bacterium
GGAGATGGTGATGCCGGGCGACCACGTGAACCTGACCGTGGAACTGAACACGCCCATCGCCATGGAGAAGGGGTTGCGGTTTGCCATCCGCGAAGGCGGACGCACGGTGGGCGCCGGAACCGTGACGGATATTATCGAATAAGGAGAGCTACGATGCCGCGCGAAATCATCACCTTCCAATGTACGGAATGCAAGAACCGCAACTACTCGGGGACCAAGAACAAGAAGACCACCACCGAGCGGCTGGAGATGAAGAAGTTCTGCCCGTACTGCCGGAAGCACCAGCCGCACAAAGAAATCAAGTAGAATAAAGGGGCAAGACCAAGGCATGTCCCGCCGGGTTGTAGAACGTAGGGGCGTAGGTTTAACGGCAGACCAGCGGTCTCCAAAACCGCGAGTGGGGGTTCGAATCCCTCCGCCCCTGCCAATCCAATTTGACAGCCGGTAGACCAGGAATCGAGGCAGGATGGAAGGCAACAGCATTATCGAGAGTGTGACGAGCTGGCCGGCGCGCACGCGCGACTATGTCAATGAATTGAAGCTGGAGATGCGGCGCGTATCGTGGCCGAACCGGAAACAGGTGGAGGGTACGACCGTGGTCGTGATCCTCACGGTATTCGCTTTTGCAGCCTTCTTCTTTGTTGTGGATACGATTTTGGGCGACACGGTGACGCGGCTGTACCACGCGCTGTCCCGGTAACACTAATATGGAAGACGAGAACGTGTATTCCGGCGATCCAGAGGAGCCGGAGAGTATCGAAGCTGGGGCCGCGGAGTCTGCGCCGGCCGAAACCGTGAGCGAACAGCCCGCCTCAGCGCCCGCCGAAGCGCCCGTGGCCGGCTACGACGAATCCTCGCCGAAGAAGTGGTTCATCATCCACACTTATTCCGGGTTCGAGCAGAAGGTGGCCGAATCGCTGCGCACGCGCTCCCAGGCGTTCGGCTTCGCCGATAAGATCGGCCAGGTCCTGATTCCCACTGAGGAAGTGGTCGAGCTGCGCGGCGGGAAGAAGGTGACCAGCAAACGTCTGGTCTATCCCGGCTACGTGCTGGTCGAGATGGAAATGAACCGGGATACCGAGGAAGCCCGCAAGGAAGCCGACAAGCTGTGGCACGAAGTAAAGGCCACGCCGCGGGTGACGGGTTTCGTGGGCGGCGGCACGCAGCCGGTACCGTTGAGTGCCGACGAAGTGAATTCCATCCTTTACCGCCAGGCTTCTTCGGCGGAGCGCCCGCGCCCAAAAACGACTTACGAGAGGAACGACGGGGTCCGCATCATCGACGGGCCTTTTGCCAACTTCCGCGGCAAAGTCGACGAGGTCAACGCCGACCGCGGCACGCTGCGCGTGATGGTGATGATCTTCGGCCGCGCCACGCCGGTCGAGCTCGAGTTCCTCCAGGTGGAAAAAGAATAACGATTCCGAAGGATTTTAGAGATGGCAAAGAAAGTTACCGGTTCCGTAAAACTGCAAATTCCCGCCGGCAAGGCCACGCCGGCACCCCCGGTGGGCACCGCCCTCGGTCCGCAAGGCGTCAACATCATGGATTTCTGCAAGGCGTTCAACGCCAAGACGTCGGGCAAAGACCAGGAAGGCCTGATCATCCCGGTGGTGATTACGATCTTTTCGGACCGCTCCTTCACCTTCATCACCAAGACGCCGCCGGTGCCGGTGCTGATCAAGCGCGCCGTGAACCTGGCCAAAGGCTCGCCCGAGCCGCATAAGACCAAGGTCGGCAAGATCACCGAGAAGCAGGTCGAGGAGATCGCCAAGATCAAGATGCCGGACCTGAACTGCTTCACGCTGGAATCCGCCATGAACTCGGTGCGTGGCACAGCGCGCAGCATGGGCGTCGACGTCGTCTAGTTCACAGAGGGCGTCGCGTCAAGAGTAGGCAAATCGCGCCGTTTTCCCGGATACCGCGGCGCGCTCCTCGTTGATTTGCGCGCCGCGATTCCCTGCTATGCGCACGGTCCGCAACAATACAGCGTTGTGTGCGGGAACTCCGTTGACGAACCGTCGAAGCCGTATGTCCCGGCATAGCTGGCCGGGTCCTGGTAATGGCCTACGTCCGTGAATCTCTAGGAACGAATCGAGCAGGCGAGCGATGGACGCCTGCAAATACGGTTCGCGACGCACGGCGTTGATCACGATCTTGCCCTTCACCCCGGCCGGCGCAGGCACCTCACGCAGACGCCCTTCCGCCAGCAGCGCGGCGCGAGCCAATTTGACCACCGCACCGCCGATCGCCGGCGCCATCCCGGCCGCGCGCTTTTCGAGCGCCGTCCGGCCGAGAAGTTCCGCCGCGGCGAGCTCCAGAATCCGGTCATGCGCCGCATCCTCGGGGTCGCGGTTCCACAGCCCGCGGGTCTTACCGCTGCCCCACCAGTACACGTCGCCCGACTGTAAGTCGTCCGCCAGCCACTTACTGACGGACATCCCCGGCACCTTGCGTCCCAGCTCCGGCAATGTGCCGAGATCCTTGGCAGATAACGGAGCGGGCGCCGCCGCGATGGCGTTCAAGAATAACTGACGTGCCTCGATTGGATCGACCGCCGGCGCGCGGCCCTTCCCCGTCTTCATAGTGGCTAAACGTCTAGATTAGACTATTCCGCCGCGTGCCGCGTAACCTTCTCACGCCGCCGCAAGAACTGATGCAGGGCGAACGGAACTTCGTCCGGGTGCGCCGCACACCACGCGATGATGCGCTCCAGCTTCAAGGTGTCGTCGGCGATGGCGCCGATCTCCATCAGTTCGGTCTCGATCGTCTCCGGGTCTCGCATACCAATCCCAGCATGGCACATTAACCAGTTAAAATCTGGTTTCCATGATCACTCCACTTCGTTGTGGCGTGCTCGGCGCAATTATGATACTGCCTGTTGTGGCGGCATCGCCTGCGGAGACCGAGCAGCGCATCCATGATTTACTGGCGCGCATGACGCTCGCGGAAAAGATCGGGCAGATGTCGCAGTCGAGCGGCTTGTCCTCGCCGCTTTCTGACAAAGACAAGGCCGAGATCCGCGCCGGGCGCTGGGGTTCGTATCTGAACGCCGGCACCTTGCAGGACAAGATCGCGGCGCAGCGCATCGCGCTTAAGGAGAGCCGCCTGGGCATTCCGCTGCTCTTCGGCCGCGACGTGATCCACGGCTATCGCACGGTGTTTCCGATCCCGCTGGGGCAGGCCGCGAGTTGGGATCCCGCGCTGGTGGAGGCCGCCGCGCGCGTGGCGGCGCAGGAAGCCGCGGCGGACGGCATCCATTGGGCGTTCGCCCCGATGGTGGATATCGCCCGCGACCCGCGCTGGGGCCGCATCGCCGAGGGCTCCGGCGAAGATCCGTACCTGGGTAGCGCCATGTCGGCAGCGGTGGTGCACGGATTTCAAGGCCGCGCGCTGGACGCACCCGGCTCGATCGCCGCCTGCGTGAAACACTACGTGGGCTACGGCGCGGCCGAGGGCGGGCGCGATTACAATACCGCGTGGATCCCCGAAGTGCTGCTGCGCAACGTCTATCTGCCGCCGTTCCGCGCGGCGCGGGATGCCGGCGCGGCCACCTTCATGAGCGCCTTCGAAGCGCTGAACGGCGTGCCCGCCAGCGGCAATACATTTACGCTGCGCAAGGTGCTGCGCGACGAGTGGCACTTCGATGGCTTCGTGGTGAGCGACTGGAA
>DATKNQ010000208.1:0-20915 GCA_035541265.1 Bryobacteraceae bacterium
CTGGTGAGCCGGGCGGGACTCGAACCCGCGACCCTTTGCTTAAAAGGCAAATGCTCTACCGCCTGAGCTACCGGCCCGATAGGGTCAACCGGTCGCGGCTTTCACCGGCTGATTTCACCAGTTTATCATGGCGGGCGGACGGGCTCTCGCAAAAAGCCTGAACAACGCCGCCCCGCCACGAATGTTCGGACATACGGCAGTGCTCCGGGCCAGTTGCGATGGCCCGCCGAATTGTTCAAGCTGGTACAAGTCGTCATGGCCGCCACCCCGCCAGATTCCGCCGGTCTCGATCTTGTGCTGGCTGTGCGTCCGGCGGCGCCGGTATCGCCGGGCGCCGCGGACCACGAACCGGAGCTACTGGCACTCTTCGATCAATTGCGCGGCCCGCTTCTGCGTTACGTGCTGGCGATCGGTCTGCGCATGCCCGAAGCCGAGGACATCGTGCAGGAGGTTTTTCTCGCACTCTTCCGGCATACACGTCTGGGCCGCCGGCGCGACAATCTGCGGGGATGGGTGTTTCGCGTCGCACATAACCTGGCGCTGAAGCATCGCGAGGCGGCCAGGCGCGAGTTGAATGACATGCAGCTAAGCGATCCCGCACATCCCGATCCGGGTCCGGAGGAGCAATTCGCGCACAGCGAGAGGCACGCGCGGTTGGACGCCGTGCTCCGGGCGCTGCCCGAACAAGACCGGCAATGTTTGTACTTGCGCGCGGAGGGTCTGCGCTACCGGGAGATCGCTGGAGTTCTGGGCATGTCTCTCGGAGCCGTTTCGCTTTCGCTGACGCGTTCTCTGGCGCGCATGCGGCGCGCCGATGGAGGTTGATGGATGGAATTCCAAGATCGACATCCGTCCGATCAGGAGATGTTGCAATATGCCGACGGCGAATTGCCTTCCCGCCGCGAAGCGCGGGTCCGCGCGCACCTGGCTGCCTGCTGGGCGTGCCGCGGCAGAATGGCCGAACTGGAGACCGGCATTCGCGAGTTTCTGAAGGTCTATCGCTCGGAGCTGGGCAGACTGCCGCCTGCAGCGGGACCGCGCGCGCTATTGAAAGCGCAGTTGACCGCCATACCTCCCCGCCGGGCTTTCGGGCTCCCGCTTTCGTTCGCAGCCGGCTTGTGCCTGGCCGCGCTGGGGGTCTTTGGCGCTCTGCTTGTGGCGCGCGCGGCGCGACATGCCGGCGATGCCGTGGCGGTCCCCAAGGCCAGCCTCACTCCAGGCGATACGCTGCCCCTGAACCGCGCGGGCGTTTGCCAAATGCCCGGGGGGCAACGCGCGGAAATGGTTCCCGTGTCCCTAAGGCAAGTCGTCCTCCGGCGTTACGGGATCGAGAATGCCCGGCCGGATGCGTACGAGATCGACTACCTGATCACACCCGGGTTGGGCGGTTCGGACGATGTGCGCAATCTTTGGCCGGAGCCATACTCGCATACAGTCTGGAACGCGCATGTGAAGGACGCGCTCGAAGAACGGCTACGCGACCTGGTCTGCAGCGGGACGCTGGACCTGGGCACAGCTCAGCGCGAACTTGCGACGGACTGGATCTCCGCCTACAAGAAGTACTTTCACACCAGCGCACCGATTGCGCGGTAGGGCTGCGGCGCTCGATCAGGCCTGCTTGGCGGCCAGGTCGCCGATCACCGGCAGCACCACTTTCTTGCCCTGGAAAGTCTGAATCATCATGAAAATCCAGAGGATGAAGAACGCCAGGCTGACCAGCGCTCCCAGCGCGAAGGCCGACCATGGCAGGATCAGGAATAGCGCGTAGCGGACGACAATCGCGATTACGCTGAGAAAGATCGACTGGAATGCGTGGAACCGGATGAGCTTGTTCTTGTTGTAAGGTTCCAGGACCAGAAAGATGATTCCGGTAATGAAACCGAGCACATAGCAAAGCCCGGCTGCCGTGTTTTCCGACATCCCAGTTGACGACGCCGGCGCCGGATTGGCGGCCGGGGTTGCGGCCGAATCCATCGACGCTCCACATTTCTGGCAATATCGCCCCTCGACTGCGGTACCACAGTTCGGACAAAACGCCATAGAATCCTCCGTTAACGGTTCGTGGCGCTGCCGGACCGCCCCACGCGTGGAGCGGCTATGGAGAAGACCAATCCTCCCAGGGCGGCGCCCAGGAGGACCGCCAGGTTGCCGGCGCCCAGCAAGTCAATCAGGAGACCGGCCAATCCGCCCATAGCCATTCCGACCAGGGCCACTAGGAGCCTTTTTAGCATATGTTTCTATGTCGATGGTAGCGCAAGACGAAAGATGTAGCGCTAATGGCATCTTGACAACAACACACTAAAGTTTGATAATGGTCATGTGCTAATACGCAGCATCAGGAGGCTTTCAGAAACATGGGAAAGATTATAGGAATCGACTTGGGAACCACGAACTCCGTGGTCGCGGTAATGGAAGGTGGGCAGCCGACCGTGATTGCCAACCAGGAAGGTAACCGGACAACGCCGTCCGTGGTGGCCTTCACCAAAAGCGGAGAGCGTCTGGTCGGCCAAGTCGCCAAGAGACAAGCGATTACCAACCCGGAGAACACGGTTTTCTCCATCAAGCGATTCATGGGCCGGCGCTACGACGAGGTGACCGAAGAAATGAAGATGGTCCCCTACAAAGTCGCGCGCGGCGATTCGAACGATGCGCGCGTGGACATCAGCGGGAAGAAATATTCTCCGCCCGAGATCTCGGCCATGATCCTGACCAAGTTGAAAGAGGCGGCCGAGGCTTACTTGGGCGGCAAAGTCACGCAAGCCGTGATCACGGTACCGGCTTACTTCAATGACGCGCAGCGGCAGGCTACCAAGGATGCGGGCAAGATTGCCGGCCTGGAGGTGATGCGCATCATCAACGAGCCCACGGCGGCGGCGCTGGCCTATGGCCTGGACAAGAAGAAGAACGAGACCATCGCGGTCTACGACTTTGGCGGCGGCACGTTCGATATTTCGATCCTGGAAGTGGGCGAGGGTGTGGTGGAAGTGAAGTCCACCAACGGCGATACACACCTGGGCGGCGACAACATCGACCAACGCGTGATGGACTGGATCATTACCGAGTTCAAGCGCGAGCAGGGAATCGATCTGTCGAAAGACCAGATGGCGCTGCAGCGTCTGAAAGAAGCGGCGGAGAAGGCCAAGATGGAGCTCTCCACGCTGCTCGAGACCGAGATCAACCTGCCGTTCATCACGGCGGATGCTTCCGGACCGAAGCACTTGACGATGAAGCTGACACGCGCCCGGTTCGAGCAGATGGTGGAAGATATTGTGCAGCGCTCGGTGGGGCCATGCAAGCAGGCCCTGGCAGATGCGAACGTGACGCCCAGCCAGATCGACGAAGTTGTGCTGGTGGGCGGCCAGACGCGTATGCCGCGTATTCAGCAGATCGTGCGCGACCTGTTCAGCAAGGAGCCGCACAAGGGTGTGAACCCGGATGAAGTGGTCGCGGTAGGCGCGGCGGTGCAGGGCGGCGTGCTGGGCGGCGAAGTGAAGGATGTGCTGCTGCTGGACGTGACGCCTCTATCGCTGGGTATCGAGACGCTGGGCGGCGTGTTCACCAAGCTGATCGAACGCAACACCACCATTCCAACGCGCAAGACGGATACGTTCTCCACGGCGGCCGACAGTCAGCCCTCGGTGGAGATCAAAGTATTCCAGGGCGAGCGCGCCATGGCGCAGCACAACCGGCTGCTGGGCGTGTTCCAACTCGGCAACATTCCGCCCGCGCCGCGCGGCATCCCGCAGATCGAAGTGACGTTCGATATCGATGCCAACGGCATTCTGAACGTGGCCGCCAAAGACAAAGCGACCAACAACGAGCAGAAGATCACCATCACCTCATCCTCGGGACTTTCCAAGGATGAAGTCGAGAAGATGGCCAAAGACGCCGAGTCGCACGCGGCCGAGGATCGCCAGCAACGGGATACGATCGAGACCCGCAATCGCGGCGACGCCATGATCTACAACGTCGAAAAGACGCTGAAGGAACACCGCGCGAAGATCAGCGACGAGGAGGCCAAGAGCATCGAGGCGGCGATCGAAGAGACCCGCAAAGCGATGCAAGGATCGGATGCCGCCGCTCTGAACGCTTCGATCGACAAGCTGACGGCAGCCAGCCATAAGCTGGCAGAAGCCATGTACAAGTCCGCCAGTGGCCCCGGCGCAGGACCGCAACCCGGCTCTGACGGCGGCCCTGGCGATGGCGGTCAGAAGAAGAAAGACGACGTCGTGGACGCCGAGTTTGTGGACGTAGACGACAAGAAGTAAAGAAGGTGCTGGGTGCTAGGTCCTGGGTGCTGGCAAACCCTTCGGTCTGTGTTCGAAGAGAACCAGAACCCGGCACCCAGAACCTAGAGCCCGTTTCTTATGCCCAAGCGCGACTATTACGAGACCCTGAACCTGGCCAAAGGAGCCAGCGCGGACGACATCAAGAAGTCTTATCGGCGCCTGGCGCGGAAGTATCATCCTGACGTGAATCCGGGCGACAAGGCGGCTGAGGAGCAGTTCAAACAGATCCAGGAAGCCTACGATATTCTGAGCGACGCCAAGAAACGGCAGGTTTACGACCAGTACGGTTTCTATTCCGACCACGTCCCGCCTGGCGCGGGTGCGGGTCAGGGTGCACCGCCGAACATGGATTTCGGCGGATTCGATTTTTCCGATTATTTCCAGTCCAACGCGCAGACCGGCGGGCGCCGCGCATCCGCGGGGAGTACGGGCGGCTTCCGCGACATTTTCTCGAACCTTTTCAACCGTGGCGAAACACCGCAACAGGCCCCGGAAAAAGGCGAGGATCTGGAGTATTCGCTGAATATCGACTTCTGGCAGGCGATCAAAGGCACGCAGGCGCGGCTCAATATCACGCGCTACGACGGGTGTCCCACTTGCCACGGCAGCGGATCGGCGGGCGGACAGGTGGCGACTTGCCCCGAGTGCAACGGCAGCGGCTCGGTTTCCCAGATGGCTGGCGCGATGCGCTTCAATTTGACCTGCCCGCGCTGCGGCGGCAGCGGCAAGCTCAAGAATGCGTGCCCGGCTTGTCACGGCGACGGACGGATTGCCCACACCGAAACGGTGGACGTGCGCATTCCGCCGGGAGCGCGCAACGGATCGCGGCTACGTGTGCCGGGCAAGGGCAATGCCGGCACCATGGGTGCTACTCCAGGCGATCTCTACATTACCACCAGGGTGGAAGAGCATCCGTTCTTCCACCGCGAGGGCGATGACATTCACATTCGCGTGCCAGTGGCGGTCTGGGAAGCGGGGCTGGGCGCGAAGATCGAAGTGCCTACCATTGACGGACGCACGCTGCTGAAGATCCCGCAAGGCACGCACAACGGGCAGAAGTTCCGGCTGCGCGAAAAGGGTGTATTCAACGCGCGCACCAATCAGCGCGGCGACCAGATCGTAGAAGCTGCCATCGAAACACCGAAGGTGCAAGACGAGCGCACGAAGGAGATCCTGCGCGAGCTGGCCGGGCTGCATCCGGAGGATCCGCGTTCCGATCTGTGGGCGAGGCTCTGATTATGGGCAAGGGAAGATCGAAGGCCGCGTACATGATCTCGTCGGTTGCCGAACAGTACGGCATCCATCCGCAGACCCTGCGGCTCTACGAGCGGGAGGGACTGCTGAAGCCCTCGCGCAGCGACGGCAATACGCGGCTTTACACGGACGACGATCTGGAGCGCCTGGAAGTGATTCTGCATCTGACCCGTGAGCTGGGCGTGAATCTGGCCGGCGTGGAGATCATTCTGAATATGCGCGCGAAGATGTCCGAGATGCAGGCGCAGATCGAGGAGTTCGTGGCGACTTTGAATAGCGAGCTCGTGGCGCGGCGGCGGACGCCGGCGCCGGAGGAGAAGCACTCCCTGATTCCGGTCGTCAACTACTCGCGCAGCCCATCAGCCGTTTCCCCGCGCAAAGGCCGCCAGGTTCCCTAGGAGCTCTGCGTTGTCGACGTGTTGTTCGTAGTCCAGGACCCCGGATTGAATTGGCCGTCCGGTTGCCCCGGCTTTAATCCTGCCTGTTCCAGTTGCTGCAATGTGTAATAGCGCCCGGGCGTGATTCCCGTGACCGTACCCGCATAACCCGGTACGTTGTAAGTATTGGTTCCGGGCACCTGGTTGGCGGTGGAGATGTAGATTGGCTCTGGACCGGACGATTGTCCAGGTCCCGCGTAACCGAGATCCTGTGCGGTGAACACCTGGCCGTTGTAGTCGATCGATCCGGGATCCGTCCAGTAGGCGGAGGTGTCGATGGGCTGGCCGGAGGCGAGGCGCTGGGCGTTCTCGATCGCCAGATCGTAGTCGAACTGCTGTTGCACCTGCTCGCTCGGTATACCCGGTAGTTTCGATGTCAAGTCTGTGGCGCTGTCTCCCGTCAAGCTGCCGAATGCGTTGCCAATTTGATTTTCGAGCGCCTGTTGATAGATGGCATCCGGGCCGTAGACCGTGCTGGTCTGATAAGCCGTGCCCGCGCCATCGGCCGCCTCATAGGAAATATTCGCCGCATTGGCATCGCCCTGCTGTTTCCAATAGCTGTTGAGCCAATCCTGGATGTCGGGATCGCCCAGCGAGGTCGCCGTAGCCGACGCGGGGTTCGATGAGGACGCGGTGGACGATTGCGTGACGTCGCTGAACAGGGCGTTGAAATTGGAACTTTCGCTGGATGGCTCAGCCGTGGGCGTTTGGGCGGAAGATGATTGCGCCGCCGCCTTCTCCGGCACAGAGAACCACTGGCGATAGGTCGCTTGAATCATGTCTGCTTCTCCCAGCACAACAGCTCCGAGGGCTGAGGCGCTGCAAGAAGCGCAGCAAGCCAGGAACCAGAATGGCGCCTGCAGCTAACATACAGAAAAATCAGGCGAACTGTTCCTGTGGTGTCGAACCGGGGCGACGCGATCTTGACGCCGCAGCGATCGTCCGTCACGAATTTGACGCCAGTCGAGGGGCGCCATCGCCGATAGCGGTTCCAGTTACAATGTAAAGATGAGAGCAATACCCTTCGTTCTGGCGGCCGCCGCGGCCTTCGGGCAAGTCCCACCGGCAGCTCCCGGGCAGCCGGCCTCGACTGTCAGCTCGGCCCCTCCGGAAGTCGACGCGGCATTACGCGCCCGCGTCACCCAGTTCTACCAGCTCGAGGTAGAGGGTAAGTTCAGTAAGGCGCTGGATCTGGTAGCCGAAGACACGAAAGATCTGTTTGTGGGATCGAGCAAGCCCACTTACCGCAGTTTTGAGATTCGCAACATCGAGTATTACGACGACAATACCAAAGCATCGGTCATGCTGGTGGTGACGCGTTTACTCCCCATCGAAGGCTTCATGGGTCACCCTCTACCCACCAAGACGAACAGCCGCTGGAAGCTCGAGAACGGCCAATGGTGTTATTTCGTGGATCCCGAGAAGGATTTGCCGGCTACACCATTCGGGAGGATGGGAGCGGGTCCCAACCGGCTCCCGAGCGGAGGCTCGCCGGGAACGCCAGGGACGCCACCGCCGGCCATACCGGCGAGTGTCAAGCCGCCTCCGCCGCAGGCGTTGTTAACGACGGACAAGTCGGAAGTCAAAATCAAAACGTCCGGGCCGTCTTCCGAGCAGGTGGTCATTCGCAATCCGTCGAAGTGGCCGATGGCGCTCTCCGTAACTGACCCGAAAATTGCGGGGCTGACGGTGAAACTGGACAGGCAGACGATGAAGCCCGGTGAGAAGGCGATCCTCAGCATTCAATCGGGCGGCAAGAATCCTCTTCCCAAAAAGCCCGTTCTAGTGGTGGTGAGAGTACCTCAAACCAATCAGGTGATTCCAATTACTGTCACGTTTGCTAACTAACGCTGCTCTATCCTGCTGGTAAGTTGCACGGGGCGGCGGCGAAAGCCCCCTGCCCCGTGATCCTACACCGGCACCCGGCTACGGCGCGATCGCGATCAGCGAGCCATTCCCGAACAGCAGATCGGTGCCTTGATACAGCGCCACGGCAAACGGTTGGCTGTTACCCGTCGCTGTATCCTGCGGTACCTGGAACTGTACCTCGTAAACACCCACCATGCCGTAGGCATAAGTTGCGGAGAGCACCAGGACGCCGTTGTTATTCACGCCGACGACTACTTGGGCGTTGACGGGCAGGACCTGCGGCGAGCAGTTCTCTCCGGTGGAGTCGCACACCAGCGGATCGAATTCGTTGGTGAACAGCGCCGGGGTGGTCTGGCCGAGCCCGGTGACGTACATGCGAATGGTTTCGCCCAGATGCACCGGATTCGCCAATGAAGCGAAGGAACCATCCGGCCGCACCAGAACCGCGCGCGTGGCTCCGTCGGTATCGACAAACCCGAAGATACCAGGGCTATACGTAGACACGGTTACGTTGAACGGCTGCGAAGCGGCGCCATCCGCGGTGATGGTCATGGGAACCGTTCCCGGCGTGGCCTCGCAGGGGACCTGCACCGAGAGCGACTCCTGGCCGTCTATATTCACCACGTCCAGAATCGGCGCGTATGTGGCGCCAAACTGAACCGTGAGGCCCGCCACAATGGTCTGCGGCCCGAGGAAAGCCGTCACAGCGCCCTGGATGCCATCGGCAAAGCCAGAGCCATAGACGGTTGCCAGGCTGCACGGCGAGACGAACTGGCTCTGGTACCCAGCCGCGTTGACAATGGCCGTAATCACCGGGCCCGGCGGGATGACAGTCAGGTTGAAGACTTGAGAGTAAGTCGTGCCGGTGGATGCAACACTGGCGGTGATCACCACTGGACCGGCGGTAGCGCCTGCAGTTGCGGTTACCTGCGCCTGCCCTTGCGTGTTGCTCGTGGCGGATGCCGCGCTCAATGTTGCGGAGCCGCTGGTCACCACAAAGTTCACGGTCGCGTTGGCAACGGGCGTGGTGTTGTCGTTCACCTGCACGATCAGTGGATCGGCAAAGGCGGCGTTCTCCTTGGCCTGCTGACCGCTGCCGGAAACCACGGTCAAGGCCGTGACGACGGTGGTGACGTTGATCGTAAAGACGGCTTGCACCGTTGGGGCGCTGACCAGTGAGACAGTCACCTTCACGGGTCCGGCTGTGGGGGTCACGACCGCCGAGGCATACCCGTTGGAGAGAGTCGACGTCCCGACACTACTCAGCGTCGCGGTGCCTTGCGTGACGGCCCATTTGAGAGCAGTTCCACTGGAAGGATTTCCACCGAGGTCGGTCACCTGTACCAGCATCGCAACGGGGGCCTTGACGCCGGAGCTCACGGTTTGGTTGTTTCCAGCGAGAATCTTGATGATGGCAGCCGCGCCTCCGGTAATCGTAAAAGAGCCTCCATTAAAGGTCCCAAAGCCGCCGCCTATGCTGAGCGAGTAATTTCCCTTTCCGATGGCGTTACCTAGCACAGGCGTGCACGTGGCGATGCCGGAGGAATTAGTAAGAACGGTCCCGGGTTGTTGTCCTGCTTGAGTGGCACAACCAACGGTCAAGCCGGTCGAGTTTGTGGTAGCCTGCATCGTCACGGCGATACCGGAAAGGCCCCCGTAAAATCCGGTGACCGTGACCTGAATCGGCATCGAGGTGAGTGTCTGGCCATCGGTTCCGGTCAGTGCGGGCAGCGATCCAGTGCTCAGAACGATTGTTACCGGCGCGGTCCCGGAGGCCGAATAGGGCGCACCGCTAGTCTCGGTGAACTGGACGCTCTGACCCAAAGCCGCAGCCGTGATGGTAGTGGAGAAGAAATATGTGGTGGTGAAGAAGGATTGCGGCGTGAACGTATAACTGGCTTGGCCCGCTGCGTTCGTCACGGAAGTCGCGGTTACCACCGGGACACCCGGCTGGGTAACAGTCCAGGTGACAGTGGTATTTGGCGAGGCAGCTCCGGCCGCGTCATTCACCTGCACTACCATGGGAGCCCATTTCTGTGGATTCAGTGGACAGTCTTCGCACACTAACTGCCCATTGCCGGACACAATCGAAATACTTTGAGCCTGAATCAGAGCCGGAAAAAGAAACAACGCGGTTAGAAAGCTGCCGGCGAGAAGCTTGAGTTTCTGCATACACGTCCTCCTGACGTTGACGGAAGAAGAAGATGGTGGACGCGGAAGTTCAGTTTATCATCATCCATACGAAAAAAAAAGGGGAAGCCCGAAGGCTTCCCCTTTGGCACCGCTAGCTGCAGTGGTGTTTAGTGAACGAGTTGCTCACCCGTCAGGTTGCACCAGGAGCCGGTGGCCGAGCAAGTGAACGGCTGAGCGTTCCTCGGAGCATCCGGGATCACCAGCGCCAGGTAGGCTGCCGCGAAGTTGCGGATGCCAGTGTCGCTGACGAATGAGTAGCCATGCGCAAACTGGAAGTTGCAGGTTGCGATCGCGTATCCAGTGGTGCCATAGCTCGTCGTGCTGTTGTAGCCCGGATCGATCGAAGACAGCGAGAACGCCCAAGTCTGTCCGGGAGCGATGTTGCCATCGCTGAGGGTGGTGTCCAGAGTAGAGCTATAGACACCACTGGTGCCGAGGTTCGTGGCCGCGCCGCCGTTGCCATAGAAGGCCACGGAGCAAGAGCCAGTCTGCTGCGACGCACCGACGGGGAGGTTATCCATCGAAGTGTTCGAGATGGCGATGCCAGTGTCAAACCCGTAGAAGTCGGTCACGTACGGGAAGAGCAGGATCGTCTGGCATTGAGACACGGTGAACAGGGTATAGGGCGAATTGCCGGTCTCCGGCGTGGTGGTGAACTCCGGAATCGGGCCGCTGGAGGAGTAGGCCGCCAACTGCGGGCTGAAGCCGCCGAGAACCGTGGTCGGAGCGGTGATCGTAGACGGGTTGCCGGGCTGAGCGGCGAACGAGGCATAGATACCGAACGCCAGCGAATCGAGGGCCGACGGGTTGGTGGCCATGACTTCCCAGACCACAGTGACGGCGATCGGGGCGGTGCCGGCCGAGTTGTCGGCTACCAGAACCGCATTGCCTATTCCCGTGCCGGTGCCGGTGTAAGCGGTCGGCAACAGCAGATTGGCGTAGGACGGCACGTCGACGCAGCCAGGCAATGACGAATCGCCGCAGTAAACGGCGGCCGGAGATGAAGCGTACCCATCCACGTAGACCTTAGCGCCTACTGGAATATTGCTGATCGTGGCCTGTAGTTCTGTCGGACTGTCGGCAGCGCCAGAACCGGGGATACCGGCGATCTCCAAGCCGCTTTCTGAGTTGTATACGACGCCAGGAGTATTCTGACCGCTGCTACCCTCGATCTTAAACGCCGTCGAGAAGTTCTCCGCAAACGTCACGGTGCCAACCTGGGTCTCGTCGGTGTTCTCGCACTGATAGAAGGGCGTGGTAGCCCCGCCGGAGTACTCCGGATTCAGTCCGGGAGCCGCCAAGGCGACCACCATCTGCGGATTCGTGATCGACATCGCCTGGCTGGGGCTGACCGAAACAAACGCGTAGATCGGGAAGCCAACGAGAGCGGAAGACGCCGGCACGGCGGTCGCATTCACGCGAATATTGGTGATGCGATAGGTGCGCGACCCGGTGGCCGGAGGATCGATCGGCACGCCCAGGAACGTGACGGTGTTCGGCGCGGGCACAGTGGCTCCGCCGAGACCCTGGAACACGTTAAACTTGGCGTCGTTGTTGAACGTCATGCCGCCATCGCCCTCAACCTGGCATGCAACGGCCGGGTTCGTGGGAGACGTGCAAACGTCTTGATTGGCCGGCGTGGGATCGTCAACCACCAGCACCGCTTCGGTTAAAGCCTGCGGCGCGGCGCCACCCAAAATACGGCTGGTAATCGGCGCAGTCAGAGAAACCGAAAGCGTGGCCTGCGGAATTACCGAGCCTGAAGCGGTTGGCGCGGAACCGACAGCCCCCGAGCAAGTCAACAAAATGTCGCCGGTCAGTTCAGTGTAGCCCTCGCTTCGAATTGTGGGCGTTACCGAGGCTGCGGCGGTGCACGTGAGACTGTTAGATTGCGCGCTCGCTGGAGCTACGCATCCAATTACCAGGACGAGCGTAGCGAGCGCCAGAATCCATCTGCGAAAATCTGCCATTTCCTTCTCCTTGTGAATTGCGAAATTGAATCGGTCGAAGTTCTCTTTCAACCTGAGCCTCTCCCAACCACTTCTACCTACTAGGGAACTTCTCCGTGCGGGCGGAGATTTCATTTAAGATTTTGCCGGCGACCCCTACAGTCTGGCACCGGGTACTGCCGAATCACGCCCTGCGATGGGGCTGTGCATTATGTTTTTGTACTTCGCCGGCTCGCAGGATTACACGAAAATTGCACTTGTCGCGCACTCAGTAAAGATATTCATACCGTATAGCCGAGTCCGTGTCAAGAGAAAATTCTTTTGCCTTCAACGGAAACGTGCCTTTTTCGGGTCCCTAAAGCACACATTCAACGGTACGCCCGAATTAGATCATGCGGTTGCCCCACGCGTCAACAGTTTCACACCGAATCGTCTCATTTTAATGATTTTTAATGATGCGGGCGATGCGCGCGGACTCACAGCCGTAGCAGGTTCCCCTGCGCCTCCCGGCCCGTCAAACGCCGAAGTGCGTAAGCGTACCACTGCACTTGCCGCGTGTACCGTGCCGACCCGGATGAATCTGTTTTAAAATCCACCACCACCCAAGTGTCGTGCTCAAGAAACGCGAGGTCGATTATGCCTTCGACCAGACGGCCGTCTGCAAGCGGCAGGTGGAACGGCAATTCGCGATGGCAACGCGCGGCTGCCCGCGCCCGTTCGAGCAGCGGATGCTCCCAGGCGGCGCTGACGGCCGCCGTAGCTTCCGAGGCGCGGTCCACATCGAGCAGGCGGGCGTGCACACGGGCAAGTGCCGCAATCTGATCCCGCGCACCGTGCAGATCCAGGTCACGGAGGATGGCGTGGACCAGCATGCCGAATGCCGCGCCGCCCGCTCGGTCTGTCGACGTCGAAGCTGACGCCACCATAACGGGCCGCGGCTCGGGCGGCTCCCCGAGGTCATCCGTCGGTGAAACGATGCGGAACGCCGGAACTTTCCCCGCGTCCAATTTGCGGCGCCGGTCCGCTTGCCATCGCTCGTACTGTGCGATCCCCTCCGCCGCGCGCGCAGCGGGCTGCGGTGCGAGCAGATCTTCCTGGCGCAGGCCGGCACCGGTAGCGGCGTCCAGACGCAGACCGGCGAGGTCCCACCACACCACCTGGTGATCTCCCGCTTGCGGAACATGCAATCCGGGATGCACGGAGTCCTCCGGCCGGCCGCACTGCACGGTGCAGTCTCCGGTGAACGCCGGGCAGCCGGGAGCCGCGGCCTTCACCCGGCGATCGTCGAGCCGCGGATGGACGGCCTTATTCAGCGGCGCGAGCCAGCCGTCGATCGCGCGATCGCCCAGCACCGGCACGACCAGCAGATCGCGTGCGCGCGTGGCCGCCACGTAAGCGACGCGCACGCCTTCGGCGATTTCACGCGCGTGTTCCTGCTGTTCGTTGTCGAGCAACTCCCAGGGCGCAGCTTCCAGCAGGCGCGTGGCGCAGAGGCGGCCATCGACCAGGCGTTCGGCCTCGCGCCGCGCGATGTTCGTGGTGATGTGCGCCAGAATCACTACGGGAAACTCCAGGCCTTTGGCGCCATGCACGGTCATCAGCCGGACGCCGTCCGAAGCTTCTTCGAGCACCGGCGCCTCGGTGGATTCCGCTTTGCCGGCTTGAGTGGCCAGCTCTTCGACGAAGCCGCGAAACGACAGGCCGCCCGTCAGCTCAAAGGTGCGCGCCAGATCGGCGATGCGGTTGACGTTGGCCAGCACCTGCGGTCCGGCCTTCTGCAGCATGAATCCGGCGTGCGCGCGCGTTTGTTCGAGCAGCGCGGTGACGGTATCCGCGATCGGGCGGCGATTGCGCTCGCGGTGCAGTTCCGCGAGAATGGCGAGCGCCTCGCGGATCGGGGCGAATTCGGCCGGCAGATCGTCCAGCAACCGGCCGAAGGGATGCAGGCGGCGCGGGCCGGCTTCGAGGCGAAAGCGCAGCAGCAGGTGATCGGGAACGGCGAACAGCGCGCCGCGCAGCGTGCCGAAGACCGATAGCTCGTCGTCCGGCCACTCGATCGCGGCGAGCGCCGTGCGCACGGCCTCCACCTCTTCACGATGGAAAAACGACTTCGAGCCCACCAGCAGATGCGGGATGCCGCGCGCTTCGAGCGCCTGCGTGTACTCGCGCGAGAGGTCTTTGCGGTTATCGAGCATCTTGCGGAACAGCACGCAGATATGCCGCGCCTCCAGCCGGACGCGGGCGCCATCGCGCGGATCGCGCACCTGCCAGCCGCTGCGGTTCACCAGCCAGTCGATGTAGGCGCCGATCGTTTGCGGCAGGCACCGGTTGATCTCGGCGTACGTGGCATTGCCCGCCGACACGTAGGCCGGCAGAGCCACGATCGCGGGCTGCGTCTCGTCGGCCGGGCTATGCTGCTCGAGCGGGGCGTAGCGTGCTTCGCCGTGCTGGCGATCGCCGGTCATCTCGGGCGCGAACGCGGCATTCACCAGTTGCTGAATCGCGGGGACGGCACGGAAGCTTTTGGTCAGATGGATGCGCGTCACGCCGCGGAGCGTGAGCGCTTCGCAGATGCTCTCGTAGAGCACCACGTCGGCGCGGCGGAACTTATAAATGGATTGCTTCGGGTCGCCGACGACGAAGAGCTTGCCCGCGACGGGCGTCACGTTGCGCCAATCGGTTTCGGCGGGATCGTTGGCGGACAACAGCACCAGGATCTCGGCCTGCAGCGGATCGGTATCCTGGAATTCGTCGACGAAGATGCGCGACCAGCGATTCTGGAGATAGTTACGCACCTCGCGTTGATCGCGCACCAGGTCGCGCACCATTAGCAGCAGGTCCAGGAAATCGAGCTTGCCGGCGCGCCGTTTGTGTTCGGTGTAGGCGGCGATGAAGTCGCGCATTTCATCGCGCAGTGCGGCGGCGAAATCGGCATCCGCATCGCGGCCGAATGTGTCGAGCGCGGCCAGCAGCGCTTCGCGCGCATCGAGTACGTCTTGCCGCGAGATCCCGGGCGCGAAGTTGCCGGAGCCTTTCCGGAAGTTGCGGCGCAGATCGCGCGCGAGCTTCAGCAGGCGCGCTTCGAGGGTATCATCGTCGCCCGGGCGTTTGACCAACTCGGCGAGCGGGCGGAGCGAGATCGCCAGGTTGTCGCTCGACCGCGAGCATTGCGCAGCCAGTGCGGCGAGCGCGCGGCATTGCTCGAGCAGTTCTCGCAGGTGGGCGGGGCGATCGAACACCCTGCGCTTCCACGGCTCGCTGTAATCGCGCCACTCGACCAACTGCCGGCCGGCGTACTTCAGCGAATCGACCGGCGGAGTTTCAGCCTGCCACTGGTCGCGCCAGGCGAGCCGCGCGAGGGCGCGCCGCAACGTTTCCGACCCGGCGTCCAGCTTCTGTTGAAACCACCAGTCGAAAGCGCGATCGCGCAGCCGGCCGGCCTCCGGCTCGGTGAGTTCCTCGAACGCCGGATCGAGGCGCGCTTCCACGGGCCGCTCGTGCAGGATCTGCGCACAGAAACCGTGAATCGTGCCGATGGCCGCTTCTTCCAAGCGCTCCAGGGCATCTTCAAGGTGCCGGCGTTCGGCGGAATCGGCGCAGACCGCGCGGGCTTTGTCGAGTTCCTGGCGCAGCCGGATCTTCAATTCGCCCGCCGCCTTGTGCGTGAACGTGACGGCCACGATTTTCTCGACCGGCGTGCCGGCCGCCAGCACGCCTACGATGCGGCAGATCAGCTCGGTGGTCTTGCCGGTGCCCGCGGAGGCCTCCACGATCAGGCTTTCGCCGAGCGAGGTGCGGATGCGCTCGCGCGCGGCATCGTCGCTGGTTTGGGCGGCGGCGATCATGGCATGCGCCTCAATTCGAGCAACGCGTCGAGTGCGTCCTGATTCTTGCTCACGGCGCGGCGTTCCTCGTTCGGGCCGCAGACCGGCAGATAATCGCATTGTGCGCAAGCGCCCCGCTGCGGCGCGGCCGGCAGGAATCCACGCTCGATTTCGCCATCGATCAGCGCCATGGCGCGTTTGAAGAAGGCGCGCCGGGGCGGCGTGACTTCGAACGGGATCTGGCGATAGCCGCCGCGTTCGGTGCAGTAAAACAAGCGGCTCATTTCGACCGGCTCGTGCAGCAGATTTTCGGCCGCGAAGGCATACGCCAGCGGCTGCAAGAAAGCCCCGCCGCCCACGTAGGACGGCTCCGGCTGCGGGACCTTGCCGGTCTTGTGGTCCGTGATGCGCAGCGTGCCGCGGACGGTATGTTTTTCGATCAGGTCAATCGCGCCGCGCAAACGGACGCCCGTATCCAGGACGGCGTCCGACGACACACTGGCAGTGTCGCGCGATCGATCGGCCGCCATGCCGAAGCTGTATTCGAAATGCGTGGGCAGCCAGCCGCCGGGATCGCCGGCCACCTGTTCGATCCAACCGCGCAGATCGGTGCGCAGGTCATCGATCTCGCTGCGCCAGACGCGCGGAATCGCGGGCGCCAGTTCTTCTTCACTCTTGGCCGCCACACGATCGAGCACGGCGTCGGCCATTTCGAGCACGCGCGCCTTGTTCCGCGGGCTGATGGGCAGCAGGTCCGCGGCACGCAATTCGCCGAACAACTGAAATTGCGATTCGTGGAAGAGCGCGCCGCGCGTGAGCGGATCGAGGCGCTCCAGCGCGGCGCACTCCTCGCGCGGGCGCAACTTATGAATGCCGTACAACAGGAAGCGGTACGGGCAGGCGGCGAAATGCTGCAAGGCGGAAGGCGAATAGCTGCGCGCGGCGAGACGCTGGGCCGCCAGGACCGCCAGCGTGGCATCGTCCGGCGCTGCGATGCCATCCACCGGAAACCAGGCGTGGCGTTCGCGCCGCGCCGATCGCCGCAGAGATTCGGCCAGGAATGCGTTCGCGCCAATCAGATAGTGCCCGGCCGCCGCGTCGGTGGCGTGGCCCAGCTTTGCCAGATCGAATTCGGCATCGTCGATGGCGTCGCGCGGATCGGCCGGCGCGGGCCAATCCAGGCGCGAAGGAGCCGACTGCCGCGCCTTCTCTTCGAATTGACGGAGGTCCGGCAAGCGCCCGTGGGCCGCGCGCACGATCTCCAGCGCATAAAACGACGGCACGCGCGGCCGCGATTCGACGGCGTCCACGCGCGGATAAGAGAAGACCAGGCGCGTGCGGGCCGCCGCGCAAGCCATGTGCAGACGGCGCCGTTCGTTGACCACACGATCGTTCTGCACGCGCAGCCCGGCGGCCAGCGCCTCGCGATACTCATCCAGCAGGATGGGATCTTCGCGCGCACGCGCCGGAAAGAGACCCTCGCAGAGTCCCGGCAGAAAAACGACGTCGAACGCGCGGCCGCGCACTTCATCAATGCTTCCGATGAAGACCTGGCCATAGCGGCGCGGCGCGGGCTCGCGGCGCAGAAAGCGCAGCCGGTCGCGCAGTACACCGGTCACTTCGTCCAGGCCGACCGGCCCGACCTCGGCCATAGTCTGCAGCTCATCGAGCAGCGACAGCACCGATCCGGGCTGGCGCAGCGCGGCCTCGGCCAAATCGCGCAATCGATCGATCCACTCGCCCCACGTGGCGCGGCTGGGCAGCGCGGCCAGACGGTCGATCAGCGGCAGGGCGAATCGCTCGAGGTTCTTGAGGCGCCCGATTTCGCGCTCCAGATGCTGGCGGCGGCCTTCCTCTTTTTGATCGAGATCGGTCAACTGCAGGCGCAGCTCCGCTTCGAGACCGCGCAGGCGGCGCGACCAGCGCTCGCGCCCGCCGATCACCGCGGCATCCACCAGCAGCTTCTCCCAAGCCCAAGGCGTTTGCAGCGTGCCGCGAATCACCGCGGCATCCGCATCTTCGGGCTCGCCAGACTCGGCTTCCGTGGCAGCCGGCGCTCCGGCGTTTTCGTAGAAGCGCGCGAGGATCTCGTCATCCGGCACGAGCGGCGCGGCGGCATCCGGCCGGCGGTCCAGCGGCGGTACCTGCCCCAGCGAAAGATATTCCGCGAAACGCGTGGCGGAGCAGCCTTCCCCCGCGCACGCGAGCAGCGCCAAGAATGCGCGCCCGGCCGGATCGGGACGCGCCACGCCGCGGCTGAAGTACGCCGGAATCGAAGCGCGCCGCACAGCTTCTTCGACCAGCGGCTGGTAACGTTCGGGTGATCGCAACAGGATCGCCACGCGATCGAACGGCAGGCCGTCGACGGACGCCAGCTTCAGAATCCGGCGGGCGATCTCAACGCATTCGAGCGATTCGCCGGCTGCTGAGAAATAATCCAGGCTCGCGTCGGGTTCGCCATCCGGCGGCACCGCTTCGACAAAAAGAAACTGCCGGATGCGATCGAGCGTCCGGCCGTCATGGCCGTTCGATCCCGGAGCCGGTCCGAGCCGTCCGTCAAACACCGCCGGTGCGCGTTCGACAACCGCGTCGAGCAGTTCGCGCAACAGCTTCGAGTCAAGATCGACATCCAGCAGCACCACCGGCAGACCCAACAGGCGATGGCGACCTTCCCGCGCGGCCGCGATCGCCAGTCGCAGCAGCAGCGCGAAATCGGCGAGCGAGCGGGCGGCCAGCTCCTTTTCGAATAGCGCCGCCATCTGGGCGAGATCGTGACCGGGACGTGCGGTGGCCGCCACCGCGGCAGGCTGCACGCCGTTCAAGCGCAACTCGGCAATGGTCGCCGCCACGGCCCGCGCCAAGCCCGGCGTATCGGCCACCGGCTCGAAATACGGAATCAACCCGTCGCGCAAGCCGTGAATGACGCGCGCCACCAGCGCCTGCATGCTCAAGCCGCTCAGCGGCGCCAGGCCGGCTTGCGCCAGCGGCTGCTGCGCCAGATCGACGGCCAGTCCGGTGAGCGTGGTGCGATGCACTCCCAGAAGTCCAGTGCGGCAGGCCGTGCGTACGAAATCGTCCGCCGCGCCGCGGGTCTGGCCGACCACCAGGATCTCCGGATAATCGTCGAGGCGGCGCACGAATTCGGCGGCCTTGTCGAGCAGCACCGCGTACTGGGGATCTTCCACTATGGGCAGTGTATCAAGCCCGCTATCGCGGGATCTCCATCAGTGGCACGAGCCAGTAGATAGCATCGGGCATTTCGGCCCGAAGGCGGAAGTCCGCGCTGGCCGCAAAGTGCCCGTAACTTTTGCCGCGCCGTTTCGTAGTAGTAGCAATGGATACCTGGCTGCAAGATCTTCGCTACGCGCTGCGCATCCTCAGGCGCAGCCCCGGTTTTACGGCGATCGCCGTATTGGCGCTGGCCCTCGGGATCGGCGCGACCACCGCTATTTTCAGCGTGGTCGATGCGGTGGTGTTGAAGCCGCTGCCGTACAAGAACCCGGACCAACTGGTGCAACTCTGGATGCGCTTCACCGGCATCGGCATTCCCAACGACCGGAACTGGGTGTCGGCGCCGGAGTTCATGGACCTGCCGCAGAACAACAGCTTCTCCGCAATCGCGGCCATCCAGGAAGCCAGCGCCAACATTAGGATCGGCGGCATACCGGAGCGCATCGACGGGGCGGTGGTCTCGGTCAGCTTCTTCCCGCTGCTGGGCGTGCAGGCGGAACTGGGTCGCGTATTCCTGCCCGAAGAGGGGCGCCCCGGCCGCGAACACGTCGTGCTGGTGAGCGACGGCCTGTGGCGGCGGCGTTTCGGCGCGGACCGCGGAATCCTGGGGCGGAAGCTGATTCTGAACGGGGAGAGCTACCAGGTCGTCGGCGTCCTGCCTCCCGGATTCGACATGCCGCATGAAGCGGAATTGTGGGCGCCGCTGGTGTTCTCGGCAAGCGATCTGTCGCCGGGCAATCGCGGCAGCCACGGATATCAGGCGATCGCACGCATCAAGCCGGGGCTGAGGCTGGCGCAGGCGCGCGAGGATATGGCGGCGGTCTCGCGGCGCATCATCGAACAGAATCCCAACTATCCGTATAAGTTCTACAACTTCGCCGTGCTCATGATTCCGCTGCTGGAACAGGAAATCGGCGATATCAAGATCGCGCTGTGGGTGTTGATGGGCGCGGTCAGTCTGGTGCTGTTGATCGCCTGCGGCAACGTGGCCAACCTGCTGCTGGCACGTGCTTCTGCGCGGCAGCGCGAAATCGCGGTGCGGCAGGCGCTGGGAGTGGGGCGCTGGCGGCTTACCCGCCAATTGCTGACCGAGAGCGTCGTGCTGTCGATGGCGGGAGGCGCGGCCGGCCTCGTCCTGGCTTACGGCGGCTTGCGACTGCTGATCGCCGCCAGCACTACCAGCTTTCCGCGTGTGGCGGAGACCCGCATGGACCCCGGCGTGCTTTTGTTTGCGTTGCTGATTTCGCTCGCCACAGGTATCCTGTTCGGCCTCGCGCCGGCGTTCCAGTCGGTCCGGCAAAGCACGCATGACGTGCTCAAAGAAGGCGGACGCGGCGGCACGGGCGGCCGTTCGCGCGGATTGCGCAGCGCGCTGGTGGTAGGCGAACTGGCGCTGTCGCTCGCGCTGCTGGCCGGATCGGGCTTGCTTATCCGCAGCTTTCTACGGCTGCAGGAAGTGGACGCCGGCTTTCGCCCCGATGGCGTGCTGACCATGCGCGTGTCGCTGCCCGAAGAGAAATATGCGAAGCCGGAACAGACGCGCACGTTTTACCGCGAACTGCTCGATCGCGTGCGGCGCCTGCCCGGCGTGGATGCGGCCGGCGCGGTGACGGGCTTGCCGCTCAGCGGCACCGGCTGGTCAGGCACCACCGCGATCGACACGCAAGCCGTTCCCGAGAGGGAGCGGTCGCCGGAGGCGGATCAGCGACCAGTGACGCCCGGCTACTTCCAGGCGATGGGCATCCAGTTGGTGCGCGGCCGGTTTTTCGACGACCGCGATAACGAGACAGCCGCGCCGGCGGCGATCGTCGATGAAACGCTGGCGCGCACCTACTGGCCGCATCAGGACGCGGTCGGCCAGCGCATCAA
>DATKNQ010000209.1:0-3054 GCA_035541265.1 Bryobacteraceae bacterium
CGGGCGGATGGACGGAGACGATCCTGCATACATTCCTCGGCATCGGCGCGCAAGATGGCGAGAATCCGAATGCACTGCTCTTCGATGCCGCGGGTAACCTGTATGGAACCACCGTGGGCGGAGGCGTCGACAATCCGGGAACGATTTTCAAGCTGACACCGCAGACCGGCGGCGAGTGGACCGAGACGGTGCTGTACAGCTTCACAGGCGGAAACGACGGAGCGTATCCTTCAGTTCCCCTGATTACGGATAGAGCGGACCGCCTTTACGGCACCACTCTGTGGGGCGGCCCCGCGGGTGATACCGTCGGCGGTGTAGCCTTCGAGTTTACGCCGTAGTGCCTACGTGCCCTCCGACCAGCTCGTGAGGTACGTTTCCTGCTCGGGAGTGAGCCGGTCGACCTTCACGCCCATGGACTCGATCTTCATGCGCGCCACCTGCCGGTCGAGATCTTCCGGCACCGAGTAGACGCGCTTTTCCAGCTTGGCGTGATTCTTCACCATGAAGTCGGCCGAGAGCGCCTGGTTGGCGAAGCTCATGTCCATCACCGATGCGGGATGGCCTTCGGCGGCGGCCAGGTTGATGAGCCGGCCCTCGCCCAGCACGTACAGCTTGCGGCCGTCGCGGAAGCAGTACTCTTCCACGAACTCACGCGTCTGCCGGCGCGAAGACGCAATCTTGCCCAGCGCGTCGAGGTCGATCTCCACATTGAAGTGGCCGGAGTTGCAAAGGATCGCCCCGTTCTTCATGCGCTCGAAATGATCGCGCGAGATGACGTGCTTATCGCCGGTCACCGTGATGAAGATGTCGCCGATCGCGGCGGCTTCAGACATTGCCATGACGCGGTAGCCGTCCATCAGGGCTTCGAGGGCCTTGATCGGATCGACTTCGGTGACGATCACGTTAGCACCCATGCCGCGCGCGCGCATGGCCACGCCGCGTCCGCACCAGCCGTAGCCGGCCACGACCACGTGCAGCCCGGCCAGCAGGATGTTCGTCGCGCGAATGATGCCGTCGATGGTGCTCTGGCCCGTGCCGTAGCGGTTATCGAAGAAATGCTTGGTCATGGCATCGTTGACCGCCACGATCGGATACTTCAGCACGCCGTCCTTCGCCATCGCGCGCAGCCGGATGACGCCGGTGGTGGTCTCTTCGGTGCCACCGATGATGGCCGACGCCAGATCCTGCCGCTTCGAATGCAGCAGCGAAACCAAGTCGGCGCCGTCGTCCATGGTGATGTGCGGCGCATGCTCGGCTGCCGCGGTCAGGTGCTGATAATAGACTTCGTTGTTCTCGCCCTTGATGGCGTAGACCGGAATGTTGTAGTCGCGCACCAGCGTGGCGGCTACGTCGTCCTGCGTGGACAGCGGATTCGAGGCGCACAGGACCACCGAAGCGCCGCCATCGCGCAAAGTGATCATCAGGTTGGCGGTCTCGCTGGTTACGTGCAGACAAGCCGCGATCCGAATTGCGGAAAGCGGCTGCGTCTTGATGAATTGCTTGCGAATCGACTGTAGCACCGGCATGGACTGGAAAGCCCACTCCGTGCGGCGCTTGCCAATATCGGCCAGTGCGATGTCTTTAATGTCGCAGGGAACCTGCGTCTCGGTTGGCATGCATTCCTCCGTTTCGAGCGTCGGTTGTTGTTAACGAATCGCGGCGTGTGCCACGGCTTCTTCCCGCAGCGCCTCGACTTTGTCGGTAGCTTCCCAGGTGAAAGTTCCTTCGGTGCGGCCGAAGTGTCCAAAAGCGGCGGTGGTGCGGTAGATGGGGCGCCGCAGCTTCAAATGGTCGATGATCCCACGCGGCGTGAGCGGGAAATGCGCGCGAATCAATTCCGTAATCTTTTCTTCCGGGATGATGCCCGTGCCAAAGGTGTTGGCCATCACCGACACCGGCTCAGCCACGCCGATGGCGTATGCCAGTTGCACTTCGCAGCGGCCGGCCAAACCGGCGGCTACGATGTTCTTCGCGATGTAGCGCGCCATGTAGCAGGCCGAGCGATCCACCTTCGTTGGATCCTTGCCCGAAAACGCGCCGCCGCCGTGCCGTCCCATGCCGCCATACGTATCCACGATGATCTTGCGACCCGTGAGTCCGGTGTCGCCGTGCGGCCCGCCGATCACGAAGCGGCCCGTGGGGTTGATGTGGTAGTGCGTGCGCGAGTCTACCATCCCGGCCGGGATGACCTGATCGATGATGTGCTTCTTCACCTCGGCGCGCAGCGTCTCGGTGGAGACCGCGTCGCTGTGCTGGGTCGAAATCACCACGGCGTCGATGCGCTTGGGTGCGCCGTCCACGTATTCCACGCTGACCTGGCTCTTGCCGTCCGGCCGCAGGAAATCGAGCGTGCCCGCGCGCCGGACTTCGGAAAGCCGCCGCACCAGTTTGTGCGCCATCATGATCGGCAGTGGCATGAACTCGTCAGTCTCGTTGCAGGCGTAGCCGAACATCAGGCCCTGATCGCCAGCGCCGCCCGTATCCACTCCCATGGCGATATCCGGCGATTGCGATTGGATGGCGTTCAGCACGCCGCACGTGTTGCAGTCGAAGCCCCACAGTGCATCCACGTAACCGACGTGCTCGATGGTCTGGCGGACGACCTTGGGCACGTCCACGTAGCAGGTGGTGGTCAGTTCGCCGGCCACCACGCAGATGCCCGTCGTGACCAGCACCTCGCAAGCCACGCGCCCCAGTGGATCCTGCGCCATGACGGCGTCTAATACCGCGTCCGAAATCTGGTCGGCTATCTTATCCGGATGCCCTTCTGTAACGGATTCCGATGTGAAAATATGTCGCTGCATGCTCGTCCCGCCCGTCGTGAAATGCCTGTCTTAAATTGGCTGGATATGTAACCCGAAAAAAGACTGACGCCTTAGTTTAGCGGAGTGCACTGGGCAGGTCAAATTGGCGGGGTTGGCGTGGGACCGAGGGGGAGGTCCCCCGCTAGTGCTTCACCGCGATGGCCGAAATTTCGATCTTTGCGCCGCCGATCAGGCCCGCAACCTGCACCGTGGCGCGCGCGGGCTTCGGATTGGGCATGAGCTTTTTGTA
>DATKNQ010000210.1:0-4424 GCA_035541265.1 Bryobacteraceae bacterium
GATCCGGGGTCGTTGTTGGGATAAATCACCACGTAGTCGAGCGGCGTGCGCACGAGCGCCGAGGTGAGCTCGCGCGCCGCCCGCGCTTGCACAGCCGCCTCTGCCGTGATGGGGTGAAACATCACAATGCCGTAAGCGCCGCGCGGAACCTCGTAGCGCGCGCGCACGGCGTCCAGATCCGGCAGATCGTTCGACAACATCACGTCGATATCCGGCGAGCCGATGACGTAGATGGATTCGGCCTTTTCGCCGAGTTGCCGCAGGCGCTCGGCCGCATCGTGATTGGCCACGAAGTGCAGATGCGCCAGCTTGCTGACGGCGTGGCGGATGGTGCCATCGATGGTGCCGGACAGTTCTCCGCCCTCGATGTGCGCCACCAGCACGTTGCGCAGCGCGCCCACAATGGCGCCCGCCAGTGCTTCGACGCGATCGCCGTGCACCACCAGCATGTCGGGCTCGTATTCCTGCACGTAGCGCGAGAGGCCGTTGATGGTGTTGGCCAGGATCAGCTCCGGCTGCTCGCCGTGAAACTGGTTGATGTAACCGTGAATGCGCGAGAAGCCGGCCTTGGTGACCTCTTCCACCGTCAGGCCGTAGCGCGAGAGCATGTGCATCCCGGTGGCGAACACCGCGCCTTCGAACAGGCGGCAGGTGTCTACGGCGCGCATGAGCGGCTTCAGCTTGCCGAAATCGGCGCGCGTGCCGGTGAGGAAGACCACGCGGCGCGTTACTGGAGCGACGACCATACCAGTTGCTCGTCCTTTTTGAAGCTCCGCAGCGCGCGGCGCGAGAGGACGCGCGGCAGTTCGGCGGCGCGGATTTCGCCGGTGCCGGGCCGCTTCACCCAGACGTTTTCCATGCTGAGCGGCTCGCCGGCCGCGATGTCGCGCAGCGCCACGACCGAGGCGTACGCGAACTGGATGGTGGGCGCTTCGCCGGGCAGGATGTCTTTCGCGCCTCCCAGAGCTTCGTGGATCGCGCGGCTGCCTGCGATCAGCTCGCGCAGCTCGGCGGGCGTCATCGAAATCGGGATATCGGGTCCCGGCCAGTCTTTGCTCGAAGTGAAATGGCGCTCCAGGATCGATGCGCCCAGGGCTGCCGCACCGAGGCACGGATAGATCGTGGCCGAATGATCTGATAAGCCGATGACCGCATCCGGGAACGCATCGGCAAGCTGCCGCAACGCGCCTAGCCGCACCGCGCTGTAAGGCGTCGGATACATGCTGGTGCAGTGCAGCAGGGCGAACGGGACGCGGCGGCGGCGCAGAATATCGACGGCCGGCGCGACGCTCTCCAGATTGTTCATGCCGGTGCTCAGGATCACCGGTTTACCGAATGCGGCGATGTGTTCGATCAGCGGATAGTTGTTGCATTCGCCAGAGCCGATCTTGTAGGCGGCGACCCCGATGCGCTCCAGCCGATCGGCTGCGGCGCGCGAAAACGGCGTACTCAGAAAGATCAGGCCGCGCTGTTCGGCGTGCGCTTTCAGCCGGCGCTCGTCCGCCTCGCTGAGCGCGCAGCGGTTCATTATTTCCCAGATGGATTCGCGCGCATTGCCCGGCACGACGCCGTTGGGGACCATCTCGTCTTCGATCACATGGGTCTGGAACTTGACGCATTCGCATCCGGCGGCGGCCGCATCGTCGATCATGCGGAGGGCTTTTTCGAAGCTGCCTTCGTGGTTGATGCCGATCTCCGCGATCACCAATGGCGCGTGCCGTGGACCGATGCGCCGGCCGGCGATCGACAGCTCGGGCGCGCTGCTCATTGAACCTGGTGCCGGAGTTTCCATTCGCCGTTCTCTTTACGCCAGAGGTGCGGGGACCGCGCGCCGTCGATGACATGCCAAAACGTTTCTTCGGAGATGCCGAGATACTCGAGCGCCTCGGGAAAATAGCGTGCGGGAAACTCCGTATCGAAGCGGCGCACCAGGCCGACGCCTTCCTCGCGCGTGATCTTGCCGGTGCGAATCTCCTGCGCGGCATCGTAGGTCGCGCGGCCGATGCCGAACTTGATCAGCGTGGTGTAGTAGTGCAGCACGTCGATCTTGTCGTCGATCGAGCTGTAGCGCGAGTAGGAACCCTCGGTACGCCGGTCGTTGGGGACAAATCCGGTGTGCTCGGCGGCATAGTAGTAACACTCCTGCGGGTCCCATTTCAGATAGTAACCGAGATAGTGCACCTCGGTGCCGAGCGCGCGCAGACGGGCGCCATCCACCGGCAGGTACGGATTCAGATCGTTCACCGAGACGTTGTATTCGGCGATCAGATCGGGCACGGGGACGCCGCTGAGGACAAGCTGCCCCGCGTCCGGACGGTCTTCGTAAAAAACCGGCGACATGGTGGGACGGTCGTTTTCCGCGATCGCGTTGCCGTATTCCGCCTGGTTCTCGCCATAAAAGATCAGCGGGACGCCGTAGAGCGCGGAGAAGCGCGGTCCGACCAGCTTCTGCCCGATAATGAAGGGCTGAAACGGATGCACCAGGTTCAGGAACGCAAGGCGCGTGAGCAGGCGATGGAAGCGGCTGCTGGGGGTGACCAGGATGTTGTCGAACCCCGCGCCGATCCAGCTTTGGAAGTTTCGCCATCCGACCTCGGTGTAGACGTGTGGCGCCCAGGTGACGGTCAGCGGATTCATGCCGTACTTGTACTTCAGGATGTGTGCGGTGAAGGCGCTATCTTTGCCGCCGCTGCCGGGCACGATGCAATCGTAGGCGCCGGTGCGGCTGCGATGGCGGTTGCACAGCTCGATCAACTGGACTTCACGTTCGCGCCAGTCGATGCGCTGCTTGATTTCCGCATAACGGCAGGCGCTGCACACGCCCTCTTCATCGAACGCAATGTAGGGCTTCGACTGCCCGGCGCGATTGCGGAACTCGACGACGGAGCTCGGGCGCTGGTTGGAAATGACACAGCGCGTGCAGAACTTCACTTCGGCGGGTAGGCCATACCAAGCCTCCAGCGTTTCGTCTTGCGTCTCGACCATGGAAGCGGCGGCGCACGGAATGGCGGGTGCGCTGAGCTATATAGTGGGCGTGGTCCGGACTATTCTCTTCAGTGAGAGAGTTGTGGCCGCGCCGGCACGTAGCTGTTTAGCCTCGACATTTATGAAGAGACTCGAGAAGACGCTCGAGGCGGCGCAGGCGCATCATCAGGCCGGCCGTCTGGACCAGGCCGAAGCCCTGTACCGCACGATCGTGGCGGGCCGGCCGAACGATCCACGCGTGCTCTATCTGTTGGGTCTGGCTGCCCACCAGCGGGGCGCCCAGGAGCAGGCGGAAGACTGGATCCGGCGGGCTATCGCGGCTTCCGGCCATCCGGTTGCCGAGCTCTCGAACACGCTGGGCGCCATACTGGGCGCGCGCGGGCGCACTACGGAGGCGATCCAGTGCTTCGAGGAGGCCATCGCGCTGCGGCCGGACTATACCGAGGCCCGCCAGAATCTGTCGAAAAGCTGCTGCACGTTGGGCAGCGCGTTTGCGGAGCGGAAGATGCGCGCCGAGGCGGCCGCCTGCTTCCGCCTGGCGGTCGAGATGGACCCGCTGAATGCCGCGGCGTGGAACAATCTGGGCGTGATGCTGCGCGCCGATCCCCAGCGTGCGCAGGAAGCGGTGGCCTGTTTTGAGAAAGCGGTGGAGATCGATCCCGCGCATGCGGATGCCTGGAACAATCTGGGCAACGTTCGGCGCGGCCAGGAACGCGTGGCGGAGGCGATAGAGTGCGCGCGCAAGGCCATCGCGCTCCGGCCCGGATTCGGGGCCGCCTACAGCAACCTGAGCGTGATGCTGCACGAGCAGGGCAAGCTGCCGGAGGCCATCGCGGCGCTGGAGCGCGCGCTCGAGATTCAGCCGCGCGACCCGGCATCGTGGGCCAACCTGGGGAATTACCGGAAGGAAGAGTGCCGCTTCGCGGAGGCCAAGGCTTGTTATGACAAGGCCGCGGAGTTCGACCCCGGCTCGACGCGTGCCCGGTGGAATCGCTCCCTGATCCTGTTTCTGTTGGGCGAGATCGCGCGCGGCTGGGAAGAATTCGAAGTAGGGTGGGCGGATGGACAACGCAAACCGCAGCGGCCGTTCCCGCAGCCGCGCTGGGATGGCTCGCCGCTCGCCGGCCGCAAGCTGCTGTTCTGGGGCGAACAGGGCATTGGCGATGAAATCATCCTGGCGAATATGATCCCGGATTTGGGCGCGGGACATATCGTGGAATGCGAGCCGCGCCTGGTGCCACTGTTCGCGCGATCGTTCCCGTCGGTCCAGGTGGTGCCGCGCACCAATCCTCCGCATGCGGCGACGGCGCAGGCCGATTTGCAGATTCCAGCGGCCAGCGCGGGCCGATGGCTGCGCGCGACGCTCGACCGGTTTCCGCGGCATAGCGGCTACTTGCGTCCAGATCCGGAGCGCGTGGCGCATTGGCGGCGCGAGATCG
>DATKNQ010000211.1:0-40529 GCA_035541265.1 Bryobacteraceae bacterium
GTTGCCGCCGCGGATGTGCGCGATCGCATACGCCATGCCGCGGTCGAGCAGGCTCAGGCGATTGCTGGAGAATGCCGCGGACATCCCGATTCCGTACGAGCCGTAGCCGTAGAGAAACAGCGGGGCACGGCCATCGCGGACAAGGCCCTTGCGATACACGATCGAGATGGGCACTTTCGTGCCGTCGCGCGCCGTGGCCCACAACCGTTCGGAGACATATTGTGTGGGATCGTAACCGCCCAGCACTTCCTGCCGCTTCAACAGTGTCGCATGGCCGGTATGCACGTCATAGTCGAAAACGCTGGGAGGTGTCACGAAGCTTTGATAGTTATAACGGTAAGTATCGGAGGTGAATTCCGGCGTACCACCGGGAGCGGCTGCGTAGACCGGTTCAGGGAAGGGAATCGCGGTCCATTTCGCGGTCTGGAAGTCATAGACGCGCAGGCGAGTCACAGCGTCGGTCTTTTCGACGGCCACCGCGAAGTCACGAAACAGGTCGAGGTGCTGCAGAAGAATATCGTCCTGTTGCGGGATAAAAACTTTCCAGTTCTTAGGGGCTGGATCGCCTTCCGGCGTGGTCATCACGCCGAAGTTTCGGCCGTCCTTATTAGTGCGGATGTAAAACAAATCGCCGCGGTGGTCGACATAGTACCGGTGTTTCTTTTCGCGCGGCAGAAAGACGGTGAACGGATCCTGCGGATGGGCGGCCCGCAGAATTTGAAACTCGGTCGTATCTTTAGCGGCGCTTTCGAGCAGGATATATTTCTTATCGCGTGTCTTATCGATGCTGACGTCATACAACTCGTCCTTCTCGTCAAAGACTGGTTCGAACGTTGCCGAACCGAGCACGTGCCGCCAGACTTTGTCGGATCGCTTCGTCACCTGATCCTCGGTAGCCAGGAACAGCGTCTTATTGTCGGCCGCCCACTCCACCGAAGTCACGCGGTCGGTGGTGTCCGGCAGCGTCTCGCCGGTACGCAGATTCTTTACTTGCAGTTGGTATTGGCGAAAGCCCGTGTAATCCACGGTGTAGGCCAGCATATGCTGATCGTCACTCACCACAAACGCGCTGACGCCGACGAACTGATGAGCCTTGGCGAGTTCGTTCACGTCGAGCAGAATCTCCTCGGGTGCCTCCATGCTGCCCTTGCGCCGGCACTGGATGGGGTACTGCTTGCCCTCCTCTGTGCGCGAGTAATAGAAGTAGTCGCCGCGCCGCACGGGGACGGACAGATCGGTCTGCTTAATGCGACCCAGCATTTCTTTGTAGAGGGCATCCTCAAACGGGACGAGGTCCGCGGTCATCGCCTTGGTGTAGGCGTTCTCGGCTTCCAGGTAGGCAACCACTTTCGGATTGGATTTCTCCCGCAGCCAGTAATAATCATCGACGACCGTCGCGCCATGGCGCACTTCACGATGGTCGGATTTCGGCGCAAGCGGAGGCGTGGGCTGCTCGGCCGCCCCGGCCATCAGGGTGGAGAGCAGCAGCAAAGGCAGCGCCAGTTGCGCGAATTGGTGGATGTCGACGTGACACATGCTGCCGATTATAGCTGGAAAGACGAACACCCGCCGTCACTCGATTCGGTAAAGTCGGGCGTCGTGCGCCTCGCCGGCAAGCCGCAACTCCCAACTCCCGGGACAACACGTGAAATCGGATGCCCGGTAGTCGCCGTCTTTCACGAGGAGATACCGGATGCCACGAGCTCTTAACTCCGCCGTAGCAGCCAGTCTCAAGTTGTCGTACTTCTGTCTCTCCTCTTCGGGGCGATTGGAGAGTAGTATCCAATGTCCGCCCGCAGTCAGTCCCGTAACTTCCAACTTCGAATTGTCCGAGTCATTCGAGGTCTCTATGGTCACGGCGCTGACTGTCGCCGGTTGGCCGAAGCCGGCTTCCACGTACATCCCCGCGGCGGGGGGTTCCCAACTTCGCCAGCGAGTCACCGGATTATGATCGAACGCCATTTCAACGTCCCACGGGTTGGGATCGGCCATGAGCCGCCATGCCCGATCGCGATGCAGTTCCACGCTGCCGTCCAGGATGTGCACTTCTGCGATGGACCACTGGCCGTCAGGGAGCGTAGCTCTCTGGACGACGCGCACCTTGGTGAGCTGGCGCGGCGGGAAGCGCAGCGTCAGCCGTCTGGAAGGCTGAAAGTCGGGGACCATTGGTGTCCACAAGATGTCCCGCAAGACTTCACCAAAGGCGCTCTGGTAACTGATCAGCAATTCCCGCCGTAAGTAGGATCTTCCGCCTTGCCCGAAGGCAAAGATTCGCTCACCCGGAGGAACCGCGTGTTCCACCATCTGCACTACGACATAGTCCGGATCCTGCCTGAGATAAGTATCTTCCGGCACAAGCCGCAAAGCGGCGGCGATCGGAACTCCTTCGAGACGCCACGATCCGTGCGGAAAGCAGATACTGTACGCGCCCGGCCAACAGGTAAGAACCGCTGCGCTAGTCACCACCGTCAGCAACCAGGGTAAGTTAATCAGGGTTAAGCCAATCGCCAGGGAGACGAAAGGAACGAGCGGGATGAGAAATCTGGTTCCAATGTTTTCGAAATATACCGTCCCAAAAGTGAATGCGGCGAGCAAGAGCTGGCGCCCTTCGCGAAGCCGCAGCACCAGCAGCGCCAGCGGAGTCAGCAGAAAGACAGGACCTAGAAAGCCGCTCAGTTGGCCGCCCATGGTTACTTCCCAAGGTATCTGCCAGCGGCTGTGCAGCGTATAAGTGGCGAAGCGCCGCCGCCAGTCGTCTTCAAACGAGATGCGCACATACGGGTTCGGAAATATTCGATTGGCGAACGGCGAAACGGGGTTGGCGACCTCGATCCAGTCTTTAAGCATCCACGGGAGGAACATGGCGGCGGCCGCGATGGTAATAGTGAGCAGCGCGCGGACCGCCGGCTGCCGTGCGCGCCACAGCTTCCAGGCGACAAAGCCGATGGCGTAGGGAACCGCCAGAAACGCGGTGTACTTTATGGCGTAACCGAATCCGGCCAGAATGCCTATTGGCAGCAGCAGCCGCGAGTCACGCGATTCGTCCCAGAGTTGGAGTAAGTAGAACAGCGCGAAGAGGAGACAGGCGAGCGCAACATCCACATAGGCGGTAGTACCGTCGCGTAACATGACCGGGCAGGTGTAAGTGATGATAGCTGCGGCGGCGCCCGCGGCGGGTTTGCCGATGCGCCGCCCATAGGCGAGAACCAGAAAGACGAGCACGATCAGGAATGCACAGTGTACGAGGGCCGCTGCCGAGTGCCGCCCGAATTCAAACGCGAAAAGGTAGAGTAACTCGATGCCCTGGGAAAGATTGGCATAAATATCGGTAGTGATGTGCGGGAACCCATGGGCGTGCGAGTAAATCAGGACTTCGGCAAGATGATACGCCATACCATCGGAACTGTGTTCGGGCGCGAGGGCGTTGAAGAACGCCCACCATGAGAATGCGGCGAAGGCCGCGGCGAAACCCCATCGCCACAGAGGATGCAGCGGGGCGAATCTCTTTCCGGTCGCACGCAGCGCCCCCGACCTCACGGCGTAGCCGATCACGCCGGCGCCCAGCGCAAGCACTACGCCGTGATAGAGCAGCCTGGCCGCGCAGAGTGCGAAGACAATCTCGCTGAGGCCCGCCGATCCCACGGCGAATGCGAGCAGGCGGCGCTCCCAAACATAAAGCGGCAGTTCGATCCGTCGTAGCATGATCATGCCCAACGACCAAGCTGTAGCTAGAGTGAGGAGGGCCCCGAATAGGACCGGCAGTACATGAATCATCCTGAGATTCCACGCGGCCGTTCCGAAACATTTTAGCTTGAATTGTGAAAGGCGCGAATGCGTTATAGTCATCTCGATGAAGCCACTGCCACTGATTGTGATGATGTTGGCGCTTCCGGCGTGGGCCCAGCTCAGGCCCGGCCGCGATGCGAGCCAGCCGGTCGATGAAGAGTACACGAAGAAGATCCAGGAGTACACCACCGAGAAATTCTTCAATTCGCCGCTCACCGATTATCTGCCGGCGTCGAGCGCGGTGCCGACGCCGAAAGCGGTCTTAGGAGAAGTTGCGGGCGCGCCCGGCATTCTGCCGTATTCGCAGGATGTTTACCGCTACATGCGCATGCTCGCGGCGGCTACCCCACGCGTGAAAGTGTTCAGCATCGGCAAGACCGAAGAAGGCCGTGAGATGATCGCGGTGGCCGTGGCGGATGAGAAGCTGCTGGCCGGGCTCGACGAGAACCGCGCGCGGCTGGCGAAGCTGGCCGATCCGCGGACGATTCACCTGGACGACGCCGAGGCCGACAAACTGGTGGCGGCGGCCACGCCCATCTACTACATCACGGGGACGATTCACTCGCCCGAGACCGGCGCGCCCACGGCCTTGATGGAGTTGGCCTACCGGCTGGCCGTGGATCGCAGCGCCTACATCAAGTTCATTCGCGAACACACCATCACCTTGATCACGCCGATTGTCGAAGTCGATGGACGCGACCGCATGGTGGATATCTATCGCTGGCATCTGGCGAATCCCGGCAAGGAATGGCCGCGCCTGATTTACTGGGGTCACTACGTGGGGCACGACAACAATCGCGACGCCATGGGTCTGACGCTGGCGCTCACGCGCAACGTGCTGCACACTTTTGTGGATTGGAAGGCGCAGGTGCTGCACGATCTGCATGAGTCCGTGCCGTACCTTTACGACAATACGGTGGGCGACGGCCCGTACAACGCCTGGATCGATCCGCTGCTGGCGGACGAATGGCAAATGATGGGCTGGAGCAACGTGATGGACATGATGAAGTTCGGCATGCCGGGCGTATTTACGCACGGCACGTTCGACACGTGGTCGCCCAGCTATTTGATGTTCATCGCCGCGATGCACAACGGCATCAGCCGCCTTTACGAGACGTTCGGCAATGGCGGCGCGGATACCGAAGTGCGCACGCTCGAGCCCGATGAGTTCGCGCGCACATGGTACAAACAGAATCCGCCGCTGCCGAAAGCGAAATGGTCGCAGCGCGATAACAACAATTACGAAGAGACCGGGCTGCTGACCGCGCTTGAATACTTCAGCGCGAACGGCAAAATGTTTCTGCGCAATTTCTATCTCAAGGCGAAGCGCTCGGTCGAAAAGGCGCACACGGAGGGTCCGGCAGCTTACGTATTTCCGGCGGACGATCCGCGTCCGGGCGCACAGGCGGTCCTGTTGCGGATGCTCCAGGAGCAGGGTTGCGAAGTCTCGCGGGCCGGCGCGGCATTTACGGTGATGATGCCTTCCAGGAAAACGCCGCCGAAGAAAGAGCATGACGCTGCCGCGGAGGGTGCTTCGGAAGCCGCCGAGCACAAAAGTGCGGAGAAGCCCAAGCCGGAACCGCGTACGTTTGCGGCCGGAAGCTACGTCATTCGCATGGATCAGCCGTACAGCCGGATCGCCGACGCGCTGCTCGATTATCAATATTGGGCGCCCAGCGATCCGCAGAAAGATATCTACGACGACACTGCCTGGACATTCGGCGAACTGGGTAACGTGCAGGTCGCGCGCGTGACGGACGTGAAGGTGCTCGACGCCTCCATGAAACTCGTGCAGGGTCCAGTGGAGGCTTCCGGCGGCGTCGAGGGTTCGGGCAGCGTTTTTCTGATCAATCACAATGCGGATGATGCGCTGGTCACACTGCGCTACCGGTTTCCGAACGCTGCATTTGATACGGCCGAGGAGAGTTTCGAAGCGGCTGGACACAAGTTCAATCGCGGTTCGTTCATTGTAAGTGGCCTGGGGGCTGACGAACTGGGAAAAGCCGCCGCGGAGCTGGGGTTACGCATTTACGCGGCCGGCGCGGCTCCCAGTGTGAAGACGCATCCCGCGCGTGCAGCACGCATCGCCGTGATGCACACCTGGTTCAGTGCCCAGAGCGACGGCTGGTGGCGCATCGAGTTCGACCGCTTGAAGGTGCCGTTCGATTACATCAGCACCCAGAAAGTGGCTGCGCTGTCCGCCAATGATTTGCGCGCGAGGTACGACGTGATCGTCTTCCCGCCGGGTGTGCGCAACGTCGAGGCCGTGGTGAGCGGCATGCCGATGTATGGGAATCCGCTGCCGTGGAAGACTACGCCGCTGACTCCGAACCTGGGCAAGCTCGACGAGACCGGCGATATGCGTCCGGGCCTGGGCTGGACTGGTCTGGATCATTTGCAGGAGTTCGTGCGGCAGGGCGGCTTGTTCATCACGGCTAGCGACACCGCCAGTTTCGCGGTGACCTTCGGATTCGCACCGGGTGTGAGCATCGCGCCCGCCCACACGCTGAAAGTGACCGGGTCGGCTTTACGCTCGAAGACCGTGGATGCGGCCAGTCCGGTCGTTTACGGCTATGCGGACAACTTGGCGATTTTCGCGTCGAATCCGCCGGTGTTCAATGTGTCGAGCCTGGTTGGTGGTGGCCGGAACCACGAACATCACGAGCGCCCGACGGGCCGCGGCACGGTGGACGATCCCGATGAGCCGCAGGGCCGCGCGCCCGCGGCCATCCCCGAAGTGCCACACGCCGAGCTTTGGGAAGAGCAGCCGCCGACCGACGAACAGCTTCGCAATCCGATCAACGTGATTCCGCCCGCGGCGCGGCCGCGCGTCATCCTACGCTATGCGAATGATCATGAACTGCTGGTTTCCGGACTGCTCGATCACGGCAGCGAACTCGCGCAGCACGCGGCGGTGATCGACGCGTCGTATGGACAAGGCCACGTCGTTTTGTTTTCGAACAATCCGTTCTGGCGCGCCGAAACCAAGGGTAGCTACTTCCTGGTGTTCAACGCCATCATGAATTTCGATCATCTGGCGGCCGGGCGCAAGCTGGCGGACAAATAGCGGCGGTTAGTAGATTCTCAGTATTGCGCGCCGCTGCGTGTTGTCGATATGCTCACGGGAATGAAACCGATGTTTCTGCCTGGCGTGGAAAAGAATCCGCAGCCGGGGCCGTTCGCGGATGTCATCAAGCCGATGCAGGAAGCCGGCAGCGAGTATCCGCAGATCTGGCACATGTTCGCCTATCTGCCGAAAGCCACCGGCCACCTGGCGGGCTTCACGCAGGAAATCATGCGCGGCCCGGGCGCGCTCGAGCCGGGCATCCGCGAGTTGATCGCCGCGTACACGTCGTATCGCAACTCCTGCCCGTTTTGACTGAAATCGCATGCCGCGGTCGCGGCAGAACTGTTGGGCGATGAGGAACTGGTTTGGGGCGCTTTGCGCGACCTGGAAAACTCCCGCCTGGATGAGAAACACAAAGCGCTGTTCCGGTTCGTGGACAAGGTGAATCACGATTCGCCGCGGATCACGCCCGACGATATGCAGCCGTTGTACGCCGTGGGTTGGGGCGACGATGCGATCTACCTGGCGATCACCGTATGCGCGCTGTTCAACTTCTACAATCGCTGGATCGATGCCAGCGGCGTGCATGCGCTTTCCGACGAGGCGCACCGCGTGGGCGGCAAGCGCACGGCGTTACACGGCTACGTGCGGAGTTGATGGCTCAGCGCTTCGCGGTAATCCACTTGGAGAGGTAAGCCTCCGCTGCCAGCGTTTCGAGCGCGCGATCCTCGGTGTAAAGGTGTTCGGACAACCGGCGTTCACGCAACTTCTCGACCAGCCGGACGCGGCGTTGTGCGCGCTGCACGGCGTTGGTCTGCTCACGCTGGGCACTTTCGCGGCGGGCGCGCTCCTCTTCCATCAGGGCCGCTTGTTTCCTGGACTGCAAGCGGTAGAGGCCGAGCGCGGCTAGATCGCGCGCGGTCAGGCTGGCACTCGCGATCACTTCGCGTTCCACGCTGAGGCACTCCGCTTCCAGACGTGCGATGCGTTCCTGCACGCGGTTCAGTGCGGCGAGGCACCCGGCCAGGCGGTTCTCCTCGACTTGCAGTTGGGTGCGGTACCATTCGAGCACTCGTTCGAGCCGGAATTGAAAAGTGGCCATGCGGAGTTAGAGGCGTTCCGCGATCGAGCGCATGCGAAGCAGCGTATCGGGCAGCGCGGATGCCGCCGTATCCTGTTGCAGGAATGCATTGATCTCCGGCCGCATGCGCACGGACGCGTCCAGCCGCGCATTGCTGCCGCTCACATAGGCGCCCAGCTCGATCAAGTCCTTGGCCTCGTCGTAGACCGCCAGCGCTTCGCGGATTTTGCGGGCAGCTTCCAAATCGGCTGCTTGGGAAAGCTGCGTGGAAAGGCGGCTCAACGAATGCAGCACGTCGATCGCGGGATAGTGGCCGGCGGCTGCCAGGCGGCGTGAGAGGATGATGTGGCCATCAAGAATGGAGCGCACGGCATCGCTGATCGGCTCGTTGAAATCGTCGCCTTCCACCAGCACCGTGAAGAATCCGGTTATGGAGCCTTTTTGAAAATTGCCGGCGCGCTCCAGTATCCTCGGCAGCAGATTAAAGACCGAGGGCGTGTATCCTTTCTGGCTGGGCGGCTCACCGGCGGCCAGTCCGATCTCCCGTTGGGCCATGGCCAAGCGCGTCACGGAATCCATAATCAGCAGCACGTTGGCGCCCTGGTCGCGAAAATACTCCGCGACCGCGAGAGCCACAAAGCACGCCCGCACGCGCAACGGGGCCGGCCGGTCGGACGTGGCGCAAACCACCACGGAGCGCTTGCCGCCTTCATCGCCGAGGTCGTGTTCCAGGAACGCGCGGACTTCCCGATTGCGTTCGCCGATCAACGCGATCACGGTCAGGTCCGCGGAGTTGTGGCGGGCCATCGCGCCGAGCAGCGTGCTCTTGCCCACGCCGCTGCCGCCAAAGATGCCCATGCGCTGGCCCTTGCCGCAGGGCACCAGGCTATCGATGGCGCGCACGCCGGTCACAATTTGTTGGTTGATGTGCTCGCGGTCGAGCGGGCTGCCCGGCGAGCGATGCAAACGGTAAGACGCGGCGCGGCGGATGGGTGGTTTGCGATCGATGGGCCGGCCGAAGCCATCCAAAACGCGGCCGACCAGATCGGGTCCCACGGGCACCTGCGCATCGTCGGGCCGCGCGATCACCTGGTCGCGCAGTTGAATGCCGTCGATCTCTTCGAGCGGCATGGAGAGCACGCGCCCGTCGCGAAAGCCGACCACCTGCGTGCGAATGCGGCGGCCGGAAGACGTGAGCACTTCGCAGCAATCGCCGATGGCTACAGCGGGTCCGCGCGAAGCCACCAGCAGGCCGACCAGTTCGACGACCTCGCCGATCCAGGGCAACAGTTCGGTGTTGCGCACCTGCGAGATGTAAGCGTCGAAATCGATGGGGCTGGCGGTGGTCATGGGCGGGCCTCTAACTGGTCAGTCAATCCGCACTCGATCTCGCGCAGTTGAGTATCGACGGATGCATCCAAGGCTCCGCTGCCGATCTCGAAGACGGCTCCGCCTTGCGGCTGCGAAACGTCCGTGATGACTTCGACAGCTTTGCCGCGTCCCATTTCATCCAAACAACTGCGCACGATCTTTGCCTGGCCGGGATGCACGCGCACGCGGTAAACTTCCTGCGCCTGGAGTTTTTCGAGCGCGGCTTTGATGAGCGCACCCAAAGCGGAAGTATCCACGGTCAGCTCGCGGTGCAGAACGCGGCGCGCAATCTCGATGGCCAGCCGCACGGTGTCGACCTCCGCGCGATGAATCGTCTCGGCGCGTAGCGAGGCCACTTCGGCAACGGTCGCGGTGAGCCGCGCGACGGTGGCGCGCACCTCCCCTTCCAGGCTCTTGCGTGCGGTGGCTTCACCGGCGCGCATTCCGGCATCAAAGGCTTCGCGCGATTGCTTTTCCACTGCGGCGGTCAGCTCGCCGATCCTGGCGCGGAGCTGCGCCAACTCATCCGGCGAGGCGGCCGGCGGAGCAGCGGGCGGCGGCTCCTTCGCGGGCGGAACAGATCCGCGCCGCCACACCAGCGGCTGGACTTCGACATCCGGATCCGTGAGCACCTTAGACAACATATTCGTCGCTGCCGCCCCGGCTTACATACAAAGCGCCTTCCTGCTGTAACTGGCGTACAACCGCCACGAGCTGCTGCTGAGCTGTTTCCACGTCGCGAATGCGGACCGGCCCCAAGGCTTCCATATCCTCCTCGAGCATTTCGGCGGCCCGTTGCGACATGCATTCCTTGAAATGATCGCGCATCTTGGCGAGCGTGCCTTTGAGCGCCGTGGTGAGGACCTTGCGATCGGCCTTGGCGATCAGCTTCGTCATGCCTTCTTTGTTGATGTTCAGAATGTCGTCGAATATGAACATCATGTCGCGCACGGATGTGCCGATCGCCTGGTCGTGTTCGTCCATCTTGGCCAGGATGGATTCCGCGGCCGCTGGATCGAGCTGGTTCAAAAGGCTGGCTAGCGTGTGCAGCCCATCGGGCCGTTTGACCTGCCGCAGGTTTTTCACCTTGGCGCCGATCGCTTCCGCGATGCGCTTGAAGACCTGCGGTGAGATGCGATCGAGCGACGCCATGCGGATGGCGACCAGCGGTTGTACCGCCTCGGGCAATGACGACATCACGGCGCCCGCTTGCGCCAGCGGCAGGCTCGCGAGAATCAGTGCGATCACTTGCGGGTGCTCCTCGCGGACGAACGCGGCGAGCTGCTGCGGGTCGGTTTCCTGCAGCATCTCGATTTCGGGGGAGGCCTGCGGCGCCTCGGTAGGAACCGGCGCTTGCAGAATCTTCTGAGCGGGCTCGGGACCCAGCGCCTGCTCCACCAGCCGGCGGGCGCACTCCGCGCCGCCCTTGGCGAAGAACTGGCTGCTGGCGGCGAGCGTTTCGAATTCGCGGAAGACGCCCAGCATGTGATGCGGTTCCACGGCGTGCAGCGTCGAGATCTCGTGAGTAATCTGGCGGATTTCGTCAGGCTCGAGGTGCCGCAGCACATCGGCGCCGATCTGGTCGCCGACACCCATCAGAAACATCGCGGCTTTGCGCGCGCCGGTTACACTGGATGTAGCCTCCTTGGACTCAGGCATGTTGTGCTCCCGACTTCGCCGTCTGATTCTCGAGTAACCACATGCGCAGCGCGTTCGCCGCGACAGCAGGCTCGCGCTTGGCCAGGTCGAAGATGCGCTTGGCCAATTCCTGGCTATCTTCCTCGACTGAGACTAAGTCGGTATGCCCGGCCAGTTGCTCCGCCGTGGCCAGCGCCGTGGTGGACGGCTGTAACTTCTTCGTTTCCATGGAACCCTCCAACTCCTCCGTCTGGCTGACTGCCACAGCCGGTTTCCGCCGCATGGCTTTGACCAGCACACGGCCGGCAACGAAGAGGAACGCCAGGGCGGCCACCGCGGCAGATAGGTAACCGCGATACTGGTTGAACCAGCGCAGCCAGGGCGGATCGTTCGACACGGGCCTCGATGACGGCGACTCCGGCGGCTCGGCGTTCTGGCTCGACTCGAACGGGAGCGTTTCGACCACTAATTGGTCGCCGCGCTCGGCACTAAATCCGGTGACTCCCGCGACCAGGTCCTTGATCGTCTTCAATGTCTCCGGCGCCGGCGGAACCAACACGCGATGTTTCTGCGGACCGCTGCCATCCCAGCGCACGGCTTGATCCACCAGGACCGCCAGCGACATGCGCTTGATCATGCCTTGTGGGATCCGGGTGTGGCGGATGAAGCGGCTGGTCTGATAGGTAATGTTTTCCGTGCGCCGCGAAACACCGCCCGCGCTGGCTTTGGCCGGCGCCGCGGCTCCCGGTAAGTTCGTCGCAGTCCCCGGAATGCCCGCCGACGAGAGGCCGCGTTCAGACACATCCTCCGATTTTTGTGAGCTGGCCATCACGGAGTGAGTCGGATCGAAGGTCTCCTCCTGCTGGTCGCCGCTGGTAAGGTCGAAATCCACGGAAGCTCCCGCGCGGTACGCACTCGGTCCCAACAGCGGGTCGAGGGTCTCCGAGATTTTGGCGACCAGATTATGCTCAATCTGCTGGCGCATTTCGAGTAACTCGGTGGGGGCTTGGGAGCCGTCGGCGGATGTTGTGCTGGCCCGCCGTGTGAGCAGCGTGCCGTTCATATCCACGACCGAGATGGCGTCCGGCGATAGCCCTTCGACGGCGCTGGCCACCAGGTTCGTAATCGCCAGGACATTTTGCGGTGAGAGATGCGCCCCCGGATGCAGCCGGACCATGACGCTCGCCTTGGAGGGCTGCTGTTGATCGAGGAAGACGGACTCTTTGGGCAGCGTCAGATGTACGCGGGCCTGTTCCACTTCGGCCAGGCTCATTACCGAACGTTCGAGTTCTCCTTCGAGTGCACGCTTGTAATTGACATGCTCGACAAAGTCAGTGGTGCCGAAGTTGCTCTTGTCGAATAACTCGAAACCTATCCGCCCGCTCTTCGGCAAGCCGGCCGCGGCTAGCGCCAGGCGGGACTCGGCAAGCCGCGCCGCGGGCACGCGCACCGTGCCGCCGTTATCCGCCAGGCGGTACTCAACGCCCGTCTCCTTCAGCTTCTGCACGACACCGGCGGCGTCTTCCGGCGCCATGCCAGTGTAGAGCGCACTGAAGCCGCTTTCGTGTTTCCAATGCACGAGCCCGACGGCCAGCAGGCCGGCCACCAGCGTCGCGGCTACGATTGTGATGCGCTGCCTGATGGAGAGGCCTGCGATGAGCTTGCTGAGTTGGTGCATGAGGTTCCCGGAGACGATTTACGTCGCGATCTCAGATCTGCATCTTCATGACTTCCTGGTAAGCGTCGACGACCTTGTTGCGAACCTGCAAGCCGAGGTCAAACGCCAGCGTGGCTTTCTGCGTGGCCAGGACAACGTTATGTAACTCCTGGTTCTCTCCGGTGATGAATTTCTGCGCGGCATCCGTGGCCTCGCGATTCAGCGATTCCAACTTGTCGATGCTTCCGGACAGGATCTTTCCGAATGCGCCGGATCGATCCGCGGACCCGGCGGCCGCGGGCAGGTCCGGCATCGATATCGGCGCGATACTCGAGATGGGCAGGGGCACAGAGGATTCTCCTACTTGAGCAGATCGATGGATTTCTGAATCATGTCTTTGACCGCCGAGATGGCCGCGACATTTGCCTGATAGCCGCGATTGGTGTCCATCAGGTCGACCATATCCTCGGCGGGATTCATCTTGGGCAAGGCGACGTATCCGTCGGCGTCGGCGTCCGGATGGCCCGGCATATAACGTTTTTCCGGCGCGCTGGTATCCACGGAAACGCCGGCTACCTTCACTCCCGTGAGTTGCTCGCCATTCAACTGCGCGTCCAATTCCGAGCCGAACGACGAAGTAACATCCGCGGTGGAAAAGACGGCGTCCTTGCGGCGGTAGGGGCCGCCCTCGGGCGTGCGCGTGGTTTCGGAGTTGGCCATGTTCTCCACCAGCAGCGCGGCGCGCGTACGCTGCGCCGCCATTCCGGACGCGCTCACCGAAAGGGCCGCGAACAGGCTCATTAGCTGTTACCTCCGTGTATGGCTTCCCGCACCTGCTGCAGATCGGTATGCAGCAGGCTGGCGGCTACGTTGAAGCGCATGGCATTCTCCGCGAGTAGCCGCGCCTCGCGGTCGAGATCCACGTTGTTGCCGTCGTTCCGCACGGGCAAGCCGGATACTTGCACAGTCTGGGGCGCGCCGCCTTCGAGCGCGGACTCCAGGCTGGCCTGAAAATCCACATCCTGAGTCTTGTAACCGGGCGTGTCGGCATTGGCAATATTGGACGCGACCAGCTTCTGGCGCATGCTGAGCACATTCATGTACTGCTCGAGGCTGTTGGTGAGACTGTCGATCACGAGGACACGGTGGATGCAACTCCGGTTCCATTTGGAGTGGGCCGGGAATCACGCAGATTCAGGCGGGATAACGCTGCGCGCGGCGTCAGTGGGGTGACGTGTCAGCGATTTGACGGCTAGATGTCGAAGCGCAGGCGGCTGGCGGAAGCGCGCGTGGTGAGATAACGGTGGGTCAAGACCGCGCGCCGCAATTCGCTTGCGAGTGTCGCGCGGTCAATGCAGAGCATCTGGCGGGCCCACTCGATCACGCTGCGAAACTTATCGAAAATCTGGCGGGCGCGCGGGTCGCCGGGAGGCAACCCGCGCCTGTCCGCCAGGGCCTGCTCGCAAAACTCCGCGGCGATCTCCTGAACGTCGCTGTAGCGCCGCTCCTCGACCGCGCGCCGCAAGCTCGCTTCCAGTTGGGGTAGACGTTCAGACATCCGAATCATCCGCCGGAGCTGCTGCTCGGGTATTGAGCCTGGAACAGTTCCGTGTAGTAGGTCTTCTGTTCTTCGAGGTTCGCGATGGTAGCGTCGGCCAGCGAGAGCTGCTGCGTCAGATTGTTAGTCAGATCGGTGACCCGGGTCTCTTCGTTGGTGATGAGATTCTCCTCGTTGGTCACCTCACTGTCGAGCGAGTTGAACTCACTCTGGATCGCCCCGGTTGACGGGTCGGCCACGCTGGTCAGGGAGTTGGTGGCAGACTGGAGAAACCCGCCGGAGGTGGCCGAGCCCAGGAACTGCTGCACGTCGGAGATATTCAGAGAGTTGAATGTGGACGAATCATAAGTCATTTGTCCATTCTCATTCAACGTCAGCCCGAGGCTGGCCAGCGAATTGACGGCGCCGGTTCCGCTGGTGTAGTTCACCAGGTTGTTCAGCGTGTTCTGCAGTGTATAGATGAGACTCTGTCCCGCGAGTGGACCGGCGTTCTGCCCGATCTGTGCGTCAAGCGTGCTCACCGCGCTGTTATAGGCCGTCGCGAAGTTCGCCAGGTCATTGGACAGGGCGTTGTAGTTGGCGCCAACGGTAATCGTGACCGGCGACGAACTGGCCTGCACCAGATTTACGGTCAGCCCCGGCGCCAGCGTGATCTGATTGGATGTGCTGTCGACCTCGTTCCCGCTTCCGTCCACGGAATACTCCGCGTCGGCGCCGGTCGAAAGAGCGCTCATCAGGTCGTTGGTGCCGTCGTTTAACTGAATGGTGGTGGCCCCCACATTGGAAGCGGTCAGTGACAGGCGGTAGTCAGGACTGGTGTTGCTGCCCACGTTGACCACCGTGGCTTGTACGCCGGCGCCGCTTTGATTGATGGCTGTCGCCAGATCATCCAGGGAAGTGCCGCTTGGCGAGATGGTGTACGCGGTGCCGTTGACCGTGAGCGTGAAAGCCGATGACGAACTGATGTTGCCGGTCGTCGGATCGGTGACGGTGGCCAGGCCCGCATCACTCAGGCTGGTCGAGTAAGTTCCAACCTGGTCGACCTGGATAGTGTAAGTTCCGGCCATGGCGCCGGAACTAGCAGTCGCTGTAGCCACTGAGGAATCGGAGGAACTCGCGGACAATGATCCGGCGGAGTCGTTGCCGATGGTGGTCAGGAGGCCTTGAAGCGAGCCGAACGCGGACTGCAGACCGCTAAGCGCCTGCTGCTGGCTTTGCAGGCCGGCGACGTCGGATTGCATCTGTTGGATCGGCAACGACGCAATCTCTACCTCCCGATTGAGCTGTGTTTGCAGATCGCTCGCGTAGCTGCTCTGGCCGTTGAAGGTGGGAGTCAAAGAAGTGGATATGGATCCCATATGAAATCACCTAGCAGAAAAGGGGCCGAACCCTTTCAGGTCCGGCCCCAACCGATCCAGCTAGTTCAAAGGAGATTACTGCAACAGCTTGAGCACTGCCTGAGGCGTGGCGTTGGCCTGCGCCATGGCGGCGACCGACGACTGCTCGAGAACCTGCGCCTTGGTCAGGTTGGCGGCTTCCGTGGCAACGTCGGCGTCGCGAATGTCGGACTCCGCCGCGGACACGTTGGTGATCTGCGAATTCGCCAGGTCGATGGCATACTGCAGCTTGTTCTCGCCGGCTCCCACCGCGGCCTGTACCTGGCCGAGTTGGTTGAGGGCGTTCTGAATGGCGGTCACAGCGGCGAGCGCATTGCCGGTGGTGCTGGCCGTGCTGCTAGGCGCGTTGACGGTCTGCGCACCGTCCGCCGTGAAGGCGCCGCCCGCGGCGGTCGTAGAAGCGGTGAAGGTGTTGGCACTCTGGAAAGAGATGCCGGTTCCAGCCGCGTTCTCCACGGCGTAGATGCCGATCGAAGAAGTCTGGGCGTTGATCTCGGCGATGGCGGAACTGAGGGTATCGGATGTCGACAGTGTGACGTTCGCCGTGCCTTGCCCGTTCTGGAAGGTTAGCGTCTCCGCCGCTGCGGTGTAAGTGGCCGCGCCGTCCAGGTTATAGATGCCGACATTGGTCGCGCTCGAAGCCGTAGTAGCGATCTCGTCGGTCGCATCCGCTGTGGTCGTGCTCACGGTAAACGGAGTGCCGCCGCCGAACTGAATCTGACCGTCGCTGCCGACCTGGGCCGTGATACCGTAGGGCGACAACTGGCTGTTCAATGAACTCAATACGTCGGATTCGGACAAGCCGGTGGCGCCGCCGTTGACCGTGGCGGTAAAGGAGGTCGCGGAGTTGTTGCTCACCAGATTGAAGGTGAAGGTCTGGCTCGCGTTGCCGCTCAGGAAGGTTGCGTCCGGAGCATCCAGGCGGACCGAATTGCCGGTGAGTTCCGCGCCGCCGGCGGCTACCGTGGTGTTCGTCAGCCCAAGGGCGTTGGAGTCCACGGCATTCTGCGCGCCGCTCAGATCGACCAGGACTTGCGAGTTCGTCACGTCGTTGCCGCCGCCAATGAAGATCTCGTTCTGGGTGTTGAAGGATCCACCCGTGTTGAGACCGATGTTGGAGGCCTGCTGTGTGATTTCCCCGACCAGTTGCTGATATTCGACGTTGATATTGCTGCGGTCGCCGCTGAAGGTGGTGGACGCGGATTCCGAGGCCAGCGTCTGCAGGCGGTCCAGCATGGTGCTGATGTTGTTCAAGCCGCCGTCGATGATCTGCAGCGTGCTCACGCCGTCGTTGGCGTTCTGCACGCCCTGCGTCAGCTGCGCGACCTGGTCGCGATACTGGTTCGCCACCGCCAGGCCCGCCGGATCGTCGCCGGAGCTGTTGATCCGGTATCCGGAGGTCAAAGCCTCGATCGTCTGCGTCTGAAAATTGTTATTCGTGTTCAGGTTGTTCTCGGCAACCATCGCCGCGTAGTTCGTTTGAAAACTAATCATGTTGTTCTAACATCCTGTGTGATACCTGCCCGGACTTCCTGTCCGGGTCCGGGTTCTCCTGTTCATGGGATGCCCGGAAGTATCAGCTCTCACTGGTTCATATCGGGGAGGCGCCTGGGGAATTCTAATAAAAATGCACAAGAATTATGCATGATTTTGCGAGGTTAAACTTTGGTTATTGGACTCGTCAAAATCTTGACGCTGTGTAGTAACTGACAGCGGCGCGGCCAGCGGCGGCAGGACCTGCAGGAGTGACTCGATGGCGCGCGGCGTGACGCTGTGCGCCGCGGATTGATTTTCGTTGCGGGTGATTTGCACCTCGCGCCGGACAATCGCCACCGAGGACGGCGCTACGATGCCCAGCTTGACGCGCGTGCCGCTGACCTGGAGCACCTGGATTTCAATATCGTCGCCCAGGAGAAAACTCTCGCCGGCGCGGCGCCGCATTACGAGCATGGCGCCATCTCCTCGGTAGGGACCAGGGGATGCTGGTGAGAGTAGCCGGATTGAGTCTGGATGATTTGCGCTCCGGCGCGATCACGCAAGTTGACCACGATGGGTGCGAGCAGGTTGACGGTGGGCGGCTCCTGATTGCCGCGCGTGCAGACAATCACCGCGCATAAGATATCCGTGCCTATTTTCGGCTGCACGGTAAGCGGTAATTGCAGTTGCGCCAGGGCCTCTTCGTCGAGGAACAACTGATAGTTCGGATCCACCGCGAAGACCGGCAGCAGGATAAAACACAACTCCGGCGTTTGGGTGCTCTGCATGAAGAGCAACGGATGGCTGTCAGGACGATTCAGAAACACGAACGCGCGTTCCTGTTCGAATCCCGGCAGTCCGCAGGGAAACTGATACAGAGAGGCATCCGTGTACTCGACCTGCTGGAAGCACTTGGTGCGAATGCTGGGCATAGGAAGATCCGAGTATGGCAATTCGTCTGCCAAACGCGGCCGGCTATTTATGCGGGGTGGGCGCCTGTCGCGGCGGCTCGGCCGGTACGGGTGGTTTCATAGCGATCTGCTGCGCCAGAATCACGATATCGACGCGGCGGTTGTGTGCCCGGCCGGCCTCCGTATCGTTCGAATCCACCGGCGCGGTGTCGGCGTAGCCGGCCACGGCCAGGCGCTGCGGTGCCACGCCGCATCGCTCCGCGAACAGATCCAGCATCGCGATGCTGCGCGCGGCGGACAGATCCCAGTTGCTGCGGAAGCGGGCGGTGTGAATGGGAATGGAGTCGGTATGTCCTTCCAGGCGGACGGGATTCTGAAGGTCGTGCAGCGTCGCGCCGATCTTGTCCAGGCTGTGATAAGTCTTCGGGTCGATCGTATCGCCGCCCGACGGAAAGAACGCGGCTTGCCGCAGACTCACCACCAGGCCGCGCGGCTCCAGATGCACCTCGATCTGGCCCTGGTCGATCTCCGCCTGCAGCGCCTTGGTCAGATATTGCATCGAGGGGACCAACTCAGCCTGGGCGGCCTCCTCTGGTTTCCTCTTTGGCTGTGAGCCGCCAGGACCTTTCATCATGGCGTTGCCCTTGCCTTTGTCGTCGACCGTGCCGCCCAGGATCTCGCGCACGGCGGCCGAGACGCCGCCCTTTTCGAGAGCCTGCTTTACGGACTCGGAGACCTGCTGTGCCCGGGCTTTGTCTGTCTGGGAGGAAGCGAACATCACCACGAAGAAGGCAAACAGCAGCGTAATGAAATCGGCGTAAGAGACCAGCCAGCGCTCGTGGTTTTCGTGCTCGGGGTTGGGTTTCTTGCGAGCCACGTTAACCCTCCACGGCGGCCGGCTGGGCAGCCACCCGGCCCTTCACGGCGCCCTCCGGCTTGCCGGCCTTCGCCTGCAGGTACGCTTCGAGCTTGGTGCTGATCAGCTTGGGATTCAGTCCTTCAACGATGGAGAGCACGCCCTCCAGCATGAGTTCCCGGCGCCGGACTTCGTTCTTGACGCGCGCGCGCAGCTTGTTGGCCGCCGGAAGAAAGAACAGGTTCGCGGAACCCACACCGTAGACCGTGGCCACAAACGCAACCGCAATTCCGCGGCCCACCTCGTCGATGTTCGCGAGGTTCTTCATCACCTGGATAAGGCCCAGGACGGCGCCGATGATGCCGATGGTCGGCGCATAACCACCCGCCGACTCGAACACTTTGGCTTCGGCATCGCCATCCTGCTCGACCAGCGTGATCTCCAGCTCCATGATGCTGCGGATCTGGCTCAGGTCGATACCGTCCACGGCCAGGTTCAGCGCCTTGCGCAGAAAAGGATCGGGTATAGCCGCGGCTTGTTGCTCGAGTGAGACGATTCCCTGCTTGCGGGCCTGTGTGGCATAGGTGATCAGATCGTTGATGGTACCCGCCACAGGCAAGCTGCCATCGAAGAATACGGCGCCTAACTTCTTCGCGGCGCGGACTAACACGGCCATCGGTGTGGTCACCATCACCGCACCGATTGTGCCGCCGAGCACGATCATGGCGGCTGTCACCTGCGCGACGTCTTTGATCTTGCCGCCTTCCATCATCAGTCCGGCCAGAATGCCGCCGATGGCGAGCACCAGCCCACCTATGGTGGCCAGATCAGGACCTGACCCGCCGGGTTTCGCTGTTTTACCGTTGGCCATAGGACTGGTTGTCCGGCGCCCCGCACGAGGGATTCACGGCCGCGTCGGCGGCCGGCGCGCAGGGAGCCACGATCGCGCGCCGGAAGTTCATTACGCGGCGGATGATTTCCTCGGTGGATTCCAGAACCATGAATTTCTGGCCGGTTGTCAAACTGATGACAGTGTCCGGAGTGGTTTCCACGTGCTCAATCAGCTCGGCATTTAGCACAACAGGCGTATGGTTGAGCCGGGTGACGTAGATCATGAAGTCTCTCTAGAATCACATCGGGCAAGACGCCTCGGAATTCGAGTGAATTGCATGCGGCATCCGCAAAAACTTCGTTAGAATTTTCCGGCGCGCCGCCGACATGACTTATGGTATGAAACTCTTGCACCAATCCGGACAAGTCGCCTCCATCGAACTGGCGGGCGCTCTGCTGCGCGCGTGGGTTAAGGGCGACCGGCCCGCGCTCGACGTAGAGCTGGATCGCAGCAGCCGGACCGCGCCGGAGGTTTGCGACAGCGGGGAAGCCGAGCGGCTCCAGATGCTGAACGCGATCGCGGAGCGCATGAAGGATTGCGCGGACCCGTTTGCGTCGGGTACCGCGGATGTGGGTATCAGCGTGTGTCTCAAGCTGCTGTCGCACCTGGCCGGGGCCGCCGCCCCGCGGTGCGCTACTCACGACTGGTCTTCGACTCGATCGGCGACGAGATTTGAAACGCCTGGTTCCTTCCGTTTGCAACCAGTTCGCCTCGGAATTTCCGTAGTCCATTAATTACGAATTCCACGGAACAATTAGCGGGCGGGCCAAGCGTGACCACCTGGCCCGGTTGCAACGCCAGCAGGTCCCGCATGCGCAAGCTCGATCCACCTACAATTGCCTCGACCCGCACGGCTGCGTTACGCAGGGAGTCCAGCAGCGCCGGGCGCGATGCGGCGGGAGCGGCAGCCGGCGGTGCATCCGCTTCCGTAGCCGCGAGCCGCACCAGCAGCGCCGGTACCGCCACGCGAATGGATTCCGCGCTGCCGCCGAGCGTGACGGACGCGTTGACGAGTACCGCACTTCCTTCCGGAATGGATTCATCCGGCCGCTCGCTCTCCGTTGCGGGGGCGGCCTCAAAATCGACTTGATGGGCAGCCCAAGCTTCGCGCAACGCCAGAATCGCGCTATCGAAGCATTCCTGCAGGATATGCTGCTCGATGCCGGTGATGGCGCGCTCGGGCGCGGCCGCGCTGGCGGGCGTACCGATCAGAATGCCCAACGCGCGATGCACGAATCCCGCGCTCAACTCCACAAAAGCGCAAAGGGGCGCGCCTTCCCGCGCCGCCATAAAGGGAAGGAACTCCGCAGAGCTGGTAGCGGCGCGGGGCTCCCCGTCTTGCGCGAGTTCCTTAGAGGCACGGCTGTCGCGGGCGCCCGCGCGTAGCGGGATCAGGCAGGCGCCGGCCCCGCGGGAATTTATGAAGCCGGCCAACGGCGTTTGCTCGATGCCTGCGAGACTGGCGCTCACCGGGGTCTCCAGACAGTCGCTGAGACGCCGCGCCAGTGACTGCACGAATCCGCGGTGAACAGATTCGGCGAAGGCCATCTGGCCGGCGGGCAGAATGCCGGGCGGGCACAAATCGTAAGCGGGCGCGGTAGCTGTACTCATGAAGTTCCTCTAGCCCAGGTAGCCGAACAGATCGCGCTGCTGCAGGATCGAGGATTCCGCGGAAAGCGCGGCCTGATTCTGCACCTCTTCCTGATTCAACTGCACCGCCACGGATGCCACGTCGGCGTCCCGCAACTGGCTGAGCTCGGATGACTCCTCGGTTTGAAACTGCTGCGCCACAGTGGACGCGCTGGAAATGCTGTCCTGCGCCTGACCGTAGAAGGCAAGCTGCTGGTTGAGGTATTCATCGGCGGACTGCAGCGCCACCACTGCGTTGGAGATTCCGGTCTGATCGTTGTTTTGTAAGGCGGTCACCAGCGAATTCACCGCCGCGAAAACGTTACCGGTGGCCGGATTGCCGCTGGAGTCCTGCGCGTCGAAGATCTGCTGCGCGGTCTTCGAAACCGAAATGGAAGTGCCCGCGGCGTCCACGATGACCTGCGTGGCCGATGAAGTGAAGAGTTGCTGCACGCCATCAGGTTGGCTGGGATCGAGCTGGTACATCGGCTGTGTGTCCTGGTCGCCGCTGAAGATGTAGCTGCCGTCTATCTCGGTGTTGGCGATGTTCACCAGCGTCTGGAGAATGCCGCTGACCTGCTGCGCCAACGCGCTGCGCTGATCCGCCGTCGCGGTGGAGTTGGCGCCCTGGGTACCCAGAGAGGTGGCGCTTTCGATTGCTTGCACGGCGGTCTGCAGGGCGGAACCCGCCTCGCCAAGCTGCGACGACACGCTGTTCAAATTGGATTGAATCTGCTGGTTCTGCGAGATATTTCCCTGCAATTGCAGGATCTCGGTGATTTCGGCCGGATTGTCGGATGGTTGCGTGACGGCCAGCCCCGAACTGACTTGGGCCTGCGACTGCTGTATCTGTAACTGCGTGTTGTTGAGACTGGCCAGAAAGGCTTCGGTAGATCCACTGATGTTAGGAAACATATCCAGACCTCTATTCCGGTACGATCAGGTTCATCAGATCCTGGCCCAGATTATCCAACACCGTTAATACCTGTGCCGTAGCCTGGTAAGCCTGTTGAAACTGGAGTACCGCGGTAGCCTCTTTGTCGAGGGACACGCCCGAGATTTGATCGCGCAGCGAGGTAGCTTGTGCCACGACCTGCTGCTGAGTCTGTTGGTTGGCCGTGGCCGTCGCGTTTTCCTGCCCGGCATCCGACGCCATCTGCCCGAAATACTCGATATAGCTCATGCCATTGATAGTGCCCTGAGTGCCTGTCGGATCTTCCAACGCGGCCAGGGCATTAGCGTTGCCGTTGGAGTTGCCGGACGCATCCACCGGCGCCAGCTCGCTACCCGTAATTGACGGGTTCAGCGCCAATGTCGCGGCGGCGTTCGCCGGATTCGAGCTATCGTAAGTGAACAGCGCCGTGCCGTTGGCGGCGCCCGGGGCCGTAGACACGGTTCCCGACTCCAGAATCTGGTTGACCGTGTCGGCCAGCCCTTGGGCAAGCTGATTGATGGTGCCTTGTTGCTGCGAATCGCCCAGAATGCCGGCCAGGACGCGATTGCGCGTGTCGAGTAATCCGCCTAACTGTCCGCTGTCAATCTGAGAAGTAATGTCATTACCATTGGAATCGATGATGTGATCCGTGGGGAGTGACTGTGAATAGATGGGCGCCGGCTGGGTATCCACGGACACATTGGCGCTGAGCGTGTTCTGCTGAGTTCCGATGACCAGCGGAGTGCCGCCCGCCAACAGCACCGTCACGGTTCCGTCGCTTTGTGTAACCGTGCTGAAGTTAGTCAGTTGCGAAAGATTGTCAAGCGCGCTGTATAATTGCGCTTCCTCCCCGGGATCTGGCTGGGTGGATTGCAGGCGCTGTACATTGTACTGTTGAATCTGACCGGCGATGGTGTTGATTTGTTGGACAGTAGAACTCACTTGGCTGTCGATTTGCGAGGCGGTCTGCGTGAGGGAGTTGTCCAGCCCATTAAATGCCTGAGCCAGGTTATTCGCCGCTGTAAGTACATTCTGCTGTGCCGCGCTATCGCTGGGTGTCGCGCTCCAGGCCGAGAAGCTTTGGAATAAAGCGCTCAGCGCGGAAGAGACGCCGCTCGTGCCGGTCACATCGAAGTAACTCTGGATCGCGCTGGTATTCTGCGCCTGAGCCGTGTAATAACCGAGCATCTGGGTTTGGCTCTCGACGGCCTCTTCCGCATACGGGTCGCGCGAATTATCCAGCCCGGCGGAAGACAGCCCGCCCACTAACCCGCCAGTGATGTCCATTGGCATGGCTTCCAGATTCAACTGCTGCGCCGCATAACCAGGGGTCGAGGCGTTGTCGACGTTATTCTGGATGACGCTCAGCGCCTGCTGCAGCACATCCAGCGCGTTGCCGGCCGCGGCCATCGATGAAGTAATACCCGACATGATCGTTAACCCACCAATACATGCTCCGGCGCGGCCTGCGGCTCACCGGCGGTCTGTCCGGAGGCATCATAAGGCGGCAGCGCGCCAACCACGCGCAGCGTAAGGCCGCGATGAATGGCGGCGCACGCATCCACCAGGCGGCTCATAGCCGAGATATCGCGGCGCAGGCCCAGGATTGCCGGCTGCAGACCGTTTGCCGCGCCGGCCTTTCCTTGAGAGAGCAAATCGACCGCCGTTTTCAACGCGGCCGCCGATTCCTGCAGCAACAGGCAGGAGGCTTCAATGCTCTCCAGATTCGCCGCATTCCATTGCTTGAGTGCCCGGCGTATGCCGTCCCGCGCGCGCTCGATCGATTGAGCCGGATCACCGCACATCAGAGCTTCCCGCCCCAGTCACCGAGGCTTTGCGAGACAATGGCGCGGCTCACTTGCGTGGAATCCACGTTGTACTGGCCGCTGCGATAGAGCGCCGTCAGTTGCTTGACGCGGCCGGCCTGCTGCGCTTGCTGGGCCGAACTGGCGGCCGCCACGTTCTGCGACAGTGAGGAAATGTCGACGCTGTCGGTGCCCCGGCTTCCGGACCGGCCGGCAGGCGAGCCCGCGGAGCCGGGCGAATGCGAAATCTCGTCAGCGTGTCCGATGCCGGACGTCGCGGCGCCGGCCAAACTGTCGTTTTGAATTCTTATGCTCATACACCTGAAAAGGCCGTTAACATCTTAACCCGAAGCTAGCGCAAGTGACTATGGTTATCGATAGATAAGCAAAGTTAACAATGGTTGTCATTAACCATTTGGATTAGAAATCAGGGAGTAGTCCGGCAGGCAATTTCCGCTTACTATGGGTACTTACAAATGCCACCGAAAGTCCTCTGTGTTCTGAACCCGCCGGCTCCTTCCGGGGTGGAATTAAACGAGATATTAGTAGATTTCGATCTGCTATCGATCGCTCCGGGCCGGGAGAACATCGCCGACGTCAATCTGGACGGCATGGACTGTGTGTTGATCACGGGCAGCATGCCATCTTCTGACGCGGTTGACCTCCTGGGCCAGCTTCATTCCCTCGATCCCGCGATGCCGGTGATCTTCTGGGATCCGGAGATGCGCGCCACCGACGCGGTCCGGCTGATTCGCGCGGGTGCTCAGCACTGCGTGGGGTACCGGGATCCGTTTGCCGCCCTGCACGACGCGCTGACCAATGCCGTGGAGTATCGCCGGCAGGTGCTGCGGGCGCGCGCGCAGGCGTCGCCGCGAGAGCCCTGGCGGGAGTTTCTGGTGGGCCAGAGCCGCGCCATGGAAACGGTGGCCGAAGCCATCCGCCTGATCGGGCCGCGGCGCTGCACGGTGCTGATCAGCGGCGAGACGGGAACCGGCAAGGAAATAGTGGCCCGCGCCTTGCACATGGCAAGCCCGCGCGCGAACCAGCCGTTGGTATCCATCAACTGCAGCGCCCTGCCGGAAAGCCTGCTCGAGGCGGAGCTGTTCGGACACGTGAAGGGCGCGTTCACCGGCGCGATCGCCTCGCGCATCGGACGTTTCGAGCAAGCCAATCGCGGCACGCTGTTTCTTGACGAGATCGGCGACATGCCCATCGAGCTGCAGGCGAAGCTGCTGCGTGTGCTCCAGGATCGCGAAATCCAACGGCTCGGGAGTCCCGAAAATACGCGCGTCGACGTACGGGTCATCGCCGCCACCAACGTGAATCTCGCCGAACGCGTGCGGCAAGGGCGGTTCCGGGAAGATCTTTTCTACCGGCTGAATGTGGTGCCCTTGGAGGTGCCGCCGCTGCGCAAACGCGAAAGCGACGTTCCGCTGCTGGCGGAACATTTCGTGCGCAAGATCTGCCGGCTGGAAGGCATCCCACACAAGCAGGTGCCGCTCGAGGTCCTGCATCGTCTCCGCTGCTGCCCCTGGCCGGGCAACGTGCGCCAGCTTGAGAACGCCGTCGAAATGGCTGTCGCGATGAGCGGTGAGCGCGAGATTCTCAACGCCGGCGATTTCGGGCTGAGCAAGTCACTCTGCCCCGAACTGGTGCCTGCGCGGGCCAGCGGAGATGCGATGGACTCGCCGGAGTGGACCGACTTCGCCACCGCCGTCAGCCAGTTCGAGCACAGCATGCTGAAGCAGGCGCTCTCCAAGACGGCCGGCAATCGCACCGCCGCGGCAGAGCTGTTGGGAATGAAGCGCACTACGCTGATCATGAAGCTGCGCAGCTTCGAGAATGCAGATGCGCTTCGCGCCAGTTAGGCGCCTGCCCGAACTATTCATACCGTAGCGATTGCATCGGGTCGATACGCGCCGCGCGCCGCGCCGGACTCCACGCAGCCGCCAGACCCGTAGAGGCCAGCAGCAGAATTACGGCCGCGAAACTGACCGGATCGCCGGGGTGCAGGCCGGGCACCAGAAAGATGGCTAGCGGCTTCACCAGGAAAACGGTGCAGGCGAGGCCCATGATCGACCCAGCCAGAACAAGCCGCGCGGCGCTGGCCAGCACCATGCGGGCGATGCCGCGGCGGTCCGCACCGAGCGCCAGGCGCACGCCGATTTCGCGCGTGCGGCGGTTGACCGAATAGACCATGACGCCGTACAATCCGATGGCCGCGAGCAGCAGGCCCAACACGCCCACGCCGCCCAACAGGACCGCGCCCACCTGACTCGGCAGAAACGCCAGGCCGATGCTCGAATACAAAGTGGCAACCTCCAGACCCGCATTCGGATCGATGTGCCGGAGCGCGTTATGTACCGCGCGCAACTGCTCTATTGGGGGAATGGCAGACCTCACGACGAACTGGATTCGAGTCCGATCGTTCTTGATCTGGGAAAAATCCTCGTAAAGCTGGGCCTCGTCGTCCTCGCCGATCGTCATATTCTTCGTGTCCCCCGCGATGCCCACGACCACATAGGGCTTGCTGGTGTCGAACCAGGAGAACGCGCGGCCCAGTGGATCGCGACCGGAAAGGTAGCGCTCGGCGAACGTGCGATTGACGATCACCTGGTGGACCGCGCTGTCGCCTGGCGAAGGGAATGTTCGTCCACGCAGGATGGGGATGCTCATCACGCGAAAATAATCTGGAGAGACAGCATTCCAGTGAATGCGTGTCTGAACCCGCTTGCCGGTATCGATGAGGGTGATCGGGTAGCCATTAATGGTCGAGTCGGTAAACGGGACGATTTGTGCGGCAGCGCTGGCTTCGACGCCCGGGATAGCGGCGAGTGCGCGCAGACCGCCGGCTACGTAGGCCCGCTTTCTTTGCGTGTCCTTGTAGGCCACGGGCGGGAGGTTGACCGCGGCGCGTAGCGTGTGGCGGACGTCGAAGCCGGGACTGATGGATTGGGCGCGCCAGAGATTGCGCAGAAACAGCATGCCCGCCGCCAACACCGCCACGGAAAGAGCCACCTGCACGGCAACCAGCACACGCTGGCCCCGCAGGCGGCTCTCGCGGCGCATATCCGGCATGATCGTGCGCTTCACGGATCGCCAAGCGGGCAGCATCCCGCTCGCCAGCGTGGCGAAGCCGGTGAGCGCCATCGCGTACGTCATCACGCGCCAGTCCAGGTGCAGATGCAAGCGGATGGGAAATGGCAGCGGGAGCCGGAGACGCGCGAGTCCGAAGCCCATCGCCTGATGCAGCATCAGACCCAGCGCCGCGCCCGCCATGGCCAGCAGCAGGCTCTCGATCAGTAACTGCTGGAACAAGCGGCCGCGGCCGGCGCCCAGCGACACACGCGTGGCCAGTTCCTGACGGCGGCTCGATCCGCGCGCCAGCAACAGGCTGGCCACATTCAAACACGCCACCAACAGCACCAGTCCGACGACCACCATGAGCATGGCGAAGAACAATCCCATGGTCTGCACCTGGTTCTCTTGTGCGAGGCGGTCGAAGCCGCCCACGCGTGTCACCGAGCAGTTGACTTCATATGGGAACGAATCGGGCAGAGCCTGATTGAGACGTCGCGCCAGCGTGAGGGCACCGGCACGCGCCTGTCCCAGCGTCATTCCGGGCATGAGCCGCGCGTATATGGCGAGGTACGTGTTATCGAGATAGCGCGGCACGAAAACGTCAGGCGAAAAGCCAAACCCGATGAGCGTGCGATGATCGGCGGGCAGGATGCCCACGACGGTGTAAGCCCGGCCATCCAGCCGGATCGCGCGGCCGACAATCGCTGAATCGGCGTGCAACTCTGTGCGCCAGAAATGGTCGCTCACCACCGCCACCGCGGCCGAATCCGTGGGGCCGAAGCCGCGCCCTTGAGCCATCGGGGTGCCCAACGCCGCGAAATAGTTGGTGGTGGTCTGTACACAGAAAACCTGGCGGGTGTCGGCACCGTTATCGAAGTTGATGAAAGTTTCTTCGTTGGCCCCCACCACATCCTGAAAGAGTCCACTGGCGCGCACGAACTCGACGACGTCGGCGCGGGCATGGCTGTTGCCGCCCAGGATCACGGAGACCACAGACCCAGGGTCGTGTACCGACGGTTGGCTCAGGAGGAATTCGACCGCCAGGGAAAAGATGCCGGTGTTCACGCCGATCCCCAGACCCAGCGAGAGCAGCGCGGTGATCACCAGCGCGGGGCTGCGCCGCAGGCTGCGCAAGCTGTAGAGCAGGTCGCGCCACCAGTTCTCCATCCACTGAAAGCGCCACAGCTCGCGCGCTTGCTCCTTAACGAACGTGGTGTTGCCCATCGGAATGGGATTGCCGTGCAGTGCGGCCATCTCGCGATGGAAGGCGAGCTCGGCTTCGATGTCTTGTTCCATCGAGCGGCGGCGAAGCAGTTTCAACCAGAGGCGTCGCATGGGTATCCTGGTGCGTGCTTACGGCTGCCGCGAAAGCACGCGCTCGACGCCCAGCGACAGACGGTTCCAGGTCTGCTGCTCGGCGGCGAGCAGCTTGCGGCCGCGGCGGGTGATCTCGTAATACTTGGCTTTGCGCTTGTTTTCGGAGAGTCCCCATTTGGCCGCGATGGCGCCGTCGAGCTCGAGGCGGTAGAGGGCCGGGTAGAGCGAGCCTTCTTCCACTTTCAGCGCCTCGCCGGACAGCAAATGGATGGTCTGGGCTATGGAATAGCCGTGCAGCGGACCGCGCTGCAGCGCGTGCAGGATCAGCAGATCGAGAGTGCCCTGCAGGAGCATGGGGGAATCGGATTTGGCCATTCGTGCGCCTCCTATGATGATCTAGGGATAGTATGCGGCAGTCTGCCCTAGATTGTCAAGGGGAACGCGCTGGAGGTCAACTCGCGCGAGAATGAGGTTATGGTGCGTCCTGGAAACGGCCAAAATCCCATAGATAAGGTACGACAACTCCAACGCAAGCTATATGTGTGTGCCAAGCAGAGCAGGACGCGGCGCTTCCATGCGCTGTACGACCGGAGCTGGCGTCGCTGGCAGTACCGGCGAAGCGGGCAGCGGCCGACGAAGCGGGCTCCATTTACGGGCGATCCGCTCTACGGGATGGGTTTGCACAAATTGATAGGCACGGTGAAATACCCGGCGCAAGCCACACCCAGAAGATCATCGTTAAGCCGTGTGCCGGCCAACCGCATGCACGGTTTGAAAGGGGAAATTAGAACCGGGCTGGTGTAAACCAGTACCGCGCTAAAATTCTACCAATGCGTGGATGGTTGCCGATCGTTTTGCTTTGTGCCTGGCCGGTGCTGGCGGACAAGTACACAGGGCCGCGTCCTCCCAAACCTGATCTGCCTTACCTGATGCATGCCGACAACCTGGTGCCGGCCGAGAGCGCGCAGGCTAGGCAGGAACAGCGCAAGGGCGAAGTGGTTTATGTGATTCCCGGCGCCAACTCCACGGCGCGTACGCCACTGGGCTCGCCGGCGTTTCTGATTCTGACGGATCAACTCCAGCCGGACCGCCTGCAGCTCTACCAGCTACAATCCAAGGGCGGCCAGCGCGAAGTGCTTTTTGCCCGTAAGAAGAAGCAGGTGGCGCGTCCCATGCGGCTCAGAGTCACCAAGCTGGATGATAATCTCTACAAGATCGAAGTGGACGAGTTACTGGAAAACGGCGAGTATTCGCTGTCGCCGGCCGATTCGAACCAGGTTTTCTGTTTCCAGGTCTATTGACCGCGCGGTTCGCCGGCCGCGAGCCGCAGCGCGGCCGAAGCCACGCGCCGCAACGGCCGCAGCATCGCGCAAGACGAGGCTACTTGCGTCGTTTTTGAGACCGCGCACGCGGTCGTCTCCCATTCCGGGAGGATCTTGCGTCCACAACTCCTGCGCGCTCAGCTCAAATCGCGCAACAGGTTCGCCGCGTCCAAATCGATCTGTCCCGTCAGTACGATCACCGCGCCCGCGCCGCTCCGCGACACCGTCACGCGGGGAGTCTCATGTGGAAGAGGTTCCAACAAGACCGATAATTCTTTTGCGGTGGCGTCAAGCTCGTGCGCCGGCCAGCGGCAATCTTATCGGCGCGGTCTGCCGCCGGCATTAGCGGGGCCCGCTATCGCAAGTGGCGATCGCGCAGATATTGCAGAAGGGACTCGGGATTATCGGTGATGATCCCATCGGCATGCGCGGCGATCAGGCGTTTCCAGTCGCGCGGACGATTGGCGGTCCAGGCCAGAACCTGCAGTCCGGCGGTGTGGGCCACCAGCACCTGCCGCGGCGTGACTAGTGCATGGTAAGGCGCCACGATGCCGGCGCCCGCCTGGTGCGCAATCGCCGCGAGACTCTTCGGGCGCCCTACGTACAGCGCTCCCAGCCGGAGGGCGGGCGCCAACTTCCGCATGGCGTGCAGTACGCGAAAATCAAAGGACTGCACCATCACGCTCGGTTCCAGCCGGCGCCGCCGGATGGTTTCCCACACCAGTTCGGCAAAATGTTGCGGGGCGGGGGACCAGGCGGGATGCTCCGGGGAGGATTTGATTTCGATGTTGAACAGGAAATGGCCGCGGTCCGATAACGCCAGCACTTCGTCGAGCGTAGGGATGCGCGCGCCCGGAACGGGCTTTTGCCGGCGAAAACGTGGATTGCGTAAGGTGCCGCAGTCCCAGCGCCGCACTTCTTCGAGGGTGCATTCGCGAATCAGGCGCGGCCCCTCTGGCGCGCGGCAGATGGCGCGATTCAGCTTGGGGTCGTGCGAGACTACCACCACGTCGTCGCGTGTGACGGCCACATCCAGTTCGATAGCGTCGGCGCCGCAGCCGATGGCGTATTCGAAAGCCGGCAGCGTGTTCTCCGGCAGCACGGCCCGGGCGCCGCGATGGCCATGAACTAGGATCGCGCGCTCCACTCGATTTAGAATAACCTTTTAGGAACCCGAGCCCAACGCGCGTGGATCTCACCCGAAGAGCATTCGCCATCGCCGGCGGCGCCGCCCTGCAACTGGCCGGGCAGACACCGCGCGCGATGCCCACCATCTGCCTGTTTTCGAAGCCGCTCATCAAGATTCACTACGCGGATTTGGGGGGCGTTCTCAAAGATCTGGGCTTTGACGGATGCGACCTTACGGTGCGGCCGGGCGGGCACGTCGAGCCGGCGCTTTCGGCGGCCGATCTGTACCGCGCGGTGGAAGCCATTCGGGCCGAGGGCGTCGAGATCCCCATGATCACGACCGCCTTCGTCACTCCGAACGATCCGTACATTCGCAACGTGCTGGCGCTTTGCGGGCGCATGCAGGTGCCGTTGTTCAAGTTGGGCTACTGGAAATACGGACCGGCCGATTCCATCGAGTCCCGCGTCGCCGAAGTGCGCCGCGACGTGGCCGGGCTGGCGGCGCTGGGGCGGGCTTATGGCATGGCCGCGGGATTCCACAATCATTCTGGCGACTACGTGGGCGAAGCCGTCTGGGACGCGCGCACCGTGCTCGAGGGCCTGGACCCGAATTGGATCGGCTACTATTTCGATGCCTGTCACGCGACCGCCGAGGGCGGCGTAGCCGGCTGGAACATCGCCCTGCGCCTGGCGCTGCCGCGCATCAAGATGGTCGCGCTGAAGGATTTTTATTGGGCGAAGGCCGGTGGCCAGTGGAGCATGCAAATGTGCCCGCTGGGTGAAGGCATGGTGAACTGGGCGGAGGTCTTCCGCATGCTTGCCGAGGCGCGCTTCAGCGGACCGGTATCGCTGCACATGGAGTACGAGCCCAAGGACGCGCTGGCGGCCATCGCCCGCGATCTGGCGTTCGTGAAAAAGCACTTGGCCTCGGCGTACGGTAGTTAAGCTCTCTTGCGTAGGCACGCCGCGGCATTTCAGCCCCGGGCTATTCCATTGTGTTGAGGCACCAAGGTCGGAGGTGAGGTCGGTGGCATATGCACTGTAGAAGATTCTGCGCGATTCTCTGAAGCACGCATGGTAAAACGACAGTATGCCCACCTTCCGAGTCGATACGCCGCCTGCGGGCTATGACGCGATCGTCGAGCGCGGCATCATCGGGCAGACCGCGCGTTATATTCCGGCGAAGACTGGAAAAATATTTGTAGTCTCCACCGAAGACGTATGGCATCATCAGTGCTCGCGCATTGAGCAAGCTCTGTCGAGTGTGCCGCATGAAGTGTTATTCCTGCCCGGCGGCGAGGATCAGAAGCGCATCGCGCCCGTGGAACGGCTGGCCGAGGAGATGGTGCACCGCGGCGGCGACCGGTCGAGTGTGGTGATCGCCTATGGCGGCGGCATCGTCACCGACATGGCCGGCTTCCTGGCGGCTATTTTCATGCGCGGCATTCCCGTTTTACAGATCCCCACCACGCTGCTGGCGCAGGTGGATGCGGCGATCGGCGGCAAGACCGGCGTGAATTTGCGGGTAGGCAAGAACCTGATTGGCTCCTTCCACCAGCCGCTGGCCGTGCTGATCGACGCTGCCGTGCTCGACACGCTGCCGGAGCGCGAGTATCGTGCGGGACTCTACGAGATTGTGAAGGCCGGCGTGATCCGCAGCGAGCCGCTGTTCCGCTTCCTCGCCGACGAAAGCGCCGCGGTGCTCGCGCGGAAGCCGGCGGCGGTCGACCGCATCATTGCCGATGCTGTGGCGATCAAGGCGGAAGTGGTTTCGGCGGATGAACGCGAAGGCGGGTTGCGGCGCATCTTGAATTTCGGCCACACCTTCGGCCACGCATTGGAAGCCGAGACGGATTACGTGCGCTTCCTGCACGGCGAGGCCGTAGCGTTCGGGATGCGCGCGGCGGTCTACCTGGCACAGTCCACCGGACATCTGTCCGCGGAGGATTCGGTGGATATCCTGGATGCGATTCGCCTGTATGGGCCGATCCCGCCGCTCGACGGCATTTCCGCCGAACGATTGCTGGCGCGCCTCGGGAGCGACAAGAAGACCATCCAGGGCCGCGTGCATTTTGTGCTGCCGCAGCGTATCGGCGAGGTAACGGTGGCCGCCGGCATCTCGGATGCGCTGGCACTCGCTGCCATCCAGGCCGCGCTGGCATGACGGGCACCACCCCGGAAGGCGCGCACACCGAGCAGGAAGCGGCGGCGTGGGTGCGGTCCATGTTCGGGCGCGTGGCGCATCGTTACGACCTGGCCAATCATCTGCTCTCGTTCAACATCGATCGATACTGGCGGGCCCACACCGCCGCGCGGGTGCGGGATGTGTTGGCGCGTCCGGATGCGCGCGTGTTGGACATCTGCTGCGGCACGGGCGACCTGGTGCGGGCGCTTCAGCGCGCCCGGTCCGACGGTCCGCCGGTGATGGGTTCGGATTTCTGCCATCCGATGCTGGTCGCCGCGCGTGCCAAAGTTGGGGCGGGGAACTTGTTCGAATCCGACGCGCTGCGTCTGCCCCTGGCGGATGGCTCGCTCGATCTGCTGACGGTGGCCTTCGGATTTCGCAACCTGGCGAATTACGACGCCGGACTACGCGAGATGCGGCGCGTGCTGCGCAGCGGGGGAACCGCCGCGATTCTGGAGTTTTCCCAGCCGCCCAATGCGCTGTTCGGCGCGCTGTACAACTTCTATTCGCGGCGCGTGCTGCCGGCCATCGGCGGTGCGCTATCGGGATCGCGCGATGCGTACACCTATCTGCCGGAATCCGTGCGCAGATTTCCGTCGCCGGACGAACTGGCCGCCATGATGCGCGCCGCCGGCTTTGCGCGCGTGGAGTTCGAGCGGCTCACGGGCGGCATCGTGGCGCTGCATCTGGGACGGGCTTAGGCGCGCCCGTCAGCGTGCGCGCGCAGAAGCGCAACACCGCCGCCCGCGATCGCCACGGCAACTGGCCGGCATTTGCCAGCTTCGAGATGCCGTGCACGATCGACCATGCCTGATAGGCAAGCGGCTGCGGATCGCCGGGCGGCATCTGGCCGGCAGCCTGCGCGCCGCGCACGAGTTGAACCAGCGTGCCGAAACAGCGCTCGGCGGCCGCCGCACACTCCGGGTAGGCTTTCGCTTCCCACGGGGCATCGAACATGGCTGCGAAGTGCTGCGGCCAGCGTAAGGCGAAATCCACGTAGGCCAGCCCGGCGCGGCGCAGGCGATCGATGGGCTGTGCGCGGGGAGCCGCCCGCTGCATGGCATGCATCAGGCGGCCGAAACCCCCGGTGGCCACCGCCGCCAGCAGTTCGTCTTTATCGCGGAAGTGCCGGTAGGGCGCGTTGTGCGAGACCCCCGCGCGGCGGGCCGCCTCGCGCAGCGTGAATCCGCGGGGCCCGGTCTCGGCGATCAGCTCCACCGCCGCATCCAGCAGCGCTTCCTTGAGATTGCCGTGATGGTACGGGCGTTCCTCCGGCATGTACTTCGTTATACCAAATGAATGTTGACAGAAGCAACATCGGCGCTATAATGTTGCTGATGTCAACATCCACTGTCAGCCGCGAACCGGTTGCCGGCAACGCCGGCACTTCCTACAAACAGCACCCGCCCGCGGGCGATTTCGACGCCATCGTGATTGGCTCCGGAATGGGCGGATTGGCATCCGCCGCCCTGCTGGCGCGGTATTCCGGGCGGCGCGTGCTGGTGCTCGAACGGCACTACACCGCCGGCGGATTCACGCATGTCTTCCACCGCCCCGGCTACCATTGGGACGTCGGGGTGCACTACATCGGCCAGATGGCGCCTGGCTCGCCGAACCGCGCCCTGATCGATCGGATCACCGAAGGGCGTCTGGAATGGAATCCCATGCCGGACGTCTATGACCGCATCGTGATTGCCGGCCGGGCCTACGATTTCGTGAGCGGCGCCGCGCGCTTTGAAGAGCGTCTGCGCCAGTACTTTCCGCGCGAGGGCGCGGCCATCCGCCAGTACCTCGCGCACATACACGCGGCGGCTGGCGCTGGCCGCCTGTACTTCGCCGGGAAGGTCCTGCCCGCGCCGTTGGCGCGCCTCGCCGGACCGCTGCTGGGGCGGAAGTTCCTGGGCTACGCCGGGCAGACCACCGCCGTGGTCCTCGGCGGCCTCACCCAGGACCGCGAGTTGACCGGCGTGCTCACGGGCCAGTGGGGAGATTACGGCCTGCCGCCGGGGCAGAGTAGTTTCGGGGTGCACGCCATTGTGGCGGAACATTATCTTGAGGGCGCGTTTTATCCCGTTGGCGGCGCGGCGCGGGTGGCAGAAGCCATCGCTCCGGTCATCGAACGCGCGGGCGGCCAGATCGTGGTGGGAGCGGAGGTCGAGCAGATCCTGCTGGATGCCCAAAACCGCGCCATCGGCGTGCGCATGATGGACGGGCGCGAGATCCGTGCAAGCTTGGTGTTGAGCGATGCGGGAGCCTGGAACACCTATGCTAGGCTGCTGCCGCCCGGGGTGCCAGGCCGCGCGGAAGCCATCGCGGAGATCGAGCGTCTTCCACATTCGATGGGGCATATCTGCCTCTACGTGGGATTGCGGCGCGAACCCGGCGAGCCCGAATTCGGCGATACCAACCTGTGGATCTATCCCGGCCCGGATCACGATGCGAACGTAGCGCACTACCTCGCCGATCCTGGCGCGCCTTTTCCAGCCGTCTTCATTTCGTTCCCGTCCGCCAAGGATCCGGAATTTGCGCAGCGCCATCCCGGCCGCGCCACCATCGAGGTCGTGGCGCCGGCGGCCTACGCCTGGTTCGAGCGCTGGTCCGGCACGCGCTGGAAACGCCGCGGCCCGGATTATGATGCCTGCAAGCAACAGCTTGCCGCGCGCCTGCGAGCCGAGCTGGAGCAGCATGTACCGGCGGTGCGGGGCCACATCGAGTACTGCGAGCTTTCGACGCCGCTCTCGACCGAGCATTTCGCCAATTCGTCCGGCGGACAGATCTACGGCGCGGCCGCTACACCGGAGCGTTTTCGCATGCGCGCCTTGAGCCCCCGCACGCCCGTCCGGAATCTGTACCTGACTGGCGCCGATGCGGCCTTGCTGGGCGTCATGGGTGCTTTGTCGGGCGGTACCCTGGCGGTTTCGGCGATCCTTCGCCGCAATATGATGGCCGCCAAATAGAAGCAGGCTACACTGGGGAGGTGTTGGCCCTCGTTCACCCGGATGTCCGCGATCACGCCGAAGATCTGAGAGCACAGTTCGCCGCCGCGCAGCCCTTCCGGCACCTGGTGATTGAACAGTTTCTGGATCCGGCGTTCTGCGCTGAATTGGTGGCGCAGTTCCCGCCGTTCACCGCGGGCGATGCGCGCAACGAACGCGGCGAGCAGGGCGGCAAATCGGTTATGCCGCACATCGCGCGCGTGGGCGAGCCATACAAACAGTTCGACCGCCTGATGCGCGATCGCGAGTTCCTGGCGCTGATCGGCCGTATCACCGGCATCGAAGGTCTGCTCTACGACGAAGACTACATCGGCGGCGGTACGCACGAAAACCGCGACGGCCAGGAACTCGATTCGCATGTGGACTTCAACTACCATCCGCGCCTCGGCTGGCATCGCCGGCTGAACCTGATTGTTTTCCTTAACCCCGAGTGGGATGCGTCGTGGGGCGGCTGCCTGGAACTGCTGCGCGAGCCGTCGGACGAGAGCCCCGCATGCTCGGTCGTGCCGCTGGCGAACCGCGCCGTGATCTTCGAAACAACCGAATCGTCGTGGCACGGCTTCCGCGTGATCCACACGCCGCCGGCCCGCGCGATCTCGCGCAAGTCGCTGGCTGTCTACTTCTACAGCCACGACCGCCCGAAGAACGAGATCGCGCCGTCACACGGCACATACTATTTCCAGCGGCCCTTGCCGGGTCACATCCGCGCAGGCTACACCTTACAGGAAGAAGACGTGGCGGAGTTGCGCAAGCTGCTGGCCAGGCGGGACGGCCACATCGGGTTTCTGTACGAGCGGGAAACCGAATTCTCGACCATGATGAACGGCATTAATAAGTGGCCGGCGTTCCGGCTGGCGAGAGCGTTGATCTGGCCCGCGCGTGTTTTGAAACGGGCGGTTGGCAAGTAGCGGCTGCTAACGCAGGTCTGGAAAGTCCTCCTCGCGAAACTCGGTGCCGCCCTCCCGCGACCCGAGAGCACGCAGCTCGACGCGGCGAATTTTACCAGAAATCGTCTTGGGCAGCTCCGCAAATTCCAAGCGGCGGATGCGCTTGTAGGACGCCACGTTTTGCCGTACGAACTGGAGAATATCGCGTGCCAGGTCAGGTCCCGCAGTGTGACCCGCGGCCAGTAGCACGAACGCCTTCGGGACGGTGTGGCGCACCGGATCCGGCGTCGCGACTACGGCCGCTTCCGCCACTGCGGGATGCCGCACCAGCACGCTTTCTAGCTCAAACGGGCTGATGCGGTAGTCCGAAGATTTGAACACATCGTCGGCGCGCCCGATGTAAGTGATGTAACCCTGCTCGTCGCGTGATGCCAAGTCGCTCGTGTGGTAGTAGCCGGATTCGGCGCCGCAGGCAGGCATCAGTCCCATAGGCTGCGCGGAAAGGTCCAGGCAGATTTCTCCGTTGTCCAGCAGTTCTACTCGATAACCAGGCAGCGGCCTTCCCATCGACCCCGTCTTGATCGGCTGCCCCGGCGAGTTGCCTACGATCGCGGTGGTTTCCGTCTGGCCGTAGGCATCGCGAATTGTCACTCCCCAGGCTGCCTCGACCCGCTCAATCACCTCGGCATTCAGCGGCTCACCGGCGGATACCACGTCGCGCAACCGGACCGTATAATCCGCCAGTTTCTCCTGCACGAGCATCCGCCAGACCGTGGGCGGAGCGCACAACGTCCTAATGGGCTTCGAGGCCAGCATCGCCAGCACGGCCTTTGCATCGAAGCGGGAGTAGTTATACGTGAACACCGTGGCACCCGCATTCCACGGCGCGAACCAACTGCTCCAGGCGTGCTTAGCCCATCCTGGCGAGCTGATGTTCCAGTGTACATCGCCGGGTTCGAGGCCTATCCAGTACATGGTCGACAAGTGCCCTACCGGATAGCTCTGATGCGAATGTTGTACGAGCTTGGGCTTGGCGGTCGTCCCCGACGTGAAATACAGCAGCAGCGGATCGGTCGCGCGCGTGATGCCGTCGGGCGTGAATTCCGCGCCGCGCGGTTCGAAGCGCTGCCATTCCGGCGCATCGCCGCCCACGCAGATGCGTGTGTAACTGCCGCCGATCGGTGCAAACTTCGCGGTCTGCGCGGCGCCCGCCACCACGTGCCGCACTTCGCCGCGTTCGAAGCGATCGCGCAGGTCCTCGACGCCCAGCAGCGTGGAGGCCGGAATCACCACCGCGCCGAGCTTGCACGCCCCCCAGCAGCATCTCCCACAGGGCCACCTCGTTCGCCAGCATCAGCAACAGACGGTCGCCGCGCCGTACACCCGCATCTTGCAGGAATCGCGCGGTTGCACTGGAACGTTGTGACAACTCCGCGAAACTCAACCTGGCTTCGGCACCGGACTCTTCGACCACCCACAGGGCCGTGCGCGCATTGCCACGCGCCATGTGATCGAAATAATCCAGCGCCCAATTGAACCGGTCGAGCTTCGGCCACCGGAAGTGCCGATAGGCATACTCGTAATCGTTGCGATGCGTCAGCAGGAAATCGCGCGCTTTCAGAAACTCCGCCGCGTCACTCATAGGAATACCGATGCCAGCTATTCAATTTACACCGGCGCTGGCCCGCTCGAATCTGTGATACAGTCGGGCCTTGCCATGACATTGAACGGTTACCTGATCAAGAGCACCATCGTGGCAGCTCTCGGCGGCTTGCTCTTTGGATTCGATACGGCAGTGATCGCGGGCACGACGCATGCCCTCACGGTGACCTACGCGCTGTCGCCGTTCTCCCTCGGGCTAACCGTGGCCGCCGCGCTGATCGGCACGATTTTCGGCGCGATGCTGGCCGGCATTCCGGGCGATCGCTTTGGCCGCCGCGACAGCCTGCGCGTGATGGCAGTGCTGTATCTGGTATCTGCGCTCGGCTGCGCCTTCGCCTGGGATTGGTATTCGCTGGTGGTCTTCCGCTTCATCGGCGGGCTGGGCATCGGCGGCTCATCCGTGCTCGGCCCGATGTACATCGCCGAAATCGCTCCGGCGAAGTGGCGTGGCCGGCTGGTGGGGCTCTTTCAGTTCGACGTGGTCTTCGGTATTCTGCTGGCTTATTTTTCCAACTACCTGATCGGGCTGGGCGGATTCGGCGCGGCGGAATGGCGCTGGAAGCTGGGCGTCTCGGGCATCCCCGCGGCCTTCTTCCTGCTAATGCTGTTCGGCATCCCGCGCAGTCCGCGCTGGCTGGTGAAGCAGCGGCGTGTGCCGGAGGCGCGCGAGGTCCTGCGGATGACCGGCGAAGAGAATTTCGAATCCGAGCTGCAGGATATTGTGACATCGATCGATGCCGAGCACGGCCACGGCAACGAGCCTTTGTTCCAGCGCAAGTATCGCGTGCCGATTTTTCTGGCAGTCACCATCGCCATGTTCAACCAGCTCTCGGGCATCAATGCGATTCTGTATTATCTGAACGACATATTCGCGCAAGCCGGATTCAGCAAGGTGTCGAGCGACCTGCAGGCCGTCGCGATCGGCGCAACCAACCTGTTGTTTACGATGATCGCCATGTCGGTGATCGATCGCATCGGGCGGAAGACGCTGCTGCTCGTCGGCTCGGTCGGCTTAGCCTTGTCGCTGGGCGGCGCCACCGCTGTTTTTGCCTCGCACAGCCACCAGGACCTGCTGGTCTGGATGCTGGTCGGCTTCATCGCGTCGTTTGCATTTTCGCAGGGCGCTGTGATCTGGGTGTATCTGAGCGAAGTATTTCCCAATCGCGTGCGCGCCAACGGCCAAAGCCTCGGCAGCTTCACTCACTGGGTGATGAACGCCGCCATCTCGCTTACGTTCCCCTGGATGGCGTCCAAGTTCGGCGCCGCGCCTTTCGCGTTCTTCACGGCCATGATGGTGCTGCAATTCTTCGTAGTGCTGTTCGCCTTCCCTGAAACCAAGGGCGTTACTTTGGAACAAATGCAGAAGCAGATGGGAATCGCCTGATGAAAAGAATCTTGATCGGTTTCGTGCTCGGGTTGGCTGCCGTGGCGGCCGGTGTGTACTTTTATTTCAGCAAGGGACTGGCGCCGGTGGCGACCGACTCGGCTCCCCTGCCGTTCGAGGCCCGGCTGGCGGGCATGGCGCTGCACGCGCGCATCGCCAAAGAGATGCCCACCCAGGCGCCGATTCAGCCGGACGAAACCAACCTGGTGGCCGGCGCGCGCGTGTATCGGGCGAATTGCGCGGTGTGCCACGGCTTGCCGGGCCAGGCGGAAACGGCCATCGCCAAGGGCATGTTCCCGCATCCGCCGCAGTTGTTCACGGGCCATGGCGTCACCGACGATCCCGCGGGCGAGACGTATTGGAAAGCCGCGAACGGCATCCGCCTCACCGGCATGCCCGGCTATAAGCGCTCTCTGAGCGAGACGCAGCTCTGGCAGGTGAGCCTGATGCTCGCCGGTGCCGACAAGCTGCCCGCCAGCGCCACGGCGGTTCTGCGGGAACCCGCCAAG
>DATKNQ010000212.1:0-3403 GCA_035541265.1 Bryobacteraceae bacterium
TGTCATCGGCAACCTGAAAGTCGTCAAAAACTGACGGTGTGAAAGTGTCTTTTCTTCGTGTTTTTTCTTCGAAGTCATCTCTCTAAAAGCTGGCTTTTCTTCCGGCCTGACTTTTCTTCCGGTCCGTCTTCTTCCCCGGTCTTCTTGCGGTACGCCTTGCCTGGCGTGTTCTTCGGGCGCGCTATGCGCCGTGCGGCGCATGATCGGCCCCAGGGAGGGGCCGGTCCATGAAGCGCCAACAACAAAAGCGTAAGTGCCTGAATTGCGGAACCTGGTTCCTGCCTGACCCGCGCAATGTGCGGCACCAGGAGTATTGCTCTGAAGCGGCGTGCCGTCGGGCGAGCAAGGCAGCCAGTCAACGCCGGTGGCTGGCCAAACCCGAGAACCGCGACTATTTCCGCGGCGCCGAGCAAGTCGCGCGCGTGCAGCGCTGGCGCGCCGAGCATCCGGGGTATGGTCGTCGCGCCGGCGCCGCGACGACCGCGGCGTTACAAGATGACTGCCACGTGCAAGTGATTGAAATGCAAGAGAAATCAGAGGATTTGGCGGCGAGTGCGTTACAAGAAGTCTTGGCGGCGCAACCGGCCGTCCTGATTGGGCTGATCGCGCATTTGACCGATAGCCCGTTACAAGAAGACATAGTCCGCAGCACCCGGCGGTTGCTACAACTGGGACAGGACATCTTGAACGGGAGGGGTGAGCATGCCGATCAAGCACGTCATCTGCCCTGAACGGATCCGGCAGATTCCGGCGCACTTCAGCTGGGTCGATCACCGGCTGGTGCGCGAGCGGTACATCGAGCGCTGTGATGCCTGTGCCGCTGCGCTGTACCTGTTTCTGGTCACCGTGGCCGATGCGCAGGGCCTGAGCTACTACGCGGACGCCTCGCTCGCGCGGCACCTGTCGATGGCGCCGGCGCGCCTGGAGATGGCCCGCAGCGACCTGATACGCATCGGCCTGATCGCCTGGCGAAGACCGATCTATCAGGTGCTGGCGCTGGATGCGCCGGCGCCTGGGCCGGCGCCGCTGCCGCGGCCCCAGGCGGACGTGGCCGCGCAGCTCGAACGGCTGCACGCGGCCCTGGGCAAGCGCCATGCTTGATTACGAGACGTACTGCAGGATCTGCGACTGCCATGACCGGCAGCATCTGACGATCACGCAGACGGCGCGCGCGCTTGGGCTGCATCCGCAAACGGTGTCGAAGTGGCTGAAGGCCGGCCAGTATCGACGCCGCCAATCGCCGCCGCGACCCAGCCGGCTCGATCCGTTCAAGGCGCAGGTGGTGCGCTGGCTCGATGCACATCCGTATAGCGCGCAGCAGATCCTCCAGCGCTTGCGCGAAGTGGGTTTCGACGGCGGCTACACAATCGTGCGCGACTACGTGAGCAAGATCCGGCCGCCGCGTCGCGAGGCGTTCCTGAAGCTCGCCTTTGCCCCCGGTGAATGCGCGCAAGTTGACTGGGGCGAATACGGCTCGATTGCCGTGGGCTCGACGCGGCGGCGGCTGTCGTTCTTCGTGATGGTGTTGTGCTACAGCCGGATGATGTATCTGGAATTTACCGTCTCGCAGACGATGGAGCACTTCCTCGCTTGCCATGAGCATGCGTTTGCGGCCTTCCAGGGCTGTCCGCGCAAGGTCATGGTGGACAATTTGAAGTCAGCAGTGCTGCAGCGGCTGATCGGCCAGGCTCCGGTATTCAATCCGCGCTATCTCGATGCGGCGCGCCACTGGGGGTTCGACATCGTTGCCTGCAACGTAGGGAAAGGCAACGAGAAAGGCAGGGTGGAAAACGGTGTGGGTTACGTCAAAAAAAATCTCCTCAACGGGCTCGAGCTCCCCGAGTTCAGCGCGATCAACCCCGCAGCCCGACTCTGGCTCGATACCATCGCCAACGTACGCATCCACGGCGAGACGCACCAGCGCCCCGTTGATCTGTTTGCGACCGAACAAGCCCACCTGAAACCGCTAAATCCGTCACCCTACGACGTCGCGCGCATCGTGACGACGCGCGCGAGCAGTCAGTTTCGGGTAGCGCTGGATGCCAACCATTACTCCGTGCCGGCCCGATACGCCAATACCCGCGTGACGCTCAAAGCGTGGCCAGATCGGCTGTGTATCTATCACGACAATGTGCTAATCGCCCGACATGTGCGCAGCTACGAGCGTCATGATGATATTGAGGATCCCGAACATCCGAAGGCACTGCTCGCGCAACGTCGCAGCGCGCGCGAACAGCGGTTGATGCTTCGCTTCCTGAGTCTGTGCCCTCACGCTCAGGCCTATTACGAAGGGCTTGAACAACGGCGTACCAATGCGCGGCAGCATGTCCGCAAGATCATCGCATTGAGCGAGATCTACGGCGTCGAGGCCGTCGCGCGCGCCCTGCAGGATGGCCTGACGTTCCACGCCTTCAGTTGCGAGTACATCGCCAATATCCTCGAGATGAAAGCCCGGTCCCTGGCGGAACCCGGCGCGCTGCACCTGCTCCGTCATCAGGATCTGCTGGATATCGAACTCGCGCAACCGGATCTCTCGCGCTACGGACCGGAGGAGCCCCATGACGAAAACGGAACGTAACACCGCCGTGCACGAGAGCGAAGCCGCCACCGATCCGTTACGCACGCAGCTCGCGGGAATGCACATGAGCTACGTGCTGCAACATTACGAGGACGTGGCCACTGAAGCGGCGGCCCAGCACTGGTCGCATGTCGACTATCTCGCTCACCTGATCGAAGGTGAAGCGCAGCGGCGCGAGGATCGCAGCATCGCCCGACGGATCGCACTCGCCCGGTTCCCGGTGCTCAAGACGCTCGATCAGTTCGAATGGAACTGGCCCAGCAAGATCAACCGCCTGCAGATCCAGAACCTGTTTCGCCTGAACTTCATCGAGGAGCAGGCCAACGTGATCTTCCTCGGTGGCGTCGGTCTGGGCAAAACCCATCTGAGCATTGCACTCGGCCATACCGCCTGTCTGCGCGGCCATTCGGTGCTGTTCGCCACGGCGATAGATATCATCAACTCGTTGAATGCCGCATACGCGCATGGCGGGCTCAAACGCGAACTGCGCCGCTACGTCAAGCCGCGCGTATTGATTGTGGACGAACTCGGATATTTGCCCGTGGACAAACAAGGCGCCGACGCGCTGTTCCAGATCATCAGCCAGCGCTACGAGCACGGCCCGACCATCATCAGTTCAAATCGCGCGTTCAAGCACTGGGCGGAAATCTTTAACCACGACAGCACACTGACCTCCGCGCTGCTCGACCGCCTCCTGCATCATGCCGAGACCGTCGTCATCGAAGGCAAAAGCTACCGCATGAAAGATCAGGAAGGCACCGATCCCGCGACCCTGTGATCGACTTCACCATGGTGAGTTTCAAACCGTCCGTTTTAGACGAAATT
>DATKNQ010000213.1:0-2288 GCA_035541265.1 Bryobacteraceae bacterium
CGGCGCTACTACCTTTCCCGCTACCTGGGATTCGAGCCGCAACTGCAGGGCGCAGCCAGCGATTTCGGATTGCAGGCGCACGCGCTGTTGGCAGGCGCCGCGGTGGAGTCGCCCGACCCCGAGGCGGTCCGGCTCGCTGACTTATTCCGGAAAAGCACGCTCGGCCGCCGCGCCGGCGCCGCCACAACAATCGAGCGCGAATTTGATTTTTTGATGGAAGTGGAAAACATGGTGCTGCGCGGCCAGATCGACCTGTGGTTCGAGGATCGCGGCAAGACCGTACTGGTGGACTACAAGACCGATCGCGTATCGGCCGATGAAGCTCCGGCGCGCGCGGAGAAGTATGCGCTGCAACTGCGCCTGTACGCGCTGGCGGTCGAGCGGCTCACCGGCGATGCGCCGGATGAAGCTTACATCTATTTCCTGCGGCCGAATCTCGCTGTGCCGGTGGACGTGCGGCCGTCGTTATTCAACGCGCCCGAAGCCGCCGTGCGCGAATTTCGCGACGCACAGGAGCATCAAGACTTTCCGCTGCACGAAGGCGAGCATTGCCGCACCTGCCCGCACTTCAATCGCCTGTGCCCGGCGCGCCTTGCACCTGCCGTTGCCGTTTCTCCCATCCTGGCTTGAACAGCGGCAGATAGTTCTCCTGGCGATAAGGGTGCTTCACGATCTCTTCGATGTTCAGATCGATGCCCAGTCCCGGCCGGCCGGAAACTTCGATGTAGCCATTCACCTGGTGCACGGGATTCGTCACGATATCCTGCTCCCACGGCTCGTTGAACTCGTCGAACAATTCGTGAATGAAGAAATTCGGAAGCGATGCGTTGAGTTGCACGCAGGCTGCCGAACACACCGGACCCTGCGCGCTATGCGGCGCGATCATGCCGAAGTGCGCGTCCACCATGTCGGCGATCTTGCGCGCGGCAAACAGCCCGCCGAGATTGAGCGGCTCCGGCTGCAGGATGTTCACCACGTCGTGCTTCAATAACTCGGCGAACTGCTGCTTTGTGGAGAGACTCTCGCCAGTGGCAATCGGCACCGGGCTGCGCCGCGCCACTTCCACCATGGCCGCGATGTTGGTGTGCGCCACCGGCTCCTCAAACCACGCCGGACGGAACTGGTGGATCGCCTCGGCGAACTCCACGGCCGTAGCCACGTTGAAGCGGCAGTGCGCCTCGATCAACAGGTCAACGGATGGCCCGACGGCATCGCGCACCGCGCGGATGATGTCTACCGCCAGGTCGAAATCGTAGCGCGAAAGGTAGCGCCAGGCGGCCCCAAACGGGTCGAACTTGAGCGCGGTGTATCCGCGCGCGGCCACCGTCTTCGCTTTGGCGGCGAACATCTCGGGCGTGCGCGGCCCGCGATACCAGCCGTTGGCGTACGCGCGCAGCTTCTCGTGGCACTGCCCGCCCCACAAGTTATAAATAGGCTGATTGCAGGCCTTGCCGATGATGTCCCACAGCGCGATCTCGATGGCCGCCACCGCGCACATGTGAATCTGAGCGCCCTCGGTGTACACATCCCGAATCAGCCGCTGCGAGATGGTCTCGACCTGGAACGGATCCATGCCGATCACCAGCGGCGTCAACTCGTGAATGGCAGCCTCGACGGTCTTGGCAAAGCAGTTCACGGTGCCTTCGCCCACGCCGTGGATGCCTTCGTCCGTGGAGACTTTGGCGAATACCCAATTCTTCCAAGGGTTGCCTGCGATGTATGTATCGATAGCGGTGATTCTCATCACCGGGATTGTATCAGTAACTCACGCGCCAGACGGTGTTCGACCCGTCGTCGGTCACGATGAGCGAGCCGTCCGTCGCGACCGCGACGCCAACCGGGCGTCCCCACACGCCACCATCGGGCGTCACGAAGCCGGTCAAAAAGTCTTCATAATTGCCCGTGGCATGGCCGTTCTTCATCGGCACGCGGATGACTTCGTAGCCCACACGAACGGACTTGTTCCAGGAGCCGTGCTCGGCTGCGAAAGCATCGCCGCGATATTCGGCCGGGAACTGTTGGCCCTCATAGAAGGTCATTTCGAGCGAGGCGTTGTGCGGCTGCAGCAGGACATCGGGCGTGATCACTTTGTTCTGCAATTCTGGATGCTTGCCCTGCTGGCGCGGATCCTGATGCCCGCCCATGTAGAACCACGGCCAGCCGTAGAAGCCGCCTTCCTGGACGTGCGTGATGTAATCGGGAACCAAATTGTCGCCCAGGCCATCGCGCTCGTTCACAGACGCCCACAATTCTCCAGTCGTGGGATTGATGGTGATGCCCACCGGGTT
>DATKNQ010000214.1:0-4425 GCA_035541265.1 Bryobacteraceae bacterium
GCCACAGGAGGGAGAATGCTACTCAAGTATGCCCTGTTGGCGCTGGCAGGCGTGTTAAGCGTGCCGGCAGGCGGTGGTTTCCATCAAGAGTCCAGCCACGTCTACGCGCTTTCCGCGCACGGCCGGGTTTCACTTGAGAACATCAACGGTGACGTGCACATCCGCGCCTGGGACCGCAATGAAGTGCGCATCGAAGCCGTGAAGCGCGCCGCGAGCCAAGGCCAGTTGAACGAGGCCCGCATCCTGGTGGATGCGGGCACCGACTCCATCAGCATCCGCACGCGCTACGAAGACGACACCAACAGCAATCCCGGCAGTGTGGAGTTTCACGTGATGGTCCCGCGCCACGCGCGTTTGAGCGACATTAAGCTGATCAACGGCGCCGTGGACATCGAGGGCGTCAGCGGGGGCGTCACGGCGTCGTCGGTAAACGGCACGGTGCGCGCGCAGAAGATTGCGGGTGACGCCCGCCTTTCCACGGTCAATGGCAGGCTGGAAGCCAGTTTCGACCACCTGGAAGATGCCCGGATGATCTCGATGAATTCGGTGAACGGCGAGATCTCGCTGGCGATCCCTTACGATGCCGGCGCGGAGTTCAATGCGCGGAACGTCACCGGCGGCATCGACAACGACTTCGGCATCCCGGTCAGCCGGAACCACGCCGCCGGCAGCCAGCTACATGGCGTGCTCAAGGGCGGCGGCACCTACATCGATCTTCACAACATCAACGGTGCGATTTGTATTACGCCGATGTCTCACGGCCGGCCGGTCAAATTTACGTAAGCTGCATCAGGAAGCCGCCAGTTCGTAAAGATATTCGATCTGTGAGTGCACGGCGGCGTCGATCCCCGCGACCTTCGGATTAGCCGACTCGATCACGTAATATTCATTGGGCGCGTGCGCGCCGTTGCCGTGGCCGAGTCCGAAATGGCCGGCCGGCAGCCTCAAGGGCTCGCCAGTGAAGACGTAGCCGGGCCACGACCCCGCCAGACGCGGCCAGAACACGGGCTCGACTGCGTGGCGGCGATACACCGTAGCCTGCGCGTTGATCAGGGCAGAGTTGCGCGGCGTGGTGGTGGGATCGTAGCCGCCGGTCATGTTCACTTCGATATCGCCGAACCCGCGCTTGGCCAGGTGCGCCTTTAGCTTGGCGAGCGTGTCCGCGGCGGTCATATCCGGCACCAGGCGCAGGTCGAGCTTGGCCACCGCGCGATGCGGCAGAATCGTTTTGCCGCCCGGTCCGGTGTAGCCTCCCACCAGCCCTTCGATGTTCACCGTCGGCTGTCCGGCCAGCAGTTCCAGCGACTCCAGCCAATCGACGTTGTGAACCCAGTGCTCCACGCCCTGCTGCTGCATGGCCAGCGCTTCGCTTTCGCGCTTCGATGCTTCCCGGATCAAGGCCTTTTCTTCCGCATTCAGAGGGCGGACTTTTTCGAAAAAACCATCGATCGCCGGCGTGTGGCCGTCGGCTCCCACCAGCGTGTTCAACGCCTGCACCAAGTGCCACGCTGGGCTATCGACGCGCGCCTCGTTACTGGAATGCAAATCCTGCCGCGGGCCTCGGCCCCACCGCTCGCCGCTTGAAACCACTTCGCACTCGATCACGCCCTTCGCGCCCAGGTTGATGGTCACCGTACCGTCCAGCGCCTGCATCGGCATCGGCATATACACGCCGATGCATTTCTTGAGCGCCGCGAAAATGTCCGGCCGATGGATCACCTGCGGAAAATGCGGAGAGCCAATCTCCTCTTCCCCTTCGGCGACGAAGACGAGGTTCACCGGCAGCTTCCGGCCCGCGCCTTTAAAGGCGTGTAGCGCGGCCAGCCACGTCGCTTCCGGACCTTTCTGATTTACGGCGCCGCGGCCGACCAGGATTTTTCCGACGCCCTGCCGTTCGACGATACGCGCCTCGAAGGGCGGCGAGGACCACTCGGACGGATCGGCCTGCTTGACGTCGTACATGAAGTAGATGCCCACCGTGCGCGGCGCGCCGGCATCGAGTGTAGCGAAGACTCCGGGATGGCCATCGGTCGGCACCTTCACGGCCGTGTCGAAACCGGCGTCGAGTAGCAGGCTCAGGAGCAGCTCGCAGCCTTCACGCATGCCACGATTCTCAGCGGCGATGGAGGGCTGGCGGATCCAGCGCTGCAGCCGCGCGACAGCTTCCCCGTGGCGTTTGTCCGCCTCGGCGAAGAGCGGCATCAGATCAGCCTCGGCCGCGGGAGCACGGCGCATGGAGAAGGCGAGCGCGCCACCGGCGGAGGCGCGTGCCAGAAACCGCCGCCGGCTGAGATTCGAATTCAGGGCGAAATCCATTGATCGATTATGCCAAGTTCCAGATGAACCCGCGCGGGATGCGGGACGCAACCGTTCCTTGAATTCCGCAGAGGGGCGATTGCCGCGCAAATATACGCGCCCAGCAACACTGGCGGGGTGTTATTGTGTAAAAGATTACTAGCGTTTGGTTGAATGTTTGGTGATCTTTGCGGTGATTGATTATCCTGAGAACGGGACGGGGCTCGGTAGGTAGGGTGCATGGCTGCGAAAGAACTCCTAAACCAAAAGGATGTGAAGTTCCGGCTGCTGTTTGAGGACAACCCGCTGCCGATGTGGGTGTTTGACCGGGAGACGTTAGGTTTCCTGGAGGTGAATCAGGCGGCCGTAGCGCACTACGGGTATTCCCTCGAGGAGTTCCTGAAGATGACGCTGGCCGACATTCGTCCTCCCGAAGACGTGGGCCGGTTGCGGGCAGCCGTGGCCCAAACGAGCGGCTTGGCGGTGCCCACGCAATGGCGCCATCGACTGAAGGATGGCCGCGTCATCGAAGTCGAAGTCGCCTCGCACACGATCACTTATAGTGGCCGGCAGGCGGTTTTGTCGGTGTTGCAGGACGTCACGCAGCGCAACCAACTGGAAGCGCAGTTGCGCCAATCGGCCAAGATGGAGGCGGTGGGCATGCTGGCCGGCGGCATCGCGCACGACTTCAATAATCTGCTCACGATCATTAACGGCTACAGCCACATTCTGTTGAACTCGCTGCCGCCGGGCGACCGGAATTATTCCGCGGTGGAGCAGATTATGAAAGCCGGCGAGCGCGCCGCTGCATTGACCGGCCAATTGCTGACGTTTAGCCGCCGCCAGGTGCAACAGTTGAAGATTCTGGATCTCAACCAACTGCTCGCCGGGCTGGACCCTATGCTGCGGCGGTTGATCGGCGAGGATATAGACCTGCGCTTCGTGCCGGGTCAGGACTTGGGACGGATCAACGCGGATTCCGGACAGATCGAACAGGTGGTGATGAACCTGGCGGTGAACGCGCGCGATGCGATGCCGCACGGCGGGATTCTGACGATTGAAACGCGCAACGTGTTGCTGGACGAAGCCTACGTGTCCACGCACATCGCGATGAAGCCGGGCAGATACGTGGCCCTGGTGGTGAGCGATAACGGGGCCGGTATGGACGCGGAGACGCGTGCGCATCTGTTCGAGCCGTTCTTCACCACCAAAGCCAAGGGCAAGGGCACGGGCTTGGGCCTCACCTCGGTCTTCGGTATCGCGAAACAAAGCGGCGGCGGCGTGGACGTGTATAGCGAGCCCGCCAAAGGCACTTCGGTGAAAGTGCTGCTGCCGCGCGTAGATCAGCCGGCCACATTGCAGCCCGATGCGCCATTAGCGAATGCAGCGCATGGCTACGAGACGATCCTGCTGGTGGAGGACGAGGAATCCGTCCGCAAACTGGTTCGGGATACATTGCGCGGCCAAGGGTACAAAGTGTTCGACGCAGCCTCCGCGGTGGGGGCCCGGCGCGTTGTGCGCGAGCACAAAGGCACGATTCATCTGCTGATCACGGACGTAGTCATGCCCAAGGAGGGCGGGCGCGATCTGGCCGAGAGCCTGGCACCCCAGCGTCCGGCGATGAAGGTCCTTTTCATGTCCGGTTATACGGACCGCGCGGCGGTCCACGGCGGCCTGCTCCCCGCCGCATCGGCATTCATCCAGAAGCCGTTCACTCCAACGGAACTATTGCGCAAGGTGCGGGAGTTGCTGGAAAAGGATGGCGAGAGTAGTAAGCACGCGGGGCGATAGCGCGCGATCTAACTACGATTGATCAATCCACTTCCGGAGTGCGCCCGGGAACTGCACCTGCAACGTTTGAAGCGCACCAGCTTGATGGTGCGCGGGAATATGCTGTGGGCGTCGCTGGTAGATGTCACCGTATAAGTCCGACGCTCCGCTCGTTCGCCAGGTATGGTTCTATTCGTAGTGCAGGGCGCGCATCGGGTCGACGCGCAGCGCTTTCCGCGCGGGCCACAGCGCGGCGATGGCGGCCGTGACGACAAACACCCCGATCGCGCCCAGGTAGGCAGCCAGATCAAGATTGCTCACGCCATAGAGTTGCCAGCGCAGCAGCCTTGACAAGCCCGC